>NZ_CP156081.1:2610309-2923211 GCF_039830135.1 Defluviimonas sp. SAOS-178_SWC | reverse complement strand
AGGGCTTCTCCGTTATCGCGCCGGTCGAAATGGGGGCGCGACTGATTGTGACCTGAGCCCCGTCTTCCCTCCGGGGATCGGGAGAGTCCTTGGGGTGATGAAGCGAGACCCAACCTTGGATCGCCCGGGGCTGGAGTTTCCGGGCTTCATCGGGGCAGCTGGCCGGTTTCGCTGCCGGGATTCACGAGTTCGATCGGGGCCTTGTAACCGATCGCGCCATGGGGTCGTTCTTCGTTGTAGTATCTGAGCCAAGCCTCCATCTTTTCCCGGGCGTCGGCAAGCGTCAGGAACCAGTTCGTGTTCAGGCATTCCGCCCTGAACCGGCCATTGAACGCCTCGATAAAGGCATTGTCGGTCGGCTTGCCGGGTCGGGAGAAGTCCAAGGTGACATCGTGGGCATAGGCCCAAAGGTCGAGATCGCGGGACACAAACTCGCTCCCCTGGTCCACGCGGATCGCCTTCGGGTAGCCGACCTGCACGCAGATCTGGTCCAGTGTCTCGACCACGTTCTCTGCCCTGTAGCTGAACCGCGGATCGATCACCGGCGAGAAGCGCGAGAAGATGTCGACCACAGTCAGCACCCTGATCCTGCGTCCCGTCGCCAACTGGTCATGGACAAAATCCATCGCCCAGGTCTCGTTGGGCGCGACCGCGTCCCGGCGGTCCTCCCGGAGCGCCGCCTTGACCATGCGCTTTGACCTCTTGTTCCGCAGCTGAATGCCCAACTCGCTGTAAACCCTGCGTGTCTTCTGCTGGTTGATCATCCAGCCCTCCCGGCGCAGCAACACATGGACACGGCGATACCCGTAACGTACACGGGTCTCGCAGATCTCCCTGATCCGTTGTTCGAGATGGGCCTGCCCGGGCCGGCGCGCTCTGTAGTGGTAGGTCGACGTGTCGACGAGGAAAAACGCGCAGGCCCTCCGGATCGAAACGTTCCAGTCCGCACAGACGAGATCGACGAGCTTGCGCTTCCGGGCAGGCCTCAGAGCTTTCGGCGGATGACGTCCTGCAGCATCTCCTTGTCAAGCGACAGGTCGGCAACCAGCTTCCTGAGCTTGCCGTTCTCATCCTCGAGCTGCTCCAGCCGTCCCATCTCGGTCGGTAGAAACCCGTCATACCGCTTCTTCCAGTTGAAGTAGGTCGCCTAGATGATCCCGGCCTTGCGACAGATCTCCGCGACCGGCATGCCGTCCGCGCCCAGCTTCAGGATGAACGCCTTCTGGGCGTCCGAAAACTTCGATGCCTTCATCGTCTTCCACTCCTCCCGGCCAAGGGCAGGTTACGCGGAAAACTCCAGCCTCAAACGATCCAGTTTGACGGTCTCACATCAGTCTCACATCATGCCGAATAGAACTTTCATGGACAGGCAGGCCTGGATGGCGGCATCGCTGTAGGTCTGCTGTCGGCCGCGCTTGCCGTTTGGCACCGCATTCCAGTTTATCTCGGGGTCGAACCAGATCACAAACGAGCCACGGCGCTTGAGCGCCTCGTTATATGCTGGCCAGTTCATAGTCTTGTAGGTGGCGCGCGTAGGGCTGCTCATACGGTCCAGCTACCATACTGGATTCACAAGATGAATCCCCTTCTGGATATGTGCAACCCAGCCCTTCACGTGCGCAGCATCGGTCTTGGTCGGGTCGCGCGTGGTCAAGATCACGTCGAACGTCTCAGACGCCAGCGCCATGCGAGTCACTTCGCCGAGCATCGACGATGGCTCTCCGCCTTTTTCCGGGCAAGTCCAAGAGCAACGCAAATTATCATGGATACAACCGCTCCGGTAGCCACATCGGGATTGCCGGAACATACGTGATCACAATCAGGCAAACCAAGGAAATTGCGAGCCACGGCAACACTGCCCGCACGATGGAGAAATACGGCAGGCCGAAAGCGGCAGCTGCCACAAACAGGTTTAGGCCGAATGGTGGTGTGATGTTGCCGATGTCTACATTGACGACCATGACAACACCCAAATGGGTCGTGTTAATACCCGCAGCGCCCGCCGGACCCAGTATGACCGGAGCCATGATCAGTAAATTCGAATAGACGTCCACCACCATGCCCCCGACCAGCAACAAGGCATTGGTCGCCAGTAGGATCAGCGATGGCTCCCCCGAAAACGAACGCAGCGGTGCCGCCATGGCGGCGGTGGTTCCGCTTATACTCATCAGCCAGGAAAAAAGGCTGGCAGCGGCCACCAGGATGAGCACGCGCGATGATGCGATACCGGAGTCGATGCAGATCTCCCACAGGTCGGACAGATTGATCTGGCGATAGACCACCATTCCGACGAATGCCGCATAGAAAACCGCCACGACCGAGGCTTCAGTTGCGGTAAATACACCGCCATATACGCCTCCCAGAATGACGATGGGCATGCCAACGCCCCAAACCACTTCTCGGGCTGCCGCGATGATCTGGGACAGGTTGGCCCGTGGTGAGCGCGGAACACCCGCGATCTGAGCGTAACCTACGCAGTAGGCGCAGTAAGCGAAACTGAACAGCAATCCGGCGCCGATACCGGACATGAATAGGGCGCCGATCGATACGTTGGCGACCGCAGCATAAATGATCATCGCATTGCTGGGCGGAATAAGCATGCCGATCAATGCGGAACACGTCACGGAACCGATGGCGAATTGAGGTGAATATCCGGACTTTGTAAGCGCAGGCACGAGGATGGTTCCCACCGCAACAATTGTCGAGGCGCTGGACCCGGTGATGGAACCGAACAGCATGCAGGTGAGAACAACCGTCATGCCGAGCCCCCCCGGCAAATGGCCTACCAGTGTCTGTACGAAGGCGATCAACCGGTCCGAAAGCCCCCCCCGGCTCATGATC
The DNA here is from genome assembly GCF_039830135.1 of Defluviimonas sp. SAOS-178_SWC. NCBI lineage: Bacteria > Pseudomonadati > Pseudomonadota > Alphaproteobacteria > Rhodobacterales > Paracoccaceae > Albidovulum > Defluviimonas sp. SAOS-178_SWC. Next base: position 2,920,370 of record NZ_CP156081.1, on the reverse strand, counting down.
TGGGCGGCCAGAAAGAAAAAGGGGATTGCCAGCAGCGTAAAGCTCTCAAGGCCTGCGGATATCCGTTGCGGCAATATTGAAAGGGGGATCTCACTCGTAAGGCCGAATGTGATGAAAGCCGTCGCGGCAAATACCACGAAGATCGGCAGCGATATCAGAAGGCCGCAGACAAGGCATGCCACGATCAGCAGTGACGTCATTGGAACACCCTATTCTGATATTCCGTGCTCTCTGAAATCGAACCAATCGATCCCAATGCAGAGCGCACGCCCGATGTGTTGCAAAATCCGGACAATCATGAGCAGCGATCCGACCGGTATAGCCAGATACCCGAGCCAAATAGGTAACTGGAGCATCGGAAGGACCTGACCAGATCGGTACGCGTTGATGGTGTGCTGTGAGCTGACCAGAAGGAGCCAGGCGAGAAATGCGCCCGAGATAAGCCACACGAGAATGGTAAGCCCGCCGCGCATACGGTCAGATAGCGAGCGCGGCAACAGATCGATCGCCAGGTGTCCTTGCTCTCGCACGAGGATGCTGCACCCTACGAACACCATCCAAATCACTAGTCGAATTGCCAACTCCTCCGCCCATGAAATTGGAGCGGCGAATGTGTATCTCAGGAACACATTTGCCAAAAGGATGCAGACTGCCAGCAGCATTGCGCCGCCGACAATCCACCGTTCCAAGGCCGAGAGAGCACGGTCAATCGTTTTCATCGCAGCTCCTAGGCTCCTTAGCGAGGGTTCAGTTCCCGCCTGCTTCACGTTCTTTTATGTCCGCCTGGATGGCATCAAGAAGCTCTCCACCGTTCTGTGAACGATACCACTCATGCACTTGTTGCGCGGCGGCGACGAACTTTTCTCGGTCTTCGGGCGTCAATTCGATGATGTTAACGCCCGCTTTCTTGAACATCTCCAGTTGTTCCTGCTCGTTCTCGGCGATCAACTGCCGCTGATAATCCCGCCCTTCCCATGCCGCCTCGCGCAGAACCGTTTGGATTTCCGGATCAAGTCCTTCGAAAAAGGTCTTGTTGATCATGAAGACTTCGCCCAGAAACCCGTGATCGGAGAGCGTAATGTAGGGTTGAACTTCATACAGCTTTCCTGCCGCGATCGTCGCAATGGGGTTTTCCTGCCCATCCACAACACCCTGCTGCAGCGAACTGTAGAGTTCGGAAAAGGCGATCTGGGTCGGCACTGCTCCGAAAGCCTGGAACTGTTGCTGGACGACCTGCGATGGCATGGTGCGTATCTTGCGACCTTCGTAGTCGGCGGGCGCGGCGATGGGGAAATTGCCCGTGAACTGCTTGAATCCGCTTTCCCAGTGAGCAAGGCCGATGATGTTGGATTTATCCAAGACAGCGAGGATAGTGTCGCCGACCGGACCGTCGACAACTGCATGGGCAATTTCCCGGTTGGGAAACAGATACGGCAGGTCGAGGACGGTAAGTTCAGGTGCAATCGGAGCAATTTGCGCATTCGGAAGCATTGCCGCCTCCAGCGCACCGGCTTGCACCTGCTCAACCATCTGCGTGGCCGAGCCGAGTATGCTGGCGGGGAAGATCATGACTTCCACTTTGCCGTTGCTGTGTTCCTCCACAAGTTCCTTCCAGCGCACCACGGCTTTGTGGTGCGGGCTGAACTCCGGCATGTCGTGCCCGATCTTGATCTGAATATCGGCGGCCAGCGCCTTGTCGCCATACACACCGATCGCGAAAAGAGCTGCAAGTGCGCCGATTCTGGCAGACAATTGCAGCCGTGCTTGCATAGGCAGTCTCATATACTTCCTCCCAGTCGCAGTTTGCGGTTCACCGCTATGTAATTAACTAGTTACTTTCTCAGACTTGAAGGAAGCCGTCAATCCAGACTTACGCCCTTATCGGCATTGTCGCAACAAAAGCAGCGAGCGAAGATCCGCATAGCGCGTCCCTCGGATCGACGGGGGCATGACGAAGCCGATATCCGCCCGCTACCGCACGACGAGATGGCCCATCTAAAAACGACGTGCTGGGACAGCGCGGGTCGCTGCTGTTATGGCTGGACCGGGATACGCTCATTCGCAGGACGGGTACAGCGACCGCCCGGCAATGTCTGCGGCTCACGCAACAACGGCGTCATTCTCGCCTGCCCCGCACTTCGCCCAAGGCACCCCGAACACCAGCGGAATCCCGTCGATCCTCCACCCAAACGAGGCGGTTATCCCGTTGTCCAAGGGGCGTAAGATCCCTGTCGAAATGAACGGCGGGGACGCAGCAAGCGGCGCTGTTGCCCAAATCCGGGTCTTTGCGCAGTTTCCCTTTCCCCAGACGGACCTATCCTACGGGCACTGTGACAGGTATGCCAAGGGCGGTGTAGCCGTTGAGCACGGCGATACTCACCTGCAGCTCGGCGACCTGGCGCTCGAAGTCTCGGGCCATGAGGGATTGGCCGAGCAGCTTGATGCAGTTCATCTTTGACGCGACCCGGCTCCGGCGGTGGTAGCCGCTCCATCGTCGCCAGATGGCACGGCCCAGGTAGTTCGAAGCGCGTAGCGCTTCGTTCGTGCGACGGCCCCCGGGCTCGTCGGTTTCCACGGTTTGGCGTTCTTGCGCGGAGGGATGACTGCGACCGCGCTTCGGGCCGCGATCGCCTCATGGCATTTGCGGGTGTCGTAGGCGCCGTCGGCTGTCACGGACCCGATCTGCTCGTTTGCGGGGATCTGATCCAGAAGGTCAGGCAGAATGGGCGCATCGCCGATGTTGCTGCCGGTGACTTCGACGGCCCGCACCTCCAGCGTTTCTTCGTCGATCCCGATGTGTATCTTGCGCCAGATGCGACGCTTACCCCGCTCCGATCGGGCGCGAGTTGCGCTCCGTCGCAGAGGCCGCCAGGCGCGGGGGTGCTACGCCCCCAAAAGCGTCAGCCGGATCGTACCTTGTCCGGGAGTGGAATGGTCGCACCAACGGTGTGGAGGTCACCTCCGGGGGGTACATCCTCGATGGCCGGACCTATCGCTCGCTCACCACGATTGCGAAGCGGATAACCGGCGCTCACTGGAGCGGGCCGCGCTTCTTCGGGCTCCGGCCCAGGCGGGTAGGGTGAGTTGGTCCGCATCCGCTGCGCAATCTATACCCGCAAATCTTCGGACGAGGGGCTGGAGCAGGAGTTCAACTCGCTCGATGCGCAGCGCGAGGCCTGCGGGGCCTATATCGCCAGTCAGCGCCATGAGGATTGGGAACTGGTTCGGGAGCGCTACGATGATGGCGGCATCTCCGGTAGCCATCTCGACCGGCCGGCTCTGCAGCGCATGATGCGTGATTTGGACGAGGGCAGGGTGGACCAGATCGTGGTCTACAAGATCGACCGGCTGACACGCCCGCTCGCGGACTTCGCCTGGCTCGTCGATCGGCTCGACGCGGCGAAGGCCTCCTTCGTCTCGGTGACCCAATCTTTCAATACCGCGACCAGCATGGGGCGGCTGACGCTGAATGTGCTGCTGTCATTCGCACAGTTCGAACGCGAGGTGACCGCCGAACGGATCCGCGACAAGATCGCGGCCTCGAAGAAAAAGGGGCTCTGGATGGGCGACTATGTGCCTCTCGGCTACGATGCGGCGGGCCGGACCCTGACCATCAACGCAGCCGAGGCTGAGACAGTCCGAACGCTTTTCACGCTCTACGAGACCCATCGCGCCCTTCATCTCGTCGAGAAGGAGGCGAAGCAGCTTGGGCTCAGGTCGAAGCGCTACGTGACACAGTCGGGCCGTGACCAGGGCGGCCAAGAGATGTCTCGGGGGCATATCCACAAGATCCTCGCCACCCCGCTCTACATCGGAAAGATTGGGCACAAGGGGGTGATCCATCAGGGCCAGCACCCGGCGCTCATCGGGAAGGAGCAATGGGATCGGGTGCAAGGGCTGATGCAGGCGCAGTCGGGGATTCCCCGCGGCCAGAAGATATCCGGTCGCCCGAGCGCGGCCCTCACCGGCAAGCTCTTCGATGCGGAGGGAAAACGGCTGACGCCGGTCCACACGCAGAAGCGAGGACGCCGCTATGACTACTACATCTCTCAGCAGCTGAAGACCGCTCCTGTTCCGTCAGACCGAACCAGCGGCTGGCGTCTTCCGGCACGCGATCTTGAAGTGCGTGTCGGCGAGGCGGTGCGCAGGCATCTGCGCGTTGCGGCAATGCGGAGCCTGCTCTGGTCGGCAGACGCCAAGATGATCGCTGATGTTGCCACCAAACTGGTGGATGAGGACCTCGACATGCTGACGATGCTTGACCGGGTCGTCTTGGAAACTGGTGCACTTGCCATTACGCTAGCGCGGGCTTCGGTTGCCGAAGGGCTCGGCGTCGCGAGGGATTGCGTGAACGAAGAAGATCTCCACGGCAATGCGCCATTCACGATCCGCCGGCGTGGGGTTGAAACGCGGCTGCTGTTGCAGGGGCAGTCCTTGCCTCGCGACGAAACGCTGATCGCCAACATCGCAAGAGCGCAGGCGTTTCTTGGCGAAGTCACGGGCGGCCGGGGCTTCCAGGAGATCGCCGAAGCCTATGGGCTCTCGGTCAAGCGGGTGCAGCAGGTTCTCGAGTTTGCCTTCCTCTCGCCGACCACTGTGCGGCAGTTGATCGAAGGTCGGCAGCCCTCATTCTTGACGACGGACTGGTGTCTGAAGAACGAGATCCCGGTCGCATGGTCAGCTCAGGACCTGCTCTTCCACAGGGCCTGAAAGACTTCGTCTTCCAAACTGGAAATGCGAAATCCGCGAAGAGAGACGCGCGGCTAATTTGCGCGCGCAGTGTGCCAGTTCTGCAGTCTCTGGAATTTAGGATCCCGCGTAAACCACGGATAACACGAGACAATGCTCGGTGTGGGTCGTCAGTCTCTGAAATGGCGGGGTGTTTAGCAGTGCTGGAAGTCTTGGGCTATCCGGTCTCGGCTATTGAAATCCCTGTTTACAGGGAATTTACAGGGAAATTGGCGTGGTTTGGGGGTGTGACAGCAATCCTTCCTTTGAATATAAGCTTCATTTCAATGCTTTATCGGAATATTCCCTGCGTGGGATAACAGGGAATTCAAATTGCCTGAACTGGGTATTGTAGGGAGCGGAAGTAAGCGTCCATTCGCCACACACTTGTCGTTGTTGGCAGATTTCCGATTTTCTTGGCTTCACGGTGTTGAAGCGAGAGGAGATCGAGATGTCGGAGGACGGGTGCCGCCGGGCGCGGTATGGCGAAGCGTTCTGGCGGGCGCATCACGAGGCCTGGAAGCGCGGTGACCTGAATCAGCGGGAATATTGCGAGGTGCAGTGCCTGTCGCTGAAGGCGTTCGGGAACTGGCGGGCGAAGTTCATGGCCGAACCTGAGGTGCCGGTGCGCAAGTTGCTCTGGCGGCGCGGCGGCGCAAGTCACACCCTAGGTCACACCCTAGGTCACAACCAGAGTCACACTCTTGGTCACACCGCAGGTCACATGACTTATCCCAGTTCGGAGGTGCCCGAGGTGCCGGCCGTGCCGCCTCTGCGTGACGGTCACCGCCGGCGTTTCAGCGATGTGCAGCGCGCTCGCATCCTGGCCGAAGCGGCCCGACCCGGTGCCAGCGTCTCCGAAGTGGCGCGCCGCTACGGCATCGCCCGGCGCGTGCTTTGCCGCTGGCGGCAGGAAGAGGCGGTGCGGTTCGTGGATGTCGAGATCGCCGATGGGGAGATGGCGCCATGACCTTGCTGCCTGCCGGCGTCAAAGTGCACCTGGCGTTTGGCTACACCGATATGCGGAAGGGGATGGACGGTCTGGCCGTGCTCGTTCAGGAAGTGCTGCATCAGGATCCGTTCACCGGGCATCTCTTCGTGTTCCGGGGGCGCAATGCCAGTCTCATCAAGATCGTGTTCTGGGACGGCACCGGCCTGTGTCTGTTCACCAAGAGGCTGGAGCATGGTGTCTTCGTCTGGCCGGCCAATATCGAGCCGGGACGGACGCTTTCTCTGACATCAGAGCAGCTCTCGCATCTTCTGGAAGGGATCGACTGGCGGGCGCCGGACCAGCGCTGGCGACCGGCGGCGGCGGGCTGAAAGACCTGCGGCGCATTGACTCAGGGCGGTGATAGCGGCGCGGGATGAGCCTGCGGCATGGTACAATCGACCATGTCCATCGACCTTGCCAGCCTGCCGGACGACGTGGAAGCGCTGCACGCGCTGATCGGCGATCTGGTGCGCGAGCGGGACAGCGCGCGGGCCGAGGCGGAGGCCGAGATCGCGCGGCTGAGAGGCATTCTGAAGACGCTGCAGCGGATGCAGTTCGGCCGCCGATCGGAGCGCCTCGATCCCGATCAGCTGCAACTCGGGCTCGAGGACGTGGCCGCCGATCTGGTGGAGCTGGAAGAGGCCGCGGATCGCAATGAACGCCGTCCGGGCACAGCTGCACGTGGCAAGGATCAACGTCTCAGCCTGTCGGACCATCTGCCGCGTGAAGACCGTGTCGCCGATGTGGATGCGGAGGTCTGTCCCTGCTGCGGCGGGGCCCTGCACCTGATCGGCGAGACGGTCAGCGAAATGCTGGACCATGTGCCGGCGCAGTTGCGGGTCGTGCGGATCCGCCGGCCCAAATACGGTTGCCGGACCTGCGGGACGATCCATCAGGCCCCGGCGCCGGAGCGGCCGATCGCGAAGGGACTGGCAACACCGGCACTCCTGTCACATGTCCTGATCGGCAAATACTGTGATCACCTGCCGCTCTACCGGCAGAGCCAGATCTTCGCCCGCCAGGGGGTCACGCTGAACCGCTCGACGCTGGCGAACTGGGTGGCGGGCGCCGCCTGGTGGCTTGCCCCGATCCGGGATCGGATCGCCGATCACGTGATGGCGGCGGAACGGGTCTTTGCCGATGATACCGTGCTGCCGGTACTCGACCCCGGGCGCGGCCGCACCCGCACCGGGCGGCTCTGGGTCTATGCAAGGGACGACCGCCCCTGGGGCGGGAACGATCCGCCAGCGGTTCTCTATCGTTACAGTCCGGATCGGCGGGCCGAGCGGCCGGCGGCGCATCTGGAGCACTTCAGCGGCATTCTCCAAGTCGACGGCTATCCCGGCTTCGAACCGCTGGCCGCACGGCGCGACATCGTGCTGGCTGCCTGCTGGGCGCATGCGCGGCGGAAGTTCTGGGAGGTGCATCAGGCCACCGGATCGCCCATTGCGCAGGAGGTCCTGCGCCGGATCGCGGCGCTCTATGCGATCGAGGCGGAGATCAGGGGCGGATCCGCCGCGGGCCGGCAGGCCGTGCGTGACCACCGTGCGCGCCCGATCGTTGATGATCTGAAGCCCTGGCTGGAACTGCAGCTGCCACGCCTGCCACAGCGCAGTGGTCTTGCAGAGGCCATCCGCTATGCGCTCGCCCGCTGGCCGTCGCTCTGCCGCTTCCTCGACGATGGTCGGATCGACCTTGACACCAATACGGTCGAGCGTGCCATCCGCCCCGTCACGCTCGGCCGCAAGAATGCTCTCTTTGCCGGCTCCGACGGCGGTGCCGACAGATGGGCCACAATCACCACGCTGATCACCACCGCCAAACTCAACAATGTCGAACCGCAGGCCTGGATCACCGATGTCCTGCAGCGCATGACCGACGGCCATCCGATCAGCCGTGTCGATGATCTCTTGCCCTGGAACTGGCAGCCCAGTTCGAACTGACGCCGCGAAGTGTCAGAAATGGACGCTTACGAGCGGAATAGGGTGGCGAGTAAGCGTCCATTCGCCACACACTTGTCGTTGTTGGCAGATTTCCGATTTTCTTGGCTTCACGGTGTTGAAGCGAGAGGAGATCGAGATGTCGGAGGACGGGTGCCGCCGGGCGCGGTATGGCGAAGCGTTCTGGCGGGCGCATCACGAGGCCTGGAAGCGCGGTGACCTGAATCAGCGGGAATATTGCGAGGTGCAGTGCCTGTCGCTGAAGGCGTTCGGGAACTGGCGGGCGAAGTTCATGGCCGAACCTGAGGTGCCGGTGCGCAAGTTGCTCTGGCGGCGCGGCGGCGCAAGTCACACCCTAGGTCACAACCAGAGTCACACTCTTGGTCACACCGCAGGTCACATGACTTATCCCAGTTCGGAGGTGCCCGAGGTGCCGGCCGTGCCGCCTCTGCGTGACGGTCACCGCCGGCGTTTCAGCGATGTGCAGCGCGCTCGCATCCTGGCCGAAGCGGCCCGACCCGGTGCCAGCGTCTCCGAAGTGGCGCGCCGCTACGGCATCGCCCGGCGCGTGCTTTGCCGCTGGCGGCAGGAAGAGGCGGTGCGGTTCGTGGATGTCGAGATCGCCGATGGGGAGATGGCGCCATGACCTTGCTGCCTGCCGGCGTCAAAGTGCACCTGGCGTTTGGCTACACCGATATGCGGAAGGGGATGGACGGTCTGGCCGTGCTCGTTCAGGAAGTGCTGCATCAGGATCCGTTCACCGGGCATCTCTTCGTGTTCCGGGGGCGCAATGCCAGTCTCATCAAGATCGTGTTCTGGGACGGCACCGGCCTGTGTCTGTTCACCAAGAGGCTGGAGCATGGTGTCTTCGTCTGGCCGGCCAATATCGAGCCGGGACGGACGCTTTCTCTGACATCAGAGCAGCTCTCGCATCTTCTGGAAGGGATCGACTGGCGGGCGCCGGACCAGCGCTGGCGACCGGCGGCGGCGGGCTGAAAGACCTGCGGCGCATTGACTCAGGGCGGTGATAGCGGCGCGGGATGAGCCTGCGGCATGGTACAATCGACCATGTCCATCGACCTTGCCAGCCTGCCGGACGACGTGGAAGCGCTGCACGCGCTGATCGGCGATCTGGTGCGCGAGCGGGACAGCGCGCGGGCCGAGGCGGAGGCCGAGATCGCGCGGCTGAGAGGCATTCTGAAGACGCTGCAGCGGATGCAGTTCGGCCGCCGATCGGAGCGCCTCGATCCCGATCAGCTGCAACTCGGGCTCGAGGACGTGGCCGCCGATCTGGTGGAGCTGGAAGAGGCCGCGGATCGCAATGAACGCCGTCCGGGCACAGCTGCACGTGGCAAGGATCAACGTCTCAGCCTGTCGGACCATCTGCCGCGTGAAGACCGTGTCGCCGATGTGGATGCGGAGGTCTGTCCCTGCTGCGGCGGGGCCCTGCACCTGATCGGCGAGACGGTCAGCGAAATGCTGGACCATGTGCCGGCGCAGTTGCGGGTCGTGCGGATCCGCCGGCCCAAATACGGTTGCCGGACCTGCGGGACGATCCATCAGGCCCCGGCGCCGGAGCGGCCGATCGCGAAGGGACTGGCAACACCGGCACTCCTGTCACATGTCCTGATCGGCAAATACTGTGATCACCTGCCGCTCTACCGGCAGAGCCAGATCTTCGCCCGCCAGGGGGTCACGCTGAACCGCTCGACGCTGGCGAACTGGGTGGCGGGCGCCGCCTGGTGGCTTGCCCCGATCCGGGATCGGATCGCCGATCACGTGATGGCGGCGGAACGGGTCTTTGCCGATGATACCGTGCTGCCGGTACTCGACCCCGGGCGCGGCCGCACCCGCACCGGGCGGCTCTGGGTCTATGCAAGGGACGACCGCCCCTGGGGCGGGAACGATCCGCCAGCGGTTCTCTATCGTTACAGTCCGGATCGGCGGGCCGAGCGGCCGGCGGCGCATCTGGAGCACTTCAGCGGCATTCTCCAAGTCGACGGCTATCCCGGCTTCGAACCGCTGGCCGCACGGCGCGACATCGTGCTGGCTGCCTGCTGGGCGCATGCGCGGCGGAAGTTCTGGGAGGTGCATCAGGCCACCGGATCGCCCATTGCGCAGGAGGTCCTGCGCCGGATCGCGGCGCTCTATGCGATCGAGGCGGAGATCAGGGGCGGATCCGCCGCGGGCCGGCAGGCCGTGCGTGACCACCGTGCGCGCCCGATCGTTGATGATCTGAAGCCCTGGCTGGAACTGCAGCTGCCACGCCTGCCACAGCGCAGTGGTCTTGCAGAGGCCATCCGCTATGCGCTCGCCCGCTGGCCGTCGCTCTGCCGCTTCCTCGACGATGGTCGGATCGACCTTGACACCAATACGGTCGAGCGTGCCATCCGCCCCGTCACGCTCGGCCGCAAGAATGCTCTCTTTGCCGGCTCCGACGGCGGTGCCGACAGATGGGCCACAATCACCACGCTGATCACCACCGCCAAACTCAACAATGTCGAACCGCAGGCCTGGATCACCGATGTCCTGCAGCGCATGACCGACGGCCATCCGATCAGCCGTGTCGATGATCTCTTGCCCTGGAACTGGCAGCCCAGTTCGAACTGACGCCGCGAAGTGTCAGAAATGGACGCTTACGGTGGCGATCAGGCGGAACAGGGATTGGTCTGCTTTCGTCGACTTCGGTCGCGAAAACCCCGCATGCCGAGTTCTGGGGGATGGTTTTCGCCCAAGCCCGATTTGTTCGGCAGATCGACCAAAGCAGGGCGAGCGCATGACCGTCCCGACCAACGCGGGTCAGCTCAAACATCGCCCCGGTCGAACGGTGAGAACACCTCTTTGAGATAATTTCAGCTGACCGTCAGGTCGTCGCGCACGAAATTCGACAATGAATGTGCAATATCGTGACTTCTCTTGCGCTCGCTCCCGGTCATCCTGTCGGCGGCGCGAAACTTCTGGCGCTGCGGAGGGCACCTTATGCAGGATTTTGGGAAATTCGACTACGTCATAGTGGGCGCTGGTTCCGCAGGCTGTGTCCTGGCCAACCGGCTCAGCGAAGACCCAAAAGTACGTGTCCTGCTGCTCGAAGCGGGCGGCGACGACAATTACCACTGGATCCACATCCCTGTGGGCTATCTTTACTGCATCGGCAATCCGCGCACAGACTGGGGGTTCTCGACCGCCCCCTGCGACGGTCTTGGTGGCCGGTCGCTGATTTATCCACGGGGGCGGGTTCTTGGCGGATGCTCCTCGATCAACGGAATGCTCTACCTGCGCGGCCAGGCCGCCGACTACGACGGTTGGCGGCAAATGGGGAACACGGGTTGGGGCTGGGACGACGTCCTGCCGTATTTCATCAAGTCCGAGGACTACTACGCGGGCGAAAGCGACAATCACGGCGTCGGAGGTGAATGGCGGGTCGAGGAGCAGCGCCTCCGCTGGGAGATCCTGGATGCCTGGAAAGACGCCGCCATCGCCGCAGGTATCCCCGAGACCCGGGATTTCAACGCAGGCGACAATTTCGGGGTGAGCTATTTCAAGGTGAATCAGCGCAAGGGTTGGCGCTGGAGCACCGTGAAAGGGTTCCTGCGGCCGGCAATGGGCCGGTCCAACCTGACCGTCATGACCCACGCCCAGGCCGACCGGCTGATCCTGGAGGGCCGCCGCGCGACGGGCGTCCAGTTCCGCCGCGAGGGCATCCCCGCCAGGGTGACCGCGCGGCGCGAGGTGATCCTCGCCTCGGGCGCGATCGGATCGCCTCAACTCCTGCAGCTTTCCGGCATCGGGCCGGGCGCCCTATTGCGCGAACACGGGATCGACGTGGTCCACGATTGCCCCGACGTGGGCGCCAACCTGCAGGATCACCTGCAGATACGCTGCGCCTACAAGGTCACCGGCGCGAAGACGCTCAATACCATGTCGGCGACGCTCTGGGGTAAGGCGATGATCGGGCTGGAATACGCGCTGAAACGGACTGGCCCGATGTCGATGGCACCGAGCCAGCTTGGCGCCTTTGCCTATTCCCATGAGGGGGTGGCAACACCCGATCTCGAATACCACGTCCAGCCCGTCACGCTGGAAGCATTTGGCCAGGCGCCACATCGCTTTCCCGCGATCACCGCCAGTGTCTGCCACCTGCGCCCCGAAGCCCGCGGGCATGTCCGCATCACGTCACCCCATCCCACCACGCATCCCGAGATTCAGCCGAACTATCTTTCGACAGAGGGCGACCGCCTGACCGCGGCGCGCGCAATCCGGCTGACCCGAAAGATCATGGGCCAGGCGCCGCTCGCACGTTACCGGCCAGAAGAGTTCAAGCCCGGACCGGAGTTCCAGACGGATGCGGAGCTTGCAATCGGAGCAGCCAAAATCGCATCGACGATCTTTCATCCGGTCGGCACGGCGCGCATGGGTGCCGACGATCGCGCCGTGGTGACCCCTGATCTTCGGGTTCGGGGGGTTGATGGCCTTAGGGTGGTGGATGCGTCAGTCATGCCGCGCATCACGTCAGGCAATACGAACTCACCCACGATCATGATCGCTGAGCGGGCAAGCGACCTAATTCGCGGCAGGTGATACCCGAGCGAATCGGCGTCAGATGGACCCGAGTTATGTGGGACAGGGTGGTTTCGTAACGTCGATCGACGACGACCAGCTCAAGTGTTTGCAGAGGTCTGATCAGACTCAAGTGGATCGTAGACGGCGTCACCCAGCTCCGCGAGGCCAATGAGACCGAGACCGATCCCGACGAGATCGCGGACAACCTCCGCTTCATCGCTCTCGGCGAGGAAAAGCTCGCACTGGTCCGGAAGATCATGCCGGGGTGAACCGCCTGCTCAAAAACGTATGGCCCGTCCCGTCTGCAAGGAGTTTTTTTTATTGGCGCTGAGTTCGGTCGGCAAAAACGTATCCGGCATGTCGACCCACAGGCCGCCGCCAAGATGGAGAGGCTGATCGGGAACGACGCGGTGAGGGACGACCCTGCTGTGTGCTTCGAATCTGCCGGACACGTCACCATCGATAGAAACTTTAGCGGCCGATCCCAAAATACCAGCAGGTCTTGCCGGCATTCCCGGTCGCTTCGGCATGCTCAAGAATTTCGGGCGGCATCAACCTCTGTTGAGTTGTCTGCCAAATCAAAGATCCCGCCCAATCTATCTTTGCACTTTGGTGCGATATTGTGCAATGTTGGGGCGCGTCGATTCGACGTCGGATCGTCAAGGGAGGACTACATGATCAGGAATACTTTCCGCGCCACCGCACTCAGCATTGCCGCGATGTTTATCGTCGCAGCGCCTGCTTCGGCCGAATTCAAGCCCGAAAACCCCGAATGCATCGCGCCCGCAAGCCCAGGTGGCGGATGGGACTTCATCTGCCGCACCACGGCGAAATTCCTGTTTGATCTTGGCATCTTGGACAGCACGATGCAGGTCAACAACATGACCGGCGGAGGCGGTGGCGTGGCCTTTGCGCATGTCACCAAGGAGCGGGGAGAGGACAACAACGTCATCGTCGCAGCCTCGGTTTCCACTACCGCGCGTATCGCGCAAGGCATCTTTGAAGGCGCGACCAAAGACGACGTTCATTGGCTTGCGACCTTCGGTGCCGAATACGGCGTGATCGCCGTGGCCAAGGATTCTCCGTTCCAGACCCTCAAGGAGATGATGGATGCCATCCTGGCCGACCCGAAGTCCGTCGGCATCGCGGGCGGATCCTCCGTGGGCAGCTATGACCACATCAAACCGATGCTTCTGGCCAAGGAAGCCGGAATGGAAGACGTGCGTCAGCTGAAATACGTCGCCTTCTCTGGCGGCGGCGAAGCGATGACCGGCCTTCTGTCCGGCGCCGTTCAGGCGTTCTCGGGCGACTTCTCAGAAGCGCGCGGGTTCCTCGAATCCGGTGACATCCGTGTTCTGGCCGTGCTGGCGCCCGAGCGGCTCAAGCACTTCCCCGACCTGCCGACCGCGAAGGAACAGGGCTATGATGTGAACGGTGCCAACTGGCGCGGTCTCTACATGCCCAAAGGCGCGTCGGACGAGGCCAAGGCTTTCTGGAGCGACGCGATCAAGAAGATGACCGAGTCCCCGGAGTTCCAGAAGACCCTCGACGACGCGGCGATGGAGTCGTTCAACAACTTCGGCGCCGACATGCAGGCTTTCGTGGATCAGAACATCGCTGACATCACCGAGACATCGAAGTCCATCGGCATCATCAACTGACGATCGTCCGGACCGCTGAACTTGCTCGGCGGTCCGGTCTTACCTGGGGCGGGGAGGCTTCCATGAGTGACCGTATCTTCGGCGTCGTCGGTTTGGCGCTTTCGATCTTCTATTTCTGGGCCACGTCCATCATCGCCGACAGTTTCATGTCGGATGTAATCGGGCCCCGCACCTTTCCCTATATGGTCGGAGCAGTTCTTGCCATCAGTTCGCTGATTTTCATTTTGCGCCCCGACGCCGACCCGATCTGGCCGGCCTTCCGCGACCTTGCAGAAGTCCTGTTCGCCGGAGCGGTCCTCTTTCTCTATTGCTGGGCTCTGCCGGAACTGGGCTTTCTCATCGCCACGGTCTTCGCCACCGCCTACCTGACATGGCGGCTCGGTACGACGCCCCTGATGTCACTGGTCACGGGCGCAGCCACGTCCGGTGGCATCTACATCGTCTTTCACCTGATCCTTGGCCTGTCGCTGGCCAAGGGCCCGTTCGGTTTCTGAGGTTGTCATGGATACGCTTGCTTCTCTCGCCGATGGTTTCGCAGTCGCCTTTACCTTCCAGAATCTGCTTTTGGCGCTCCTGGGATGCTTTCTCGGAACGCTCATGGGGGCATTGCCGGGCCTCGGACCCGCCAACGGTGTCGCGATCTTGATCCCGATCGCCTTCTCTCTGGGCCTTGGGCCGGTCTCGGCCCTGATCCTGCTGACTTCGGTCTATTACGGAGCGATGTACGGCGGGCGGATCTCGTCGATCCTGCTCAACATCCCCGGTGACGAACCGGCCATGATGACGTGCTTGGATGGCTATCCGATGGCACAACAGGGCAGGGCAGGCGAAGCGCTGACGCTTTCCGGCATCGCTTCCTTTGTCGGGTCGTTCTTCGCCACTTGGGGACTGGTTCTGCTGGCACCTCAGTTAGTCAAGATCGCGCTTCTGTTCGGACCGGCGGAATACTTCGTTCTTTTCACGCTCGCCTTCGCCACGCTCGGCGGTATCTCTGCCGGAAACCAAGCGAAGTCGGCATTTGCCGCCGCGCTCGGCCTGGGCATTGCGATGATCGGGGCCGACAGTCAGACCGGCTCCGAGCGGTTCACTTTCGGCCATATCCACCTTTACGACGGGATAGATTTCCTGGTTGCCATCGTTGGCCTTTTTGCTTTGAGCGAGGTGTTCATCTTCCTGGAGCATCACCGCGGCGGTTCTGCCGCTTCAGTCGGCCAGATGAAGGTTGGTCGGCTGACGCCGGATTGGTCGGTGCTGCGTCGCTGTGTTCCCACCATGGGGCGGGCCACGATCATTGGCTTCCTGTCCGGCGTGCTGCCGGGGGCGGGGGCCTCTCTCGGGTCATTTCTGTCCTACTCGGTCGAGAAGTCGACCGTGGACCGTGAAGGCAAGACCTTTGGCAAAGGCGACCCCCGCGGCGTCGTCGCGCCCGAGGTCGGCAACAACGCGGCTGCGGGCGGGGCGCTGGTTCCGATGCTGGCGCTTGGCGTTCCCGGTTCGGGAACCACGGCGGTGCTTCTGGCGGTTCTACTGCAGCTCAACATTACGCCCGGACCGCTGCTGTTCACCAAGAACCCGGACATCGTCTGGGGCTTGATCGCGGCGCTCTTCATTGCCAACTTCATGCTCCTCGCGCTTAACATTCCCATGGTCGGGCTGTTCACTCGCGTGCTTCTCGTGCCGACGCGGATCCTGATGCCGGTGGTCGCCATGATCTCTTTCGTCGGGATCTACGGGATCACCGGGTCGACCTTCGACGTGATGCTGATGGTCGGGTTCGGATTGGCGGGCTGGGTCCTGCGCAAACTTGAGGTTCCGATGGTGCCGATCATCCTTGGCATCCTTCTTGGAAACGAGATGGAGGTAAACCTGCGTCGGGCGATGACCATTTCAGATGGTGATTGGTCGATACTCGTCGGCTCTCCATTGGCGATCATCCTTTGGATCATTGCGATCATCGGCTTCATCATGCCGATCATCCTTGGTGGGCGGCTGCGCCGTCGGATGGCGAACGCGCAGGACGAAGTCAGCGTAGGGGACTGAGGATGACCCGAGGGAAAGGCAGCAAAACAGACGGACACGGATTGCCGCGGCTGTCCGTGTCCGGCACTTCGGGGGCGATGGAGTGTATTGATCTGCGGGCAGTGCTCGGAGGCAGTCTCAACCGGCTGCCGCATGTTCTCCGTCTGCTGACCGAGAATCACCTGCGTGAGACAGGGATGGCGTCTGACGTGATTGCGGCCCTGGAGACTTGGCTTGGCGGCGGCCATCCCGATATGGAGTTCGCCTTCCGGCCGAACCGCATCCTGATGCACGACACGACCTGCACGCCCGCGCTTGCGGACGTCGCCGCGATGCGCGACGTACTTGCCGAAGCAGGGCATGATCCATCCGTCCTGACGCCAGACATTCCCGTCGAGGTCTCGGTCGATCACTCGCTCGCCGTAGATGCCTACGGGTCCAGTGTCGCGCTGGCGCAAAACACCGCCAACGAGATCGAACGCAACGCCGAGCGATACGCGTTCATGAAATGGGCGGCGCGCAACATGTCGACGCTGAACGTGAACCCGCCTGGTACCGGGATCATGCATACGATCAACCTTGAACAACTGGCGACGTTGGTGGTCGGGGAGGGCGGGCTTTGGCACCCTGACATGATGATCGGCACCGACAGCCATACGCCCATGATCAACGGCATCGGCGTGCTGGCCTGGGGGGTCGGCGGGCTCGAGGCCGAAACCGCGATGTTCGGGCAGGCCCTTTCGCTGGCTTTCCCCGAGGTCGTCGGCGTCCGCCTTTCGGGTCGGCTGCGGCCCGGCGTCCTTGCTACGGATCTCGCGCTGGAGGTGACGCATCAGCTGCGCCGGATCGGCGTGACCGGAGCCTTAGTGGAGTTCTTCGGAGAGGGGGCCGCGACGCTCTCTGCCGACGACCGCGCCGTGGTGGCAAACATGGCGCCGGAATACGGCGCCTCGACCGGATTCTTTCCGGCGGACAAGGAAAGCGTCGCCTACCTGCGCCGCACCGGGCGGCCCGATGATCTGCTGAACCGGATCGAACCGCTTTTCACGGCGCAGGGCCACTGGTTCGATCCAGCCGCACACCCCCGGTTCGATCGGGAGATCGACATCGATCTGTCGTCGCTTGCCCCGCTTGTGGCCGGGCCGCGCCGACCGCAAGACCGTCTGTCCGCATCGGCTACTGCAGGTGCTGTGGAACATGCCATTGGCCGCACTCTGTCGCCCGAGGAGGATGGCGTGCCGGACGGCGCGATCGGCATCGCAGCCATCACGAGTTGCACCAACACCTCGTCACCGCGGCTTTTGCTGGCCGCGGGGCTTCTTGCTCGGAACGCCGCCGCGCTAGGGCTGACGCCGCCCGATTGGGTGAAGACCTCGCTCGCGCCGGGGTCTCCATCGGCGCGCGACATGCTGGCCCGTGCCGGTTTGCTCGACGCGTTGGATGCGGCCGGTTTCAGTATTGTCGGATATGGCTGCACGACCTGCATCGGCAACTCCGGCCCGCTGCCAGACGTCGTCGAAAAGGCCTTGGCCGACGGCAAGGCTGTGGCCGCTGTCCTCTCGGGCAACCGGAACTTCCCCGGGCGGGTGCATCCGAAACTCGACCTCGGCTTCCTCGCCTCGCCGCCACTTGTCGTCGCCTTTGCGCTGCGTGGGGACGTGCGAGGCGATATCGTGACCGACCCGATCGGCCTGGATCGCGATGGCGAGCCTGTCACGCTGGTCGACCTCTGGCCGACAGATGCCGAGATCGATGCGGCGATGACCACAGCGATCGTCCCGCGGGATGTGCCGGCCTTGTTCCGCGAAGCGCGGCGCAATGCCGACTGGGCGGCGCTGCAGGCGCCCGAGGGCAAATGTTTTCCGTGGGATCCGTCGTCACGCGACCTGCGCCGCCCCGCTTTCGTGCAGAAAGATGCGCCTTCGCGACTTGGCACTTATGAGGCCGTCCCGCTGCTGGTGCTCGGTGATGACATGACGACTGACCATATATCCCCTGCCGGCTGGATTTCGCCCGACAGCGCGGCGGGTCAATGGCTGATCGAACGGGGAGGGGACTCGAGGGACCTTAACGTCTATGCCTCCTATCGCGGGAACTGGGAGGTGATGCTGCGGGGCCTTTTCACCAACAAGTCCGCAACGAACCACCTTGCCCACGACCTGCCGCCCGCGACGACCGTGCTTCATGACGGCTCGCGGCTGTTGGTGCACGATGCCGCGGCGCGGCTCGACGCCGAGGGGCGCGCACGCGTCATCCTCGCGGGTCATCGGTACGGCATGGGGTCGAGCCGCGACTGGGCCGCCAAAGGGGCCGCGCTGCTCGGCGTGAGTTCCGTGATCGCGCAGAGCTTCGAACGCATTCACCGGTCGAATCTGATCGGCATGGGCGTCCTGCCGTTGCAGATCGTCGATGGCTTCGTGCCCGCCTCTGCGGGGATCACGCCGCAGGACCTGTTTGTGGTGGACGTGGCGCCTGGCAGCCTGGTGCCGCGGCAAGAGGTTCCGGTTGTCTTGAAACGGGCGAATGGCGAGGAAACGGTGATCCAGACCGTGGCGGCTGTCGAGACGCAACAGGACGTCCGGCTGCTGAGGTCGGGCGGGGTCATCCCGTCAATCCTGCACAAGGCACTTGGCGAACAGATCGGGCGACGTGTATCCGCCTGAAGGCCTGCTCGAGGCGCATCGACGAAGCGATCAGGCCGGCGCCGCCGATCTTTCGTCCAATGCCCTGATAAGTTCGGCCTTTTCCGTTAGGGCGCCGGCCAAGTGTTTCTTCATCGAGAACGAGGCTTCCAGGATCTCACCCCGTTCGAGTAGCTCGAGGATCATTAAATGCTCCGTCGACTGCTGGATGAACCGCTCAGGCCTATAGGCGGCGCGGTACTCCAGCAGTCGCCGCATCTGGTTGGCCCGGACAAGCGCCGTATGGAAGTAGGGATTATTGGCGAACTTGATCAGTTCTTCATGGAAGTCCGCCCCGACGCTCAGCAATTGTTCTACCGGCAGGCGATCGATGTCCCTTTCAAGCATGCGTTTCTGTGCTGTCTTGAGTTCTTCCAGAAGGACTTTGTCAACGGTATATTCCGGAAGCAGCATGGCCGCAGGTTCGATTGCCATGCGGAACTGGTAGATCTGTCGGAAAGACTCGTTTGACTTGGCAACGTCCTGAAGCCGCCAGCCGTAACCCGGCTTTCGTTCGGCCCATCCGTCGCGTGAGGCGCGCGCCAGTATGTCCCGCACCTGGACCCGCGTCAGAGCGTATGTTTCGCGCAGGAATTTCTCGGTCACCTCTTCCGGCAAGCGGTCGTTCCGCCAGTCGTTCGCGATCCGCTGATAGGGGCCTTCCTGTTCCTGTTTCAGCGCTTCAGGGACGGCCGCCGCCACTCCTTCGGCCCGGTCAGCAACATAGAACCCGCGGTTGGTCTTCTGTTCGGCAAGTCCCGCCGTCTCGAGCAGCTTCAAAGCCTCTCGGATCGGCGAGCGTGACACACCGTAACGATCCGCCAACGCCTGCGCGCGCAGGTGCTCGCCTGCCGGCATTTCACGCGTCGCGATCTTCTGGGTGATGTCCTGAGCGATCTTCTCGGCGAGAAGGCTGGCTTTCATCTGATCATGCTCCCCTTGATCGTCGTGCAATTTTTTGCCGAAGTTGATCGCAAAATTCAATATACGGTGTTGTTGTGGTTCGAGCAGGTCATGGTGTCCTGCCTTACTTTGGCACTTTTCCAGCAACAAAGGCAAAGAAGGTTTGTGGCCGGGCGCGAGGAAGTGAAGCGCTCTTGAATGTCGCAACTGGTTCAGGACCATGGACGCCGGTCTGGTGCCCTCGTCCGGGTCGGCCCCGGGTGTCCGGCATTCATTTGCGCCACCGCAAGGGTGCAGTCACCAGGGTCCGAATGCGATCCGGCATACGGCGAATTTCGGCGCCGAATGCTCGTGTCCGGACGATCACGATCCCGCCGGTGCCGACCTGCCCCGCAAGCCCTGCACGCAGGCGGCCTCGGGTGTGTGGGCGGCTAAGTCAATTCGGGCAGTCATCGGGCGCGCCGGTCCGATTGATTTGGCATCGATTGCGGCGGCGGGGGGATTGGTCGTCCTTGCCGGGGATCGGTCAGGCAGGCTGGATGGCCGCGTCGCGGTCAACACCATGCCGCTCGAGGATATCGCCGACGCGGCCCGACCGTGCGAGATCGGTAAGGAAAGTCCTGAGGTGTGTCGCGGCGGGTTCACGTCCTTTTGGCATGGCCATGGCCTGCCGGATCTCCATGAAGGGGGGGCTGACTATCCGGGCACCGGGTCGCAGGGCGGCCTCCTTTTCCATCACGCTGCCGATTCCTGCGGCGGCCCTGACCTCTCCACTGTCGAGCGCGGCCAGCATGGCGTGAATGTCTTCGTACATGACCACATATTCGGCCCCTGGCAAACGCATCAGGGTCAGCGAGTAGGCTGATCCCACTACGGAACCGACTGGATCGCCCGAGGCCACGAGGTCGGCGGAGGTATCGTAGGGCGTGGCGGGCGCGGCAAGGTAGCTGCCCTCTATGCGGACATAGGGGTCTGTGAAATCGATCGTTTCGGCTCGCTTTGGGTCGACCGCGAGGAAACAGATGTCCCAGTCCCCACTGGTGACGGAAGAGGAGACATCGACAGCCCGTTCGTAGTGCACGAACTGCAGCGGAAGGTTCAGCGTCTCGGCCAGAGTGCGGGCGAGGTCGACGGTGATGCCTCGGGCCTCTCCGGTTTCGTCCCGCGACACGAGTACGCGGTTCCCATGGTTCACGGCCGCGCGCAGCGTGCCTGTCGGCGCATAGGCGGCACGAACTTCGTCAGGTATCACGCTTTCACCCCATTTTGCATAAAGACACTGATAAATGCAAAGTCGCCGAGGGGCAACGAGAATCGGGCCCTGGGCGGGCGGGGGAGTGGAAGGACCTGGTGGCAACGCTGCGAGCGCTGAGTTGCACGACCTGTCATCGAAGCGATGGTTCTTGTGCGGACATTCCGATGAAGACTGCCCCCCTGACGGACTCGGAATACCATCCAAGCCGCGTGATGATGTCGGTATTGTTGACCCCCGCGGCCAGCACCGAGAGCGCCACTTCGCCCGATCCCGGAACGGGTATCGAGACTCGTCTGTAGTCAAGCTTGTCATAGCCTCCCGTGCCGGTCGTCACGACCGCCATCATCTTACCTTCCGAGTCCCCCTTTGCGGTCCCGTCGCCCTTGTGCAGCATCCAATTGCTCCCGATCTGCCGCGTTGTCGTACGATAGCCGGAAAACCGAACTCCATCATGTGCCAGATTCGCTGTGACACTATCGAGCGGTCAATCGACGCGATCGGGTGGAAAGCGGCCTTTTGCGACGCGCACGACGACCATTCCTCTCTCAGGGCTGCCTTGCGGTGTAAGCTTGGCCCGGGGCAAGCGGAGTAAAACGGCCTGTGTCGATACCGGCAGCATTCAGGCTGCTTTGAAGCAGCTCGGCCGGTTCCTCCCGCGGCTCGTCGGTCAACTGGAACGTGCCCCAATGATATCCCAACGCCTGGTCCGCGCCGATATCAGCAAAGATGCGGACCGCCTCGTCCGGGGCTACGTGCTGCGCGGACATGAACCAGCGCGGCTCGTAGGCACCGATCGAAATCAGCGCGATCTCGGGGGAGCCATGGCGGACCCGGATGTCGCGAAAGATCGCGCCGTCGCCGTAGCCGGTATCGCCCGCGAACCAGATGCGCGTGTCGGGGCTCTCGATCCAGAACCCGCTCCACAGCGCCATGCGGCGATCGCGGATGCCACGCGACGACCAGTGATAGGCGGGAGTGAGCGTGACCGAGATCCCGGGTGCCAGCGTGATTCGATCATGCCAGTCTCCGGTCGAGATCTGCGCCCCTCGCACGGCCCGGCGAATCGTGGCATCGGTGCCCAGCGGCATCACCATATGAGGGCGGTGGCGCGACTGCAGCCAGCGCAAAGTCGCGGTGTCGAGGTGGTCGTAATGGTTGTGGCTGATCAGCACCGCGTCGATCGGGGGCAGGTGGTTGAATTCGATCCCCGGCGCAGTGACACGACGTGGGCCGGCAAAGCGAACGGGGCTGGCACGGTCGGACCAGACCGGGTCGGTCAACAGGTTGAGCCCGGCGACCTGGATCAGCATCGTGGCATGGCCCACCATGGTGATGCGCGCTTCGTCACTGCGCTCCGGCGGCACTGTCGGCGTCACGGCAACATGGCTGGGCCAGCGCGCCCTGTTCCCTTCGCGGTGCCACCTGAGCAGGTCGCGAAAGGAACGATCGGTAGAGGGTTGGCCGAAGGAATGCCGGATAAGGCGGCCTCGCGCGATCGAGCGACACCTTTGCTGAAAGGACGCAGCGATAAGCAGCCAGTTCGATGATGCCCAGTGCATGGTCGCGGATCAGTGCATGAGTGGGAATAGGATCATTCGCGAATACCGCTGAATAAGCGGTGTCGGCCAATGCTGCGAGGCCCTCGTTACTGCTGCTACGGGTCGCGCCGCCGTAAACGGCCGCCAACACACGATCAACAACATAAGCGTCGTCGAGGCCGACAAATCGATCGATGAGATGGACACCAAGCTCACGGCGATTTACCAACAGCGCGGCTAGAGCCTTCGTCGCCATGTCGCGGACAATCCGGTGACTGAGACTGGTGAGCCACGCGAGCGTGATCGCGGCAAGCCTGGCACGCTCGGGTTCAATAGGATTGTAACCATTGGTCAAAATCCATTGGATCAGTGTATCAATAGAATTGCCATCATCGGTCGCGATGTACGTGGCTCGCACTGACCACAATTCGTCCCGCTCCGGCATCGACATCGGGCGCAACCAACTGTCGAGATAATCCGCATTGAAGGCATTGCCGGGTTCGGTTGCGACCGCGATCAGGGTATCGAGCCAGAGATCGCCGTCCAGGTAGTCTGCGTGTTCTTCCAGCAGTTCCAGCGTGCGTTCGCTAAAGGCCTCTTGCCTTCGCCACAGCAGGCTGGTCCGGAAACCGGGCAGCAGGTCGTAGCTCGCGTTGATGTCATTAATGAGATCAAGCAGCTCGGTGCCGAACAGTTCAGGCAATTGTACGGCGAAGGCTTCGGCTATTCCGGCAAAACGATACGCGTTGGTTCCGACGACATATTCGCGAAGCGCTCCACCCGGTGAAAAGGCAGGCGCTGGATTGTCACCGGTTATTGCCGTGTCGAGGAGCGTGTGGGCGATCCGATGATCGCTCAATCGCTCAAAGGTGAAGCGAACTTGCTCCACCATCGTCGGTCCGTCGATCACCGGTTCAACAGTCAAGACGCCCACATTCTTCAGCTGGAAGAAGAGGCTCCGCTCGGTTTGGTTCTGTGAAGAGTGTAGCTCTTCAAGTAGCGCATGGGCCTCGGCCATTGGCAGATAGCCGCTGCGCGCCTCAACCATTGCTTGCGTTAGCCTCTCAAGGGCAGTCTCGACGATGCGGAGACGCGGGTACAGGCCCAGGGTGAGTTGGTCCGCATCCGCTGCGGCATCTATACCCGCAAATCCTCCGATGAAGGGCTGGAGCAGGAGTTCAACTCGCTCGATGCGCAGCGCGAGGCCTGCGAGGCCTATATCGCCAGCCAGCGCCACGAGGGCTGGGAACTGGTCCGGGAGCGTTATGACGATGGTGGCATCTCCGGCGGGCACCTTGAGCGGCCGGCTCTGCAGCGCCTGATGCAAGATGTGGACGAGGGCAGGGTGGAGCAGATCGTCGTCTACAAGATCGACCGGCTGACACGCTCGCTTGCCGACTTCGCCCGGCTTGTAGACCGGCTCGACGCGTCGAAGGCTTCCTTCGTCTCGGTGACCCAGTCTTTTAATACCGCAACCAGCACGGGGCGGCTGACGCTCAATGTACTTTTGTCTTTTGCACAATTCGAACGCGAGGTGACTGCCGAACGGATCCGCGACAAGATCGCCGCCTCAAAGAGGAAGGGGCTGTGGATGGGCGGCTATGTGCCTCTCGGCTACGATGCCGCGGGCCGGACATTGAACATCAATACAGCGGAGGCCGAGACGGTTCGGACGCTTTTCGCGATTTACGAGACGCATCGCGCGCTGCATCTCGCCGCTAAAGAGGCCCAACGTCTCGAGCTGATGTCGAAGCGCTACGTGACAAGTCGGGCCGTGACCAGGGCGGCCAAGAGATGTCTCGGGGGCATATCCACAAGATCCTCACCAACCCACTCTACATCGGCAAGGTCTGCCACAAGGGGGTGATCCACGAAGGCCAGCATCCCGCGATCATCGAGGTGGACCAGTGGGAGGAGGTACAGCAGGTCCTGCAAGAGCAATCGGCGATCCCACGGGGACAGAAGACATCCGGTCGACCCAGCGCGCCGCTGACCGGCAAGATCTTCGACGCGGAGGGCGCGCGGCTGACGCCAGTCCACACCCAGAAGCGGGGGCGACGCTACGATTATTACATCTCTCAGGCGCTGAAGACCGCTCCGGTTCCGCCGGACAGGACAACGGGCTGGCGGCTGCCCGCCAGGGCCTTCGAGGATCGTATCGCGGCAGCCGTCCGGCGCCATCTCCAGACTACTCTGATGCGGGACCTGGTGCCATTGGCGGAGGTAAAGCTGATCGCCGATGCTACCTCGGTGATCGCGGACGCGGGCACCGACCTGTTATCGATGATCGAACGCGTTGTGGTTGGGGCGGGTCGGCTGGCTCTCACGCTGTCGCGGAAGGATTTGGGACACGCCCTGAGTGTTCCGCCCGATCGTATAAACCCAAACAGCCTGCGCTTCGAAGCGCCGACCACGCTGCGCAGACGCGGCGTCGAAACCCGGCTGCTACTGGATGGCGATGTGCTTCCCCGCGACGAGACGCTGATTGCCAACATTGCCAAGGGGCACGCGATGCTCGACGACGTCACGGCCGGTCGAAGCTTCCAGGACATCGCCGAGGGCCATGGCGTGTCGGTCAAGCGGGTCCAGCAGATCCTCGAGTTTGCGTTCCTCTCGCCGCACTCGGTGCGGCAGATCATCGAGGGGCGGCAGCCCTCGTTCCTCACGGCCGACTGGTGCCTGAAGAATGATATCCCCGCCGATTGGAGCGCGCAGGACGCGCTCTTCCGCGCCGCCTGATCTTGCTCACTCCCAAACTGGAAATACGAAATCGGCGAAGAGAGACAGGCCGCGCATTTGCGCTCTCTGTGCGCCAGATTTGCGGTCTCCGGATTGAACCATGTCGCGTAAGCCACGGATGACGCGCGACAATACCCGGCCCGGGTCACATGTCTCCAAAATGGCGGGGTGTTTGGCAGCCCGTAGGGGAGTCGAACCCCTCTTTTCAGGTTGAAAACCTGACGTCCTAACCGATAGACGAACGGGCCACTTCTGGCGTGCGGCGGTGTTTAGGCCACGGGGCGGTGACTCGCAAGAGGGTTTTTTCAGATTTTTGGTAGTCGGCCCGCGTCAGCTTCGCGCGGCATCCTCAAGCCGGAGCTGGGCTTTTGTCCGGCCCTGCCAGTGATTGAGTTCGAGCCGGCCGGCGAGGTGGAACCGCATGCCGCCATGTGCTTCGAGGAGGGGGCCGAGGGGTGTGTCGAAGGCGCCGAAGGCGATACCCTCGACCGGCGCGGACAGGCCGTCGGAGAAGGCGATGCGCAGGTGGTTCTCGCCGATGCGGCGGGCATGGGCGATGGCCATCCCGGCGAAGGCGAAACGGGGCGCGGGGGCGGCCTGG
Source organism: Defluviimonas sp. SAOS-178_SWC (assembly GCF_039830135.1). NCBI lineage: Bacteria > Pseudomonadati > Pseudomonadota > Alphaproteobacteria > Rhodobacterales > Paracoccaceae > Albidovulum > Defluviimonas sp. SAOS-178_SWC. The sequence goes on along the minus strand of NZ_CP156081.1, from coordinate 2,894,754 downwards.
CCGAAGGGGCCGGCGCGCTCGATCTCTTCGATCAGTGCCGGGCTCACCGCGCCCGGCATCAGAAGTCCGTCGAGGCGCAAGTCGCGCGGGCCGGTCGTGCCGGCGCCTTGGCGGGCGAGGAGGTCGGAGAGCCGCGCCATTGCCGGCTCCAGCCTGTCGCGCGCGACGGTGAGCCCGGCGGCCATGCGGTGCCCGCCGCCCTTGAGCAACAGCCCCTCGGCCGCCAGCCGCTGGATCGCGGCGCCGAGGTCGACGCCCTCGACCGAGCGGCCGGAGCCCTTGCCTTCGTCGCCGTCGAACCCGATGACGATCGCGGGGCGGTTGGTCGCCTCCTTCAGCCGGGCCGCGACGATGCCGACGACGCCGGGATGCCAGCCTTCGCCTGCCGCCCAGACAAGGGGCGCGTCGAGCCCGCGATCCTCGGCCTGGGCGAGGGCGGCGTCGCGGACCCGGTTCTCGATCTCGCGCCGTTCGGTGTTGAGCGCGTCGAGCCGGTCGGCCAGCGCCTGCGCCTCGTGCGGGTCGTCGGTCGCCAGAAGCCGTGCGCCGAGATCGGCGGCGCCGATGCGGCCGCCGGCATTGACGCGCGGGCCAAGGAGGAAGCCGAGATGGTAGGGCGTCGGCGCCCGATCCATGCGCGCCACGTCGGCGAGCGTGGTCAGGCCGACCCGCTCGCGCCGCGCCATGACCTTCAGCCCCTGCCGCACCAGCGCCCGGTTGACGCCGACAAGCGGCGCGACGTCGGCAACGGTGGCCAGCGCGACAAGGTCGAGAAGCGCCATCAGGTCGGGGCCTTTCACGCCCTCCTCGCGCAGGTGCCGGTTCGCCTCCACCAGCATCAGGAAGACCACCGAGGCCGCGCAGACGTGGCCGAGTTCGCCGCTCTCGTCCTGGCGGTTGGGGTTCACGATCGCGAGGGCAGGGGGCAGCGTCTCTCCGCCGAGGTGATGGTCGAGCACGATGATGTCGGCGCCCCTGGCTGCGGCGATCGGTTCGTGGCTGAGCGTGCCGCAATCGACGCAGACGATCAGGTCATGATCCCGCGCCAGTGCGGACATCGCAGGCACGTTGGGCCCATAGCCTTCGTCGATCCGGTCGGGAATATAGAGGGTGGCGGCGCGACCCATCGCCCGGAGCCAGGTGATCAGAAGCGCGGCGGAGGAACCGCCATCGACATCGTAGTCGGCGAAGACGGCGATACTCTGGCGGTCCTTCACCGCCTTCACGAACCGTCCCGCGGCCGTCTCCATGTCCTTCAGCGACCGTGGGTCGGGCAGGAGGTCGCGCAATTGCGGCTCAAGGAAGCGTTCGGCCTCAGCCGGCGCCACACCGCGCGCGACGAGCACGCGGGCGAGGGCCGCCGGCAGGCCGGTTTCCTGCACCATCGCCTCGGCCAGCCGGTCGGCCTCAACCGTGGGGCCGGTCCAGCGCCGACCGGTAATGGAGGCTTCGACGCCGAGGAAGGCGCGGGCGGCCGTCACTTAATCGGGTTGCGGTAGATCATCCGCCGGACCGAGCCGGTTTTCGACCGCATCAGGATCGTCTCGGTCTCGATGAAATTCGGCTCGCGCCGGACGCCGCGGACGATGGAGCCGTTGGTGACGCCGGTCGCCGCGAAGATGACGTCGCGCGTGACCATCTCGTCGCGGGTATAGACCCGGTTCAGATCGGTGATCCCGGCTTTCGCCGCGCGGCCGCGTTCGTCGTCGTTGCGGAAGAGAAGCCGGCCCCACATCTGGCCGCCCATGCACTTGAGAGCGGAAGCCGCGAGCACACCCTCCGGCGCGCCGCCCGATCCCATGTACATGTCGATCCCGGTGATCTCGCTTTCGGCGCAATGGATGACGCCCGCAACGTCGCCGTCGGTGATCAGCCGGATCGCCGCGCCGGTCGCCCGGACCTCGGTGATCATGTCCTCGTGCCGGGGGCGTTCGAGGATACAGACGGTGATATCCGTCGGCTTGCATTTCTTGGCCTTGGCGAGTTCGACGACGCGCTCGGTCGGGCTCATGTCGAGCGAGACGGCGTTCTTCGGCAGGCCGGGACCGATGGCGAGTTTGTCCATGTAGACGTCGGGGGCGTGCAGGAGCGTACCGCGCGGCGCCATCGCGATGACGGTCAACGCGTTCGGCATGTCCTTGGCCGTCAGCGTCGTGCCTTCGAGCGGGTCGAGCGCGATGTCCACTTCCGGCCCGTTGCCGGTGCCGACCTCCTCGCCGATGAAGAGCATCGGCGCCTCGTCGCGCTCGCCCTCGCCGATGACGACGGTGCCCTTGATGTCGAGAAGGTTGAGCTGGTCGCGCATCGCGTTCACGGCGGCCTGGTCGGCGGCCTTCTCGTCGCCGCGCCCGATGAGGCGGGCCGAGGCGTGGGCGGCGGCTTCGGAGACGCGGGCGAGGCCCAGCGAAAGCATGCGGTCGTGGAATTCCTGGGCGTCGGCCATGGTCTCTTCCTGATGGTCTTCGGTCAGGAGCATCTAGCCGGTCGCGGGGGCGCGGGGCAAGGCCCCGGCGCCGAGGTCAGACGGTTTCGATGCGGATCGCCACCGCGTCGCCCACCACCACGCCGGTCGCGGGAAGCCGCTTCATCGCATGGTCGATCGCATCGCGGGTCGCCTTGTGGGTAACGATCAGCACCGGAGCCGACGTATCGGCATGGCCGTATTGCCGCATCCGGTCGATGGAAATGCCTTCGTCGCCGAGGATCGTCGCCACCTTGGCGAGCGCGCCGGGCTTGTCCGAGAGTTCCATGCGAAGGTAGTAGGGCGCCGGCGCCGCCGCCTTCGCAGCGACCGCGTCCGAGAGCGAGGCGGCCGGCTGTCCGAAGGTCGAGATCCTGCAGCCGCGGGCGATCTCGATGACGTCGGCCATCACGGCCGAAGCCGTCGGCCCCTCGCCGGCACCGGCGCCCCGCAGCACGATCTGGCCGACGCTGTCGCCTTCAAGGACGACCATGTTGGTTCCGCCCTGCAACTGCCCGAGGGGGCTGTCGGCGGGAACGAGGCAGGGCGACATCCGCTGTTCGAGCCCGCGGCCGGTCATCTGTGCGACACCGAGCAGCTTGATCCGGTAGCCCATGTCGCCCGCGCGGCGGATGTCGTCGATGGAAATCCGGCCAATGCCTTCCAGCTCCACCGCGTCGAAAGAGACCTTGGTGCCGAAGGCGATGGAGGCCAGCAGGCTGAGCTTGTGACCGGCGTCGATCCCGCCCACGTCGAGGTTGGGATCAGCCTCCAGATAGCCGAGCTGGCGCGCTTCTTCGAAGATCTCGGCATAGGGCAGACCGGCGCTTTCCATCCGGGTCAGGATATAGTTGCAGGTGCCGTTCATCACGCCCATGACGCGGCGGATCTCGTTCCCCGCCAGCCCTTCGGTCAGCGCCTTCACCACCGGGATACCGCCCGCGACGGCGGCCTCGAACCGGATCACATGCCCCTTCGCCTCGGCGGCCTCTGCGAGCGTCTGTCCGTGATGGGCGAGCATGGCCTTGTTCGCCGTCACGACGTCCTTGCCGGCGGCGATCGCGGCCCGCGTCGCGGCGAGCGCCGGGCCATCAGAGCCACCCATCAACTCGACGAAGACGTCGATATCCTCGCGAGTGGCGAGCGCTACTGGATCGTCTTCCCACCCATATGCCGACAGGTCGGCATCGCGGTTCTTGCTGCGGCTGCGGGCCGAGACGGCGCTGATCGCGATGTCACGCCCCGTGCGGGCCGCGAGCAGACCGGCATGGCGCTGGATGATCTTCACGGTGCCGATGCCGACCGTGCCGAGACCGGCAATGCCGAGACGCAGGGGCTGGGTCATGGGAAACTCCGTGGTTGGATCATCGGCCCGAACGGGCCAGACGCATGTAGCCTGACATTCGCAGGCTTGCAACGCGCTCGGGCTGAAATGGTCCAGGCGCGTGATGCGGCCGCGTCAGCCCGACAGGTCCGCCGCCCGCAAGGCGGCCGCGCGGGCTTTCAGGGCCGCCGCGCGGGCCGCGAGTTCGGCCGCCGGATCGGTCTCGGGGGGCGGCGGGACCCGGGCGATGAAGACGTCAAGCGGCAGGAGGTCCGGATAGGCCGCCTGGCTCGCACCGGGTTGCGGTGCGGTATCAAGGGCCGGAAACGTCGCGCAGCCGCCGAGCGGCGGCAGCAGAAGGACGGCGATCAGGCGGGCAACGCGCATTGCGGTTCTTTCGGACGGACGCGCCGAATTTAGTCTTTCGCAGCCTTTCTCCGCAAGCGGCACGGGGATTGTATTGAACGTGTGTTCAGATAATCTGGCGGAATGGCACGCAAAACCGGCTCGCATTCCGAAATCACTGGCCCGCGCATCCGTGATGCCGCGCTCAAGCTCTTCGCGCGGCATGGATTCGCCGCTGTCTCGATGCGCCAGATCGCGGCGGAGGTGGGTGTGCAGGCCGGCGCGCTCTATCTTTACACCCCCGACAAGGAGACGCTGCTCTTCGACCTCCTGAAGGCGCATATGGACGATCTCATCGAGGCCTGGGAGGCGGAGCCGAAAGGCGAGGGGCCCGTGGCGCGGCTCGAGGGATTCGTGCGATTCCACATCCGGTTCAACCTCGAACGCCCCGATGCCGTGTTCCTGTCCTACATGGAGTTGCGCAACCTCGGGTCCGGGAATTTCGCCGCGATTGAGGCGCTTCGGCGCGATTACGAGACGCGGCTGGAAACGATCCTGCGCGAGGGGCAGGCGGCGGGCGTCTTCGCCGCGCCCGACACAAAGATTGCCGCGCTCGCGATCATCGCGATGCTGACCGGCGTCAACACCTGGTACCGCGAGGGCGGGCGACTGTCGCGCCAGAAGGTCGGCGACATCTACTGGGACATGGTGCGCAAGGCCGTCGCCGCCTGACCGCCCTTTCTTCTGTTCCCAAATACTCCGGGGGCCCGGGGGCAGCGCCCCCGGGCGTGACGATCAGTGCGCGGGTCGGATGAAATTGCCGTTGCGCAGATCCGCCATCGCCTGCTGGATCTCGGCCTTTGTGTTCATCACGATCGGCCCGTGCCAGGCCACCGGCTCCTCGATCGGTGCGCCGGAAATCAGAAGGAACCGGATGCCCTGATCGCCGGCCTGCACCGTCACCTCGTCGCCGGTGCCGAAGCGGATCAACGTGCGGTTGCCGGATATGTCGCGGATGTTGACCTCCTCGCCCATGACCTCCTTTTCCAGAAGCACGCCTTCGGGCCGCGACGCGTCGGCAAAGCGGCCCGAGCCTTCGAAGACATAGGCGAAGGCGCGGCGGTACGTGTCGACCTTGAACGTCTTCAGGACGCCAGCTGGCACGAAGATGTCGAGGTATTGCGGATCGGCGGCGATGCCGTCCACCGGCCCGGTGCGGCCCCAGAAGGAGCCCACGACGACCTTCACTCGTGTGCCATCATCGTCGATCACCTCGGGAATCTCGGCCGACTTCACGTCCTGATAGCGCGGCGCGGTCATCTTGAGACGCGAGGGCAGGTTGGCCCAGAGCTGGAAGCCGTGCATCTGCCCTTTGGCGTTCCCGAGCGGCATTTCCTGATGCATGATCCCCGATCCCGCGGTCATCCACTGCACGTCGCCCGCGCCGAGCCGGCCGGAATTGCCGAGGCTGTCGCCATGTTCGACCGTCCCGGCGAGGACATAGGTGATCGTCTCGATGCCCCGGTGCGGATGCCAGGGGAAGCCGCGATGGAAATCCTCCGGCCGTTCGTTGCGGAAATCGTCGAAGAGAAGGAAGGGGTCGAGTTCCGAGGGATCATGAAATCCGAAGGCGCGATGAAGCTTGACGCCGGCGCCTTCCATGGTCGGCATGGCGCGGCGGGATTCGAGGACCGGGCGGATGGACATTTGGGTTTCTCCTGTTCGCTCCGCGTAATATAGGGCGAAAACCGTTCCGGGAGCAGGGGGCGGGCACAGGATCGGGGGCACATCTCTTGTGTCCGGGCGCACAAAGCGGCCGACGGTCCGGAAATTCGGAGGGTAGGGTGCCATGAACGATGCGACCACGGAAATTCTGGCGCGGATCACACCCTCACCGGCAAGGAGAGTGTTCGCGACATCGGTTCTCGGCGGCCTTGGCGTGTTGCTGGAGCTTCTGGCCTTCCTCCGCCCGCCGGCATCGCTGCCGCTTCAGGCCATGCTGATCGCGCTCGGCGCCGTGGCGCTCGTTCTTTGCATCAGACTCCATGCGGCGGCGGGGCGGGGGCTGGTGCTGACCACCGAGGCGCTGTCGGATTCCGACGGGCGCGTGGTCGCGACCCTGGACGAGATCCGCAAGGTGGAGCGCGGAGCCTTCGCGTTCAAGCCGTCGAACGGCTTCGTTCTGCATCTCAAGGACAAAAGACCCGGTGCGTGGGCGCCGGGCCTCTGGTGGCGGATGGGCCGCCGAGTCGGCGTCGGCGGCGTCATCTCAGGCGCCGAGGGGCGGGCGATGGCCGATCTGATCGCCGCGTCGGTCGCACGGCGCGACCGCTAGGCCTCAGAGGCCAATCGACGGGTCAGTCGTGTTGTCGTCGCTGACATTGTCGGTCATGTCGACATCGCTGTCGTAGATGCAGGCCGGCAGTGTCACCCCGTCCTTGAGGTCGTATTTCACGCAGGACGTGAAACGCGGACGGGTGGTGATGAAGGTCGTGTACCACTGTGCCTTGAGGCCGATGTTGAAGATCGGCTCGTAGGCCATGTTGGTTTCGACGAGGATCACTGAGTCGCCTGCCGGCATGATCGGGATGCGGTTCTTGTCGGCCTGGATCGAGTCGTCGGTCTGGCCGCCGGTCGAGCCGGTCGCATAGGACCAGGCGATCTCGTAGCGGTCGGCGGTATCGTCCCAGATCACGCTCGACACCCGCACCCAGGTCGGTTTGCGCGAGAAGGTCAGGTAGTCGAAGAGCGTGTTCAACCCCTCGATATAGTCGGAGTCGATCGCCTGGTCGGGCTGCACGCGAGAAATCATGTCGGCGATCGTGTAGGCCGCCTTGAGGTTGATGTTCTTCTGCCGGTAGGCGTCGAAGAACTGGAACGAGGCGATGTACCACCAGATCAGGAAGGTACTCGCCAGGAGCCCCTCGACCGGCATCGAACCGCTTGTATCGTCCGCAAGGCGGCGGGTCCGGAGTTTCAGGCGCGAATAGAGCGACATCTCAGCCTCCAATTTCCGGTTCGTTCACGAAGGCGGTCGCCGAAATCAGCGCGTAGGCCCCGGTATTGTCCTTCGGCAACTGGAACCCGAGCCCCGAGGTCGGGAAGAGCGGGTCGAATTTCGCGCAGGCGCGGATCAGCATCATCTCGTCCCCGGCGCCGGCATCGAAGGTCGTCACCGGCTTGATCGGCTCGGCCCGGTCGACGCAGATCGGACCGGCGGACAGCGGCTCCCAGGTCGAGGTGCTGACCGGGCGCAGTTCGACCAGAAGAACGTTCATGCAGTCCGGAATGACCCCGGCGCGGTTGCAGACGACGCGCTTGAAATCCTCGTGCGTCGGATTGTTCCAGTTTCCGAGCCGGAGATCCCGCACCGAGATGTCGAGCGCCCGTTCGAGCATGACATGGCGCAGCATGACCGTGCCCATTTCCAACGCGGACATGACGAGGAGCATGAAGAAGGGCAGGAAGATGATGAAGGGGATCGTCGCGGTCCCGTCCTCTTCGCTGGCCTTGCTTCCGAGCCAGGCGCGCATGGCGGAAATGAAGTTGCCCATCAGTGCGTCAGCCTCAGCTTGTTGATCGAGTTCACGATGCCCGCGAACGCGTCATTGATGTCGAGGCCTTCCACCGCGTAGTAGCCGGCATTCTGGCAATTGTTCAGCAACTGCTGCCCTTCGGTCGGCGCCTCGAACGCGATGGTGTAGATGCGCACGCCCTGGTTCTTGGCCGCGCCGCAGATGTCGAGCGTCAGAGCGTCCTTGTCGTCGTTGATGTATGTGTTCGCCTTCGGGTTCGACGTCGCGGACGGGCGCCACTGGTTACGGAGGGACGAGCTTCCATAGGCCTTGTAGATGATGTTGTCCGAGAAATAGTAGATCGACATCTGGGCCCAGACGTCCGGCCAGGTCATCGGGATCGAGGTGGGCGATCCGGAATAGCCAACGTCGTTCTTGGTCGTCGTGGTGCAGGTGCCCCACTTGTTGCACGAAGTCGTCGTATAGGTGCTGTCGCCCCACGGCTTGTCGCGCCACTGGTTGAGGGCGAAGATATAGTACTGGTTCTTGGACGCATCCCAGAGCGAATACTGCTCCAGCGTGTAGTCGTCAGAGGAAACACCGTTCGTTTCGTAGTACGGGTTGCGCGTCAGCAGGCTCACACCCTCGTCGAAATAGGGATTGGACGTGGTGTTGTTGCGCAGCCGGTATTCCGTCGTGTTCGCGCCGTCGGTCATCAGGACGATGATCTTCAGGACATCGCCGTCGGTATAGGCATAAGGCCGTTCGGAGAAGGTGCCGGGAAGGTCGCCCGACGCGATCATCCCGTCGACCACGCCCTGCATCGAGGGATCGAGAAGCGCCGCGCCCCATTTCATGCCGATGTCGATGGACGTGTTGCCCTCGGCGGAAAGGCCGTCGATGAACGTCTTGAGCTGGTTGCGGTCGCCCGAGAAGGGCAGCAACTCACGGTCGGCCTCGGCCGGGCAGTTCGTCAGGTTCGGCGGACTCGCCTTGTAGAACGGGTCGAAATGGCCGTTGCGCTGGTAGATACGGTCGCCGGGGTCGGTTCCGAACGACACCGCGGCCGTGTCGAAGTCACCTTTGCTTTCCTCGAACTCGATGCAGTTCGAGTAGGAGTGTTCGACGGTCATGTTGAAATAGCTCGCAAGGTCGTCGCTGATCGCAACCTGCGTCGCGTAGGGGATGATCGAGATTGACACCTTGTCGTTCTCTGCGGAGTCGAAGATCTGGTCGACGAAGCTCTTCGCGGCCGGCTTGAGGTTGGTCAGTCGGCTGTTGGAGTTCATCGAACCGGAGACGTCGAGGATCAGCGAGATCTCGATCTGGCCGACGCTTTCCTCGGCGGTCGAGGCCGCGGGCGTCGAGAGCGTCTTGACGCCGACAAGGGCCATGAACCAGGTCGGCATCTCTTCGGAGACCTTGATCTCGACCTTGCGGTAGTCGCTCAGCGTGCCCTGGGTGACGATGATGTCCTCCGGCGCCGGCGGCGTCAGGCCGGCTTTCTGGAAGTAGTCGCGGACGACATCCTTGGGATCGAGCGTCTGCTTGAGGTCGGCCGCCGCCAGCGAGGCGCGGTCGACCGTGTTTTGCAGCGTGGTGCGGCGTTCCTCGAACCGCATCAGGTCGAGGGAGACGCCTGCGAGCAACAGCATCATGACGAAGGCGAAAAGCCCGAAGATGAGCAGCGATCCGTCTTCCTCGCGCCGGAAGCGGCCGAGGGCCCTGGAAAACGCAGGGGGTTTAACGGCGGCAGCCGAACAAATCACTTCGGGGGCAATCATCGACATCACAAACCCTTTCCCCAGGTCGGAATCCGCAGCGGATTCCTCGGAACGCACCGAGCACGGCATTCCTTCTCGGTGTTACTTGCGGCAAAACTAGGGGCTCAGGTGAGGCAAAAATGAGGCAACCACGGCAGGTCGGCGGTTATTGGCCGGCAATCGGTTCCGGTGACCGCCGATGTCGATGATCGTGTCTCATCTCGCGACAATCTGCCTTAACGATTCTTTTCCGGCGCCGCGGGCCGACCCCGCAGGTGCCGCTGCGTAAATGACCCGCTTGCAGCTTGTGTTTCCTTTGCGCTCTGGTAACCAAGGCTGAGTAGCTTGCACGCCAGCTTCGCAAGAACGCATGGATTTGCGGCGGCGCGCGATATGGCCCGAAGCGGCCGGGAGCCGGTCAGGGAGGAACGAATGGCTGTCAACGGCGAACCCAGTTTCCGACAATCCGTCGATCTCATGTTCAACCGCGCCGTCGCGGTGATGGACCTGTCGCCGGGGCTGGAGGAGAAGATCCGCGTTTGCAACTCGACCTATACCGTCCGCTTCGGCGTGCGGCTGCGGGGCGGGATTCATACCTTTACCGGCTACCGCTCGGTCCATTCCGAACATATGGAACCCGTCAAGGGCGGCATCCGTTTCGCGACATCGGTCAATCAGGACGAGGTGGAGGCGCTCGCCGCGCTCATGACCTACAAATGCGCGCTCGTGGAAACGCCCTTCGGCGGCTCGAAGGGCGGGCTCTGCATCGACCCGCGCGAGTGGGACGAGCACGAGATGGAACTGATCACCCGGCGTTTCGCCTATGAGCTCATCAAGCGTGACCTCATCAACCCGGCCCAGAACGTGCCGGCCCCGGACATGGGCACGGGGGAGCGCGAGATGGCCTGGATCGTCGACCAGTACAAGCGGATGAACACGACCGACATCAATGGCGCCGCCTGCGTCACCGGCAAGCCCCTGAACGCCGGCGGTATTTCCGGCCGGGTCGAGGCCACGGGGCGCGGCATCCAGTATGCCTTGCGCGAATTCTTCCGCCATCCTCACGACATGGCCAAGGCTGGGCTCACGGGCAGCCTCGACGGCAAGCGGGCGATCGTCCAGGGCCTCGGCAACGTGGGCTACCATGCGGCCCTGTTCCTTCGCGGCGAGGACGGTCTGCGTGTCACCGGGATCATCGAACGCGACGGGGGGCTTTTCAACGCCGAGGGCTTGAACGTGCAGGCGGTGCGCGACTGGCTGGCCGAGAAGGGCGGCGTCGAGGGCTGCCCGGAAGGGACCTTCGTCAAGGATGGCGCGAAGCTTCTCGAAGAGGAATGCGACATCCTCATCCCGGCGGCGATGGAGGGCGTGATCAACCAGTCCAACGCCGGCAACATCAAGGCGCCGCTGATCATCGAGGCCGCGAATGGTCCGATCACCGCCGGCGCGGACGAGATCCTGCGGATGCGCGGCACGGTGATCATTCCGGATCTTTACGCCAATGCGGGCGGTGTCACGGTGTCCTATTTCGAATGGGTCAAGAACCTCAGCCATATTCGGTTCGGCCGCATGCAGCGTCGCCAGGAAGAGGCGCGCCACCAGCTTCTGATCGACGAGCTTGAACGGCTGTCTGCGGACAAGGGACTCGGCTGGACGCTTTCGCCGGGTTTCAAGCAGCAATACCTTCAGGGCGCGGGCGAGCTGGAACTGGTGCGCTCCGGTCTCGACGACACGATGCGCGGCGCCTACCAATCGATCAGCCAGATGTGGAACGGCCGCCAGGACGTGACCGATCTGCGGATGGCCGCCTATATCGTCGCGATCGACCGGGTGGCGAAGAGCTACCGGTCCAAGGGCCTCTGACGCGCCGGTTGCGGGACGCGGGAAGGATCGGGCCGGTCACGGTGCCGTGACGCCGTGTCATCGCAGATCGGGAGGCGCGGGGTGTGGCAAAGCCGCCCGCCCTCTGCCATCTTCGGCCCGGAGACAAGACGAAGGACCGACATGACCTCGATCGACGAGTTGCCGCTTCATAACCTTGCCGTCGCGGTGGATGCCGACGGCATCGCCACCGTGACGCTTGACCGCGCCGCCAAACGCAACGCCCTCGACGCGGTGACGGTGGAGGAGTTGGTGACGCTCTTCTCCGCCCTGCCTAGGTCTGGCGTGCGGGCGGTGCTGCTGCGTGCCGAGGGCGAGCATTTCTGCGCCGGCCTCGATCTTGTCGAGCATTTCAAGGAAGACCGCTCGGCGGCGGATTTCATGCATGTGTGCCTGCGCTGGCACGAAGCCTTCAACAAGATGGAATATTCGGGCGTGCCGATCATCGCTGCGCTCAAGGGCGCGGTCGTCGGTGGCGGGCTGGAACTCGCCTCGGCCGCCCATATCCGCGTGGCCGATGCGTCGACCTATTTCGCCTTGCCCGAAGGGCAGCGCGGCCTCTTCACCGGCGGCGGCGCGACGATCCGGGTCGCCGACCTCGTCGGCAAGGCGCGGATGATAGACATGATGCTGACCGGCCGCATCTACAAGGGCGAGGAGGCGGTCTCGGTCGGGCTCTGCCAGTATCTCGTCGAGGACAGCGAGGCAAAGGCGATGGAACTCGCGCGCGCGGCCGCGCAGAATCCGCCGCTGTCGAACTTCGCGATCTGTTCGGCGATCAGCCACATGCAGAACATGTCCGCGCTCGACGCGGCCTATGCCGAGGCGGTCGTCGCCGGGATCGTCAACACCCAACCGGCATCGCGCGGGCGGCTTGAGGCGTTCGCGAACAAGACGGCGGCGCGGGTGAAGCCGGAGTAGGTTCGGGCCCGGCCCGTCGCGGGCGCCCGGACCAGAACAGGCGGAGAGCGGTGGGCGACTATCCGTGTTCCCCGCTCTGGCGCCGCTTTGCGGGAAAAGCGTCGGCCGGGTTCCTCCCGGAGCGCTTTCCGCTTGAAGCGGCCGCGCGTTTCCGCCTTTCTCGCTCCGGGAAGGACCAAGCATGAATCCTCTGCGCGGCATTGTACTGAAGCTCTGTTCGGTCGCGGTCTTCATGGCCATGGCGAGCCTGATCAAGGCTGCCTCCGACGCGGTGCCGCCGGGGGAGGCGGTGTTCTTCCGGTCGGCCTTCGCGATCCCGGTGATCGTGATCTGGCTGATCGCAACGAGGGCGCTGCGCACGGGCCTCGTGACCTCCAACCCCCTCGGCCATTTCTGGCGCGGACTTGTCGGCACGGCGGCCATGGGCTTCGGCTTTGCCGGCCTCGGCTTGCTGCCGTTGCCGGAGGTGACGGCGATCGGCTATGCGGCCCCGCTTCTCGTCGTCGTCTTTGCGGCGATGTTTCTTGGGGAGCAGGTCCGCGGCTTCCGCATCTTCGCAGTGGCGCTTGGCATGGTCGGGGTCCTGATCGTGCTCTCGCCGCGCCTCACGGCGCTTTCGTCGGGACAGATCGGGGCCGAGGAGGCGCTGGGCGCAATCGTCGTTCTTGTGGGAGCGGTCTTCGCGGCGCTCGCCCAAGTCTTCGTGCGCCGGCTGGTGATGGAGGAGAAGACGACGGCGATCGTTTTCTATTTCTCGGTAAACTCGGCCCTCCTGTCGTTGGTGACGTTGCCCTTCGGCTGGGCATGGCCCGACCCGACGAGTGCGGCAATGCTCGTGACAGCGGGTCTTCTGGGTGGGGTGGGGCAGGTTCTTCTGACCTCGTCCTACCGCCATGCCGATGCGTCGGTCGTGGCCCCGTTCGATTATGCCTCGATGCTGCTGGCGATCGCCGTCGGATATGCGGTGTTCGGCGAGGTGCCGACCTGGACGGTCATCGGTGGCGCGGCGCTGGTCGTGTGTGCCGGGATCCTGATCATCTGGCGTGAGAGCCGCCTCGGCCTCGAACGCAACCGTCAGCGCAAGGCGATGACGCCCCAGGGCTGATCGCCGGCCGTCCCCAAGTCACACGTCGAGCCAGATCGTCACCGGCCCCTGATTGACGAGCGCCACGTCCATATCGGCGCCGAACTCCCCATTCTCGACCTGGATGCCCAGCGCCCGCAGATCGTCCGAAAAGCGCATGTAGAGCCGTTCGCCCTCCTCGGGCGGTGCGGCGGTCGAAAAGCCCGGCCGGTTCCCGCGCGACGTGTCGGCGGCAAGGGTGAACTGGCTGACGACAAGCGCCGCGCCGCCGGTATCGAGGATCGAGCGGTTCATCTTGTCATCGGCATCGCGGAAGATGCGGAGCTTCGCGATCTTCTGGGCAAGCTGCGCCGCTTTCGCGTCGGTATCCCCCGCCATCGCGCAGACGAGGATCATCAACCCCTCGCCGATCTCGCCCGTGACCCGCCCGGCGACCGTGACCTTCGCTTGCCGGACCCGTTGCACCAGCGCCCGCATCAGGCAATCTCCTCCGCCCAGGGCGGATTGGCACCGGCGCGCGACACGGTGATGGCCGCCGCGCGGGTGCCGAGGGTGAGGGCGGCCCGCAACGCCTCTTCGGAGGGCGCCGCGACACCTGCCCTCGTCAGAAGGCCGGCCTTGTGTAGGGCCGCGAGAACGCCCGCGTTGAACGTATCGCCGGCGCCTACGGTATCGACGACGTCGACCTTGCGGGCGGGCACGAAGACGGAATGCGCCGCCGTGAAGGCATGCGCGCCGGCCGCGCCTTCGGTCACGAAGACGATCTTCGGCCCTTTCGCGAGGATGGCGCTGGCCCCGGCGGCGATGCCGTGGCTGCCTTCGAGCCAGCGCAGATCCTCGTCCGACAGCTTGACGATGTCGGCAAGGCCGATCATCCGCGCGATCCGCGCCCTGTAGGCGGCCTCGTCCGAGATGAAGGAGGGGCGGATATTGGGGTCGATCATCATCACCCGGCCCGATCCCGCCTCGCGCTCCATCAGCGCCTCGTAGGTGGCGCCACCCGGCTCCACCATGAGGCTGATGCCGCCGAAGAAGAGGGCCTCAACGGTGCCGGGCAGGGCCGGAAGATCGTCCGGTGTGATCATCCGCCCGGCGGTGTTCTCGTCGTAGAAGGCGTAGCTCGCCTGCCCGTCGGTGAGCTTGACGAAGGCCATCGTAGTCGGCCGCGCCGAGCGGATCGTCAGGGCGGTGTCGACGCCCGACGCATCGAGCGCGGCGATCAGCACCTCGCCGAAAAGGTCGGTCGAGATGCCGGAGAGAAACCCGGAAGGCGCGCCGAGCCGCCCGAGCGCGATCGCGGTATTGAAGACCGCGCCACCGGCATAGGGCGCGAAGGCGTCCTCGCCATCCGCGCTCTGCCTCGGCAGCATGTCGATCAGCGCTTCGCCGCAGCTCAGGATCATCGGTCGGCCCTTCATGTTAGCGTAAACGGCATTCCCTTACCCGAGCCTCGTCGTCGTCGCAACGATCAAGAGCCTTGACGCGCGTCAACGCGGCAGGGCCCCAAGGATGGCATGGTCCGCCCGTTCCCTCAAATAGCATGGAACTGGAGATTCCAATGGTAGAGAAACCCCCGCCAGCACGTTCTGGCCGTCGTTCTACGAGCCTTTCCGCAACTTCGGCACCCGTCTCAGCGAATGGCTCGCCCCGGCCTCGGAGGCCTCCTCGGACGGCAAGGCCTACCGCATCGCCATCGAGCTTCCGGGCGTCGAAGAGAAGGACATCGATGTGACTGTCGATGAAGGTATGGTCACGGTGAGGGGCGAGAAAAAGGAGGAGCGCGAGGAGAAGGGCGACACCTGGTATTTCAGCGAGCGTCAGTATGGCAGCTTCAGCCGCAGTTTCCGGCTGCCCGCGGATGCCGATCAGAGCAAGATCAGCGCAGACCTCAAGGACGGGGTTCTGACGCTGACCGTCGCCCGGGCCGCCCCGGAAGTCGCGAAGTCCCGGAAGGTGCCGATCGGCAAGAGCTGATCCGGCAACGCGCACTGCGGGCCGACCCGGACATGCGCTCCGGGTTCGGCGCGGCCCGCCGGCTCAATAGCTCTGCAGGTCGATATATCCCTGTTGGTCGGCATATTGCAGGAGGAAGAACGCCACGATCGCGAGGATAAGTCCAAGGATCACCGCGATGGCGATCTTGGCCGGCGACCAGGGCCGCTCGCCCTTGACCTTCCCGGTCTGTCCGTTGACGACGAACCGGTAGCTCTTGCCCCGGTATCGGTAGGCGGCGCTCCAGACCGGGAGCAGGATGTGCTTGAAGGTCACGTCCGAAACCCTTGTCTCGATGGACTGAATCTCCTGCCGGTCGCCGCCGATGTCGAAACGCACGTCGCGTTCGATCATGCGGTCCATCTGGGCGCGGGCATTCGACATGCCGTCTTCGAGGCTGACCGTGTAGCCTTCGGCCCGAAACCCGGCGAGGAATTCCGGTCGGTAGGGTTCCAGCCGCGAAAGATCCCACGGCAGAAGCGCCTCGGTGTAGCCCTGAGGCAGCGACCGCGAGGCGAGCACCAGCACATCGTCGAAAAACCGCGCGACGCGGCCCGCGACCGGCGTCCAGCGGATCTTCGGGACCTGGCGCCTTTCCGTGCGGACCCCGCCTTTCGGATCGCGGACGCGGACCTGTTCGGTCACGTAATAGACGGTGCCGCGCAGGCCCCGATAGGCGGAGGCGGTGTCGGCGTCGAAGGTCCAGTACGGCACGTAGATGCCCTGCATCGCGCGGCCCTTGCGGGCATAGTCCGCCAGACCCGAAGGCGCGAGCCACAAGGAGCCGAGCCAGTTCGTCATCGCCTTCCGCGCCTCGGGCTCGGTCAGGACGAACGGGGCGAGGCCTTTCGGCTTGATGTGCCGTCCCTCGCCGGTATCGGCGACGACCGGCGTGGCGCAGAACGGACATTCGGCGGCGTGGACGGCGGGGTCGAATTCCACCTCGGCGCCGCAATTGGGGCATTTCGAGTAGCGCGCGACCTCGATCTCGCTATCGGGAAGTGCAGCCTCGACACCCCGGCGGAAATCGGTTTCGGGGATCGGCTGGTGGGTGCGCCCCGAGGCGCTGACCGGCTCCTCGTGCCCGCAATGATCGCAGATCAGCCGGCCCTCTCCGGGCGCGAAGCGCAAGTCGGCGCCGCATTGCGGGCAGGGGAAGCGGTGTTCCTCCGCCGGAGCTTGGGTCGGGGCCTGCATGGCGTGTGGCTCAGCCGGCCGGTGGCGGCGGAGGCGGCATCACGGTGAACAGCTGCGCCAGTTCGTCGATGTCGCCGGCGGGCTTCCACCCGTCCTGACCCGGCGCCCAGACCAGCGTCTCGCGGGTGAAGCTGCCATCGGTGACGAGTCGCCCGAGATGCCCGCGGCCATAAGGACCGTCAACGGTGCCCGACCGCGCGAGATGCCAGACCTTTTCGACCGGTGGCGGCGGGGGCGGGGGTGGTACCGCCGACGGGGCCGCCTGTGGCGCCGCCCCCCAGGGCCCAATCTGCGCGCCCATCGCCATGCCGATCCCGGCGCCGACGCCGGCGCCCATCGTGGCCCCGGCCGTGCCTTCGCCCCGGCCCATCGCCTCGGCGGCGGAATACTGCATGTAGCGATTCAGGTCGCCGACGATCCCCATCGAGGTCCGCTTGTCGAGCGCCGCTTCAACGGCGTCTGGCAAGCTGATGTTTTCGATGTAGAATTCCGGAATCTCCAGCCCATAGGCCGCGATGGCGGGCGTGATCGCCTTGGCGACGATCTTGCCAAGGTCGGCGGTGTTCGCCGCCATGTCGAGGACCGGGATCCCGGACGAGGCGATGACCCGCGAAAACTCCTGCACGATGATGTTGCGGATCTGGAAGCTGATCTCATCAGCAGTGAATTCTCCATCCGTGCCAACGATTTGAGAGAGAAACTTCGCCGGGTCGGAAACCCGCATGACGTAAGTCCCGTAGGCCCTGAGGCGCACCGGCCCGAATTCCGGGTCACGGGCGATGATCGGGTTCTTGGTGCCCCATTTCTGATCGGTGAAGCGCGTCGTGTTGACGAAATAGATCTCGGACTTGAACGGCGACTGGAAGCCGTGATCCCAATGCTGGAGCGTCGTCAGGATCGGCATGTTGTTGGTCTCCAGAAGGTAGAGACCGGGAGAGAAGACATCGGCGATCTGCCCCTCGTGCACGAAGACCGCTGCCTGACCCTCGCGCACCGTCAGCTTGGCGCCGTACTTGATCGCGTGGCCCTCGCGCTCGAACCGCCAGACCATGGTGTCGCGGGTGTCGTCCACCCAGTGAATGACGTCGATGAACTCGCCCGTCAGAAAATCGAGAATACCCATATCAACCTCCTGTTTCGGTCAGCTCTCGCCGCCCGCCAACTCTGCCGCCATCACCTCGACGATCGGGCGCGCCTCATTCAGCGTCATGCCGGGCCGGAGCCGCGGATCGTAGAGCATCTTCAGCATCATCTCGTCCTGCCGTGTCAGCAGCGCGAATTCTTCGTTGTCGTTGAAGATCGAGGGGCGCGCACGGGGGTAATCGGCCACGAGGCCGAGGCTTTGCGCCAGTTCCTCGTGGATGCAGGCCAGGCGCATCCGCTCGGGCAACTCCCCCCGGATCACGGTGATCGCGCGGGTATAGGTCGCCGTTCGGCCGGGGGTGAAGGAAAAGACGGTGCAGTACGTCTCCGGCGCCATATCCGTCACCGAGCGGATCGCCGCCGCGCCGGTTGCGGGCGCGAGGGCCGCGATGCGGGCGGCGGCGGTCTTGCGTTCGTCGGAATTGAGGATCAACACCGAGTGATTGGGGCGCCAGCCGCTCATCCGCATCGGCAGGCCGGTGAGCGAGGAGAGCCGCATGACATAGGCCGCGATCTCGGCCCGGTCGCGGGCGCGCTGATCGGCGGGGATGGAGGAGCCGAATTCGACGTCGAGCCGGATCGGCTCCTGCCAGCGGTGCAGGCGGTTCTCCACCGACTGCTGGATGAGTTGCCCGTCGCGTTCGGCGAATTCGTCGTAGAAGGCGATCCGGATGAAGTTCTCGGCCAGATCCCGCGCGGTGAACGGCGTGTCGCTGCCGCCGCCATCGGCCCGCAGAAGGTCCTGGGCGAAGTAATTGGCTTCGACCCTGGCATAATAATCCCGCGCCGCGCGGGTCGCGGCAGAGGGTTCGGTCACGACCGGCTCCGGCGGCGCCACGTCGCGGGGGAACTGACTGGCGGACCCCGATCCGAAGCCCGCCGTCGTGTCGCAGCCGGCCAGTGCCGCCAGCAGGACGGGGATAAGGAAAAGCCGGGGGAGAAGGCTGGCGCGCATGATCTCAGACGCTGGTCCCGAGGTTGGCGCCCGTGCCGGTCGCCCGTGCCCTGGCGGCGGCGAGCGTATCGCGCAGGTCGGCCTCCATCTTCTTCAGGTCGGCCTCGGCCGCGGCGCGCTTGCGCTTGCCCTCGTCGGCGATGCGCAGGCTGTCTTCGATGGTGCCGATCAGCTCGGCATTGGCGGCCTTCACCGCCTCGATGTCGAATACGCCACGCTCCATCTCGGTTCGAACGATTTCATTGGCTTGGCGAAGGTTCTTCGCGTTCGCGGTCAGAAGCTCGTTGGTCAGGTCGTTGGCCTCGCGAACCGCGCCGGCCGCCTCGGCTGACCGCTGGATCGTCACGGCCTGCGCAAGCTGGGTTTCCCAAAGCGGCACGGTGTTGACCAGCGTCGAATTGATCTTGGTCACAAGGCTCTTGTCGTTTTCCTGCACCAGCCGGATCGAGGGCAACGACTGCATCGTCACCTGCCTTGTGAGCTTGAGGTCATGCACCCGCCGCTCCAGATCGTCGCGGGCGGATCGCAGGTCGCGCAGCTCCTGCGCCGCCATCACCTTGTCGGCCTCGGGCGCCTTCTCGACGGCGGCTTCCTTCGCCGGAATCCCGGTCGCATCCAGGTCCGCGATCTTCGCCTCGCCCGCCGCGATGTAAAGCGCGAGTTCGTCGTAGAAGTTCAGCGTCTTCTCATAAAGCACGTCGAGGGATTTGATATCCTTCAGCAATTTATGCTCGTGCGTCAGCAGGTCGCCGGTAATCTTGTCGATCTGGCCCTGCACGCTTTCGAACCGCGCAAGGAACTTTGCGAAGGGCGCGGTGCGCCCCAGAAGCCGTTCCCACCAGGAGAGTTTCCGCCGCACATCGAGTTCGGAGACCGAAAACCCCCGGATCGTCGTCACGATATCGCGCAAGCTGTCGCCCGCCGGGCCCACATCCTTGTTGCGCACGTCGGCGAGCATCGCCTGGCTGATCTGCTGCAACTCTCCCTGCGCGGCCGAGCCGAAATTCACGATGGATCCGGTATCCGTCATGTCGAGTTCGGCGATGCGTTTGCGGATCTCGGCGGCAAGCGGTTTCGGCGCGTCCTGCAGGGGAACGACCTCGCTCGCCGGTTCGGGCAGGATCACGGCCGTCACTTCCTCGACGGCGGCAAGGGCCTTGGCAGCGTCTTCGCGGATATTGGACATATTACTCTCCACTCTTCGGGGGATAGGGGTCCAGCCGCACGCCCTCGCGCTTCAGCCGATCGCGCAGGACGCCGATCTCGATGTCGAGGTCGCTGCGGTTGTCGGTCAGAAGGGCGGTCGTGCGTTGGGCGAAATTGGTCTCGAGATCGTCGAGAAGCGCCTCGTAGTCCGCCCTTGCGCCGGCATCGCGGGTCTTGGTCCAGAGGTCCGCAAACTTGATCGTCGCATCGCGCGCGCCCATCAGGTAGACGCCAAGATAGCGCCGAGCGGCGGTGAGGTCGCGGGGATCCTCCTCGACCGTGCGGAAGAGCGTGCGTGCGGTGATGGCGAAACGGTCGACGCGGGCGGTGATCTGGCGGTCGCCGGCACGGTCGGCGGCGGCGCGCATCTCTTTCAGGTAGGCCTCGCCCTCGGCGACGATGCGGCCGACGCGGTCCTGCTGGAATGTGTCGATCCCCTCCATGCCCTTGTCGCGCGTCGGGTCGGGACCGAAGGCATAAAGATGCAGGGCCGCCCCGGTCAGCCCGAGAAGAAGTGCGGCCATCTCGCCCCCCGATGCTGCGCCGATCCCAAGGCCGAGCGCGGTCAGGATCGACCCGATCATCTTGCGCGGCAGCGCCGGACGCCGCGCGGTACTGCGGGCGGCATAGGCTTCGGCGGCGCGAATGCCTTCACGCGTCAGCCAGGCGGCGAGCACCAGAACGGCGAAGGCGGCGAGGTTGCGGGTCAGTCCGGCGGGGTCCTGAAAGAACGCCTTGACCGCGAAGGGCAGGGCAACGAGGAAGAGCCAGCCGGTGCGCTTTTCGGCGCGGCTCGCCCCCTGCGGTCGCGGGGCCGGGTCCGCGCCGGACGGGGAGGGGCTGTATTTGCCGCTGAAGCGCTCGGCCATCATCCGCCCCCGGTGAGGGCGACATAAAGCGTCAGCGCCAGCAACAGATTGAAGGCGATACGCTGCAACCCGGATTCCGTCATCCGTACCCCCTACGGCCACGATCCGCAGACTGGCACGGCGCGCGGGAATGGCCAAGCCCCGAGAGGGGGCATCCTCCCGTCGAACGGCGGGATTTCGCGGTTTACGCGACGTGAGGCGCCGGTTCCGCGGTCACTTCTTCGGGCCGGGTCCACCCCGGCGCGGACCGCCGGATGGACGGTCGCCGCCCTTGCGCGGGCCGCCGGGGCCGGATCTGGATGGCGACGGCTTGCCTGCGAAGGGCTTGCCGCCAGAGCCGCCCTTGCCCCGCGGCCCGCCCCGGTCCTGCCGCCCCGCGTCACCGTCGCGCGGGGGACGCGGCTTTTGCGGGCGCTCGCCGCGCGGCGCGGTGGCGTCCTCACGCGGCGGCCGGGCCTTGTAGGGCCTGTCGCCCTTGCCGCGCGCCGGCGCGTCGTCGCCGCGTGGAGACCGCTGTTTGTAAGGCCGGTTGCCGGTTAGCGAGTCACCGTCGCGTGGGGGACGCGGCTTGAAGGGGCGTTCGCCCCTCTCTTGCGCAGGTGCATCGCCGTCCCGAACCTGGCGGGGTTTGAACGGGCGATCGCCGTCGCGCGGGGGGCGCGCCTTGCGTGGCCGGTCGCTTTCCGTCCGGTCGCCGGGCCCGCCGGCAGCCGCTGCCGCGCGCGGTCGGAACGGCTTGCCGCCCTCCCGGGGCTTGCGGTCGTCCGTCGGGCGGTCCCCGCGCGGTTTGAACGCCTTGCGGTCGCGTGGTGCGTCGGAGCCCTCGCGCGGGGCGCGCGGTTTGGCGGGCTTGCCGTCGCGCGTCATGCGCGGCTTGCGATCCCCGTCGCGGCGGGCCGCCGGTTTGTCATCGTCCTGCGCGGGACGGTCGCCAAGCTGGTCGCGCAGCACCTTCTGCTTCACCTCGACCACGTCGCCCGGTTTCATCGTGTTGAGCCGGAAGGGGCCGTAGCTGACCCGGATCAGCCGGTTCACGATCAGCCCGACCTCGGCCATCGCCCGGCGGACCTCGCGGTTCTTGCCCTCGCGCAGCCCGACCGTCAGCCAGGCGTTGGCGCCCTTCTGCACATCGAGCGTGACCTCCATCGGCTGGAACTCCTCGCCCTCGATGATCACGCCGCGCCGCAGGGGGTCGAAGGTCGCGTCGTTCGGGCGGCCGTTGACCCGGACCCGGTACTTCCTGAGCCAGCCGGTCGACGGCAGTTCCAGCCGCCGCTTCAGCGCGCCGTCATTGGTCAGAAGAAGCAGCCCTTCGGAATTGAGGTCGAGCCGGCCGACGCTCATCACCCGCGGCATGTCGGCGGGCATGGTGTCGAAGACGGTCTGGCGGCCCTTTTCGTCCTTGGCCGAGGTCACGAGGCCGAGGGGCTTGTAGTAAAGCCAGAGCCGCGCCGGCTGCGGGGCGTCGATGGGCTTGCCGTCCAGCGTCACCTTGTCGGACGGCAGGACGTCGAGAGCGGGGCTTTTCACCGTCACGCCGTTCACCGCCACCCGGCCCTCTACGATCATCTTCTCGGCGTCGCGGCGCGAGGCGACGCCCGCGCGGGCCATCACCTTGGCGATGCGGTCGCCGCCTGTCTTCTCTTCCGCCATCTTCGGCCCCCGGGACTGATCTGAAGCGAGGCTCATACCGTCAAACGCGCCGGGGGGGAAGCGCTTGCGTGCGGGCGCGGGCCGGGGCATCAGGAGGCATGAGCGGATTTCAAAGCCATATGGCTCTGGCGCTGGAAGAGGCGCGGGCGGCGGGGAAGCGGGGCGAGGTGCCGGTGGGCGCGGTCGTCGTGGCGCCGGATGGCGGTATCGTCGCCCGGGCCGGCAACCGGACGCGGGAGCTCAACGATCCGACCGCGCATGCCGAGATCCTCGCCTTGCGGGCCGCGTGCGGGACTGCGGGGTCAGAGCGGCTGCCGGGCCATGATCTCTATGTCACGCTCGAACCCTGCCCGATGTGCGCTGCGGCGATCTCCTTCGCGCGGATCGGTCGCCTTTATTACGGCGCCGAGGATCCGAAATCCGGTGGGGTTGCGCATGGCGCGCGGGTGTTTTCCCATCCGCAATGCCATCACGTTCCGGAGGTCTATGACGGGATCGGCGCGCGGGAATCGGCGGAGCTGCTTGCCGCGTTCTTTCGCGACCGGCGGGGGTAAACCGCGCCGGGCCCGTGCCGCACCCGACCGGCTGACGGTAAAATCCCGGACAAGTCCGCCGCCTTGGCTCTTCGATCATCACCCCGATTGTGTCCCTTGCGACACGTACAATCCGCTCTGAGCGATGGGTACAATCTAGTGCTTTGTACCAGCGCATTCCGGTGTATGTTTCGCCCGTCGCAGCACCAGAAGAAGGAGGCGTCAGATGAACAGATATGATCTCGTCGTACTCCGCCGTGGTGTTGGCGTCATCGAAGGACTGACCGCATGGCGCGGCACGGGCACCGGCATCAACTGCTGATCCCGACCCGGCCGCGATAGCGCCGGGCCCCTTCCACCCAGACCACCCCAACCGCCGTTTCCAGATGCCGGGAAAAGTGTCTTCCGGTCTTTGGAGCCCCGTCCCCAATTCGACCATGAGGAGCCTGCGCGCCGAATAGGCGGCCGGCTGTGTGAGATGATGAATGCACAAGTGAGTCCCGAAATCCCGCAACCCGCGATCGCCCTGCAGGCGCTCGTGGCCGAGCATGGGCTTGTCCGCGTGGCATTGGCCCTTGCGGCGCTGATCGCCCGGCGGCGTCCGCCGCCCCGGCGGTACGACGCCGACCTCTCTGACCGCATCCGCCGGGATATCGGCCTTGTGCCGCGGCCGGAGAGCCGGAAATACTGGGATCTGTAAGCCCGGGCGGGCAGGGGAAACCCTGCCCGAACGCCGGCGCGGAGGTCAGATCGTGATCGGTTCGAGGACCTCGGGCTCGATCACGCGAACGCCTGGCAGGCCCGCCTGCAACTCGTCCGCCGACTGCGCGAGGAGCGGGAAGGTCCGGTAGTGGCACGGGATCACGGTCTTGAAATCGAAGAACTTCTTCGCCGCCCAGGCCGCCTGCTTCATGTCCATCGTGAAATGCCCGCCGGCGCAGAGGATGCCGATGTCGGGGGCGAAATATTCGCCCATCCAGCCCATATCGGCCATGATCGCGGTGTCGCCCGTCAGATAGATCGTGTGGCCTTCGCCGGTGATCATGAAGCCCGCCTCGTGGCCGAGATAGATCGGCCCGGTCTTGCCCGCCATCGAGGAGGAGTGGCAGGCGTTGACCATCGTCACCGCCGCGCCGCCGAGATCGACGGTGCCGCCCTTGTTGAAGCCGATGCCCGTGATGCCCTCGGCGGCCTCCCAATGGCTGACGAGGTCATAGATTCCGACGACCGGGATATTCGCGTCCCTGGCGATCCCGACGGCGTCGCCGGTATGGTCGCCGTGCCCGTGCGTGATCAGGATATGGGTGGCGCCGGCGACGGCTTCGGCGCGGCGTTCGGCGGGGAACATCGGATTGCCGGTCAGCCAGGGATCGACAAGGAGCACCGCGCCCTCGATCTCGATGCGAAAGCCGGAATGGCCGAGCCAGGTGATCTTCATGGGGTCCTCCGATGGTTGCCGGGCAGGAAAACAGGCTAGATCGGCGGCAGGGTCGAGGCAACCGGGAAGCGAACGGCTGCGGCAGGGGTGCGCGCCGCGCGGTGGATTCCGTTGCGCGTCTGCTGCGGGCTGGGGCATGGGACCGGCTTGCAGGCCAGGCCCGGCGAAGTTAAACGGGGCGGGAAATCGCGATAACGGGTAGAGCCATGTCCATCGATACCGACACCGCGCGGAAGGTCGCGCATCTGGCGCGGATCGCCGTGAAGGAAGAGGACCTGCCGGCGCTGGCCGGCGAACTCTCCGCCGTGCTCGCATTCATGGAGCAGTTAAACGAGGTGGACGTGGACGGCGTGGAGCCGATGACCTCGGTCACGCCGATGCGGCTGAAGCGCCGGCAGGACGTCGTGACGGACGGCAATATCCAGAAACAGATCCTGTCGAACGCGCCCGACGCGCGGGAAGGGTTCTTCGCGGTTCCGAAGGTGGTCGAATGACTGAACTGAACAAACTGACGATCGCCGCCGCGCGTGACGCGCTCCGCAAGGGCGAGGTGACGTCTGCCGAGCTGACCGAGGCCTGCCTGTCGGCCATCGAGGCGGCGGATGTCCTGAACGCCTTCGTCCACAAGACACCCGAGATCGCCCATGAACGTGCGCTGGCGGCCGACAAGCGGCTGAAGGCGGGCGAGGCGCCGTCGATGTGCGGCATCCCGGTCGGGATCAAGGACCTCTTCTGCACCCGGGGCGTGCCTTCGCAGGCGGCGTCGAACATCCTGAAGAACTTCCGGCCCGAATACGAATCCACCGTCAGCCAGCAACTGGCCGATGCCGGGGCGGTCATGCTCGGCAAGCTCAACATGGACGAGTTCGCCATGGGCTCGTCGAACGAGACCTCGTGCTACGGCAATGTCGTCAACCCCTGGCGGCGCGGCAATGACGAAGCCCCGCTCACGCCCGGCGGATCGTCCGGCGGATCGGCGGCAGCGGTCGCGGCGGATCTCTGCCTCGCGGCGACCGGCACCGATACCGGCGGGTCGATCCGCCAGCCCGCCGCTTTCACCGGCATCACCGGGATCAAGCCGACCTATGGGCGCTGCTCGCGCTGGGGGATCGTGGCCTTCGCCTCCTCCCTCGATCAGGCCGGGCCGATGACCAAGGACGTGCGCGACGCGGCGATCATGCTGGGCGCGATGTGCGGGCACGATCCGAAGGATTCCACCAGCGCCGACATCCCGGTGCCGGATTTCGAAGCGGCGCTGACCGGTGACATTCGCGGCAAGAAGATCGGCATCCCGCGCGAATACCGCATGGACGGGATGCCGGACGAGATTGAAAAGCTTTGGGCCGACGGCACCGCGATGCTGAAGGACGCGGGCGCCGAGATCGAGGACATCTCGCTTCCGCACACGAAATACGCGTTGCCCGCCTATTACGTCGTGGCGCCGGCCGAGGCGTCGTCGAATCTCGCGCGCTATGACGGGGTGCGCTATGGCCACCGGGCGAAACTCGGGCAAGGCGACGGCATCACCGAGATGTACGAAAAGACCCGCGCCGAGGGCTTCGGCCACGAGGTCCAGCGCCGGGTGATGATCGGCACCTATGTGCTCAGCGCCGGGTTCTACGACGCCTATTACAACCGTGCCCGCAAGATCCGCGCCCTGATCAAGAAGGACTTCGAGGACGTCTTCGCGGACGGCATCGACGCGATCCTGACGCCCGCAACCCCGTCCGCCGCCTTCGGGCTGGGCGAGATGGCGAATGCCGATCCGATTGCCATGTATCTCAACGACGTCTTCACCGTGACGGTCAACCTCGCCGGTCTTCCGGGTGTCGCGGTTCCGGCCGGGCTTGACCGTCAGGGGCTGCCCCTGGGGCTTCAGCTTATCGGTCGGCCGTGGGAGGAAGGCGATCTGCTGAATCACGCCTATGTGCTGGAACGCGCGGCAGGATTTGTTTCCAAGCCGTCGAAATGGTGGTAATGGGCCCGTTCAGAATGGGGATCGGGGACATCGCGATGCGACTTCTGTTGCCAGGACTGGCGCTTCTTCTTGTGGCCGGCTGTCAGCCGCCGATACCGGACAGCCGCGTCGGCGGTGTCGGGTTCGAGAGCTATTCCGACTATCAGGCGCGCCGCTATGCAGAAGCGCAAGCGCGCATCGCCGCCCCCTCTCAGGTCGTGCAGGCGCCGGTGCAGAATCCGGTCGTGCCGTTCCCGGCAACGGCCGCGGCGCCCACGGACTCCGCGTACGGCGCCCCGACGGCGTCGGACCTCGCCCAGGCCGGGATCGGGTCCGGGCAGTTCGGCACGACGGGAACCTTGCCTGCGAACATCCCGCCGGCGAATCCTCAAGTAACCGAAGGCACGGCCTACTACCCGCCGTCGGCGACCGATGCCCCGGCCGCTCCGGTCAACCATACCGGCATCTCGGACGAGCAGGATTTCAGCGCCGTCGCCTCGCGCGAGACGATCGAATCCGACAAGGCCCGCATCGCCCAGAACCGGGCGCAATATCAGCAGGTCCAGCCGACCGAACTGCCGCAGCGCACCGACGAGTCGAGCGGGGCCGTCGATCTGGTCCAGTACGCGCTGAGCGCGCCCAACCGGATCGGTGAGGCGGTCTATCCGCGCTCCAAGATCTCGCTGTCGAATTCGCAGAAGGCCTGCGCCCGCTACGCCACACCCGAGGCCGCGCAGCAGGCGTTCCTGAAGTCGGGCGGGCCGAAGCGCGATCCGAAGAACCTCGACCCGGACGGCGACGGCTTCGCCTGCTACTGGGATCCGACCCCGTTCCAGAAGGCGCGCGGCTAGGGCCGTGGCCCCGTCGCAGCTCTCGCCGAATTTCGGGGAGCGGCGCGATGGCGCGCGTCCGAGCCTGATCGTCATCCACTATACCGCGATGCCGACATGCGCGGAGGCACGGGCGCGCCTTTGCGACCCCGAGGCGGAGGTTTCGGCCCACTACCTGATCTCGGAATCGGGTGAGGTCGAGGCACTGGTGCCGGAAGAGGCGCGCGCCTGGCATGCCGGGGCAGGTGGCTGGGGCGCCATCACGGACGTGAATTCCCATTCCATCGGGATCGAGCTTGCCAATCCCGGCGACGCGCCGTTCCCGGAGCCGCAGATGGCCGCGCTTGAAGCGCTACTTCCCGGTATCATGGCGCGCTGGGCGATCTCGCCCGAGCGGGTCATCGGCCATTCCGACATGGCGCCGGAACGCAAGCGCGATCCGGGCCCGCGTTTCGACTGGCGGCGGCTGGCGCTTGGCGGGCTCTCGGTCTGGCCTGACATGCACGGCGACCCAGAGACGGACTTCGCCGCCTCGGCCCGTGCGCTCGGTTACCCCGACGCCGCGCCCGACGCCCGGCTCGCGGCGTTTCGACTGCGGTTCCGACCGGGCGCCTCGGGGCCGGAGGCGGCGGCCGACCGGGCGCTTGCCGCCGAGCTTTCCCGCCGCTTCCCGGTTGACGGCGGCCAGCGGGACACCTAACTCATCGCTTGCGCGGAGGGCCGGATGACCGCGAGGGGTTCGCCCTTCGAGGAAAGTCCGGACTCCATGAAGCAACGGTGCCGGGTAACGCCCGGCCGGGGAAACCCGAGGGAAAGCGCCACAGAGAAGAAACCGCTTCCGCTCCGGCGGCAGCAAGGGTGAAACGGTGGAGTAAGAGCCCACCGCGGACCTGGCGACAGGGACGGCACGGCAAGCCCCACCGGGAGCAATGCCAAATAGGGGCCTCGCGCGGGGGCCGGTCCGGCAACGGAGACCGCCCGCAGGGACGCTTCAGCCCGAGAGGCCCGGGTTGGCAGCTTGATCCCGTCGGCAACGGCGGGGCGAGATGAATGGTCATCCAGCCCCGGATCACGGTCCGGGGTGGACAGAATCCGGCTTACAGGCCCTCCGCGCAGATTATCCACCAAGGCCACGCTAAATGTCCCGCTGCGATGGCTGGACCATCATGCGCGGTTTCGCCGCCCCGCAGATTGGTGGGTGCGCGTCACGGAAGCCGGGTTATGATGGGTTGGGCTGTCAAGGAGTAACCGACATGAGTTTCGTCAAGACACTGGCCACCCTGGCCATCGGGTTCGCCGCCGCGCGCGGGTATGACAAGTACAGGGATGCTGGCGGGATGACCGGCGTGAAGGAGGCGATGAAGAAGGCCGGGGAGCCGGGCGGCGCCGTCGACCAGTGGGGCCAGCAGGCCGAGAAGATGGGCCTTCCGGGTGGCGCGAAGACGGTGCGGGAGATGTACGAGCGCTTCGGGGGCGCGTCGGAGGCGGCCGAGGCGGGCCTCGGCGGGCTCATCGCCTCGATGACCGGGGCGGCCACAGCCGGCGGCAAGATGATGGGCGACATGATGGAGGCGATCTCCGGCGCCTCGCCCGCCTCGGCGATGAACGAGGAGAACGCCAAGCTGATGATCCGCGCCATGATCATGGCCGCCAAGGCCGACGGCGAGATCGACGCGGAGGAGCGGGCGAAGATTCTCGATCATCTCAACGATGCCAGCGATGAGGAGATCGCTTTTGTCCAGGCCGCTCTGGACGAGCCCGGGGACCTCGCGGCCCTTGCCACGGATGCCGGCACGGCGATGCGCGAACAGGTCTACGCGACCTCGCTCATGGCGATCCGGGTCGATACGCCGGCGGAAGAGGCCTACCTCGCCCAGCTCGCGGCCGCGCTCGGGCTCGATGCAGCGACGCGGGCGCGCCTGCACAAGGCCATGGGGCGCCCGACCGCGTGATGTTGACGGGCGTCGGGCGGGCGCACCGCCTTCCGGATGGTGAGGTGCCCCCGCCTCCCCCGCGGCGACCCGATGGGGCCGCCGCCGCGCGGAAATTGATTCCGGTCCTGTCGGTTTGGCTGTTGACTCCGTCCGGCGCGTCGGTAAAAGGCGGGCTTCAAGGATTTCGCGGGCGGCCAGGGTCGTCCGGCTAGTGGAGAACGACAATGGCGAAGCCGACGACGATCAAGATCCGTCTGAACTCGACGGCGGGCACCGGGCACTTCTATGTGACCAAGAAGAATGCCCGCACCATGACCGAGAAGATGGTCGTGCGGAAGTACGATCCGGTCAAGCGCGAGCATGTCGAATACAAGGAAGGCAAGATCAAGTAAGATCTGGCATTTCCGCAAGGATCCAAAGGCCGCGCCGTTGCGCGGCCTTTTCGTTTTGTCCCGCCTTGGATCGGAAGTAGTCAATCGACATATTTTCGCCCCGCCGGCCCAGGAAACGCAGCCATTCCGGTATCGCGGCCTTCGTCGTCCCGCTGAGTTGCGGCTAAGAAAAAAGGGCCGGGGAAATCCCCGGCCCTTCGTCTTTGGTCTGGTCGCCTCGGATCACTCGCGATTGCCCATGAACTGCAGCAGGAACATGAACATGTTGATGAAGTCGAGATAGAGGTTCAGCGCCCCCATGATCGCCGACTTGCCCAGCCATTCCGCATCGCCGTGCTGGGCATGGGCGATGTAGGTGTTCTTGATGTTCTGCGTGTCATACGCGGTGAGACCCGCGAAGATCAG
The DNA here is from genome assembly GCF_039830135.1 of Defluviimonas sp. SAOS-178_SWC. Lineage (NCBI taxonomy): Bacteria > Pseudomonadati > Pseudomonadota > Alphaproteobacteria > Rhodobacterales > Paracoccaceae > Albidovulum > Defluviimonas sp. SAOS-178_SWC. The sequence goes on along the minus strand of NZ_CP156081.1, from coordinate 2,864,956 downwards.
GACGCCAAGCGCCGAAATCGCGAACATGACCGCCGGCGAGCCGAGGAAGATGTTGACGATCGACGCCACCAGAAGCCCGATCACGCCCATGATCAGGAACGAGCCCCAGCCCGAGATGTCCTTCTTGGTCGTGTAGCCCCAGAGCGACAGGCCCGCGAAGGCGATCGCGGTCACGAGGAAGGTCTGCACGATCGACATGCCGGTAAAGACGAGGAAGATCGAGCTGATCGACACGCCCATCGTCACCGCGAAGGCGTAGAAGACGAGCTGGGCCGCCGCCGCCGACATCCGCCCGATCATCGCGCTGAAGGCGAAGACGAAGGCGAGGGGGGCGAACATCACCAGCCATTTCAGCGGCGAGGTGTAGAGTGCGGCGCCGAAGCCGGTCAGGTACTTGTCCGCGCCGATCTGCGCCGCGGCGAGCGTCGGGTCGGTCGTGACCGCGAGGCCCGAAATCGCCCAGGCCGCAGCGGCCGTCAGTAGCATGCCGACGGACATCAGCCCGTAGACCTTGTTCATATGGGCGCGAAGCCCTTCATCGACCGCAAGCGTCCGGGTACCAGCCCGGCCGGCGCGGATCGTTTGATAGTCAGCCATCAAAGCCTCCCGTTACATTTCCTATTCGCGCGGCCCGAAAGCCGCGCGTTCCCAAGGGAATATCGGGAAGCAATTGGAAGAATTCAAGATCTTCAGTCCACTGCCTGGTCGATTCATCTGCGCCAGGTGTTGGGGACGTCCCAGACCGGCCGCGACGCCTCGCGTTCGGCCGCGTCGCGGCTGATTCCGATGTCGTCGAGGATGTGGTCGCTGAGGTCGCGAAGCCTGCGGCGGTGGCGGATATGGGCCATCCGGTGGCGGAGCCGGGCGAGAAGGCCAGGGCGGCTGAGGTGACGGCGGGGAAGGGCGTGTTCCATCTGGTTTCCTGTCTGATCGTGATGTTTCGGGCTGCATCCATCAGGAGGCTTGATTTATATGCGCCCTTGTGATGAATTATGGAAATGAATGATTGTCCGATCTTCCATCACGGATTTTGAACATGCCCCGGAATCTCGACCTCACCGCCCTCCGCGCCCTCGTCGCCGTCAATGATGCCGGCGGCGTCACGCGTGCGGCCGGGCTCTTGAACCTCACGCAGTCGGCCGTCTCGATGCAGATCAAGCGGCTGGAGGAGGGGCTGGGGCTGGAATTCTTTTCGCGCGCGCAGCGCAAGCTGACGCTGACGCCGGAGGGGGAACAGCTTCTCAACTATGCCCGCAAGATGCTGGAGCTGAACGACGAGGCGCTGTCGCGGATGACCGATACCGCGTTCGAGGGCGAGCTTCGCCTCGGTGTGCCGCATGACATCGTCTATCCTCAGATCCCGCGCATCCTGAAGGCGATGGCGGCGGAATATCCGCGGATGCGGATCAATCTCGTTTCCTGCTTCACCTCGAAGCTGAAGGAAGGATTCGCGCGCGGCGATTACGACGTGATCCTGACGACCGAGGCAGCGCCGGGCGAGGGGGGCGAGCGGCTCGCCACCCGCCGTCTGGTCTGGGTCGGCGCGCCGGACGGCAACGCCTGGCAGCAGCGTCCCCTCAGGCTCGCCTTCGTCGAGACCTGTTTCTTCCGGCCCATCGCGCAGGCGGCCCTCAACGGCGCCGGCATCCGCTGGGAGATCGCCGTGGGGGGGGAATCCGAGCAGGTGGCCGATGCGACGGTCGCCGCCGACCTTTCGATCAGCGCGCGGATGGACGGTGCCTTGCCCACCGGCACCGTCGCCATCGACGGCGCGAACGCGCTGCCCGATCTCGGCCATCTCGACATCTGCATGTATCAGGCCGGCGTGCAGAAGGGCGAGGTCGTCAACGCGCTGGTGACGCAATTGCGCTGCGCCTATGGCGACGCGCAATGCTGCCTGAGGGTGATCGCCGGGGATCGCGCCTCAGAGGGTGACGACGACTTTTCCGGTCGACTGACGGCTGCGCAGTAGCTCCAGCGCCTCGCCCGCGCGGGCCAGGGGAAGCCGGTGGGAGACATGCGGGCGCAATCCGCCCTCCGCATACCAGCCGATCAGGGTTTCGAGGCTGCCGGTCAGTATCTCGGGCCGGAATTTCAGGTATCCGCCCCAGTAATGTCCGATGACGGAGATGTTCTTGACCAGAAGGTGGTTGGCGGCGATCTGCGGAACCTTGCCGCTGGCGAAGCCGATGACAACGATGCGGCCGTCGGGATTGGTCGCGCGGAAGGCCGCGTCGAACTGGTCCCCGCCGACCGGATCGTAGACCACTTCGGCGCCGCCAAGCGCCTTGACCTCGGCCCTGAGATCCGCATCCGTGCTGTCGATGAGGTGATCGGCCCCCGCCGCCCGCGCCGCGTCGAGCTTGTCGGCGCCGCGGGCGCAGGCGATGACCCGCGCGCCCATGCGCTTGCCGATCTCTACCGCCGTCAGCCCGACGCCGCCGGCGGCGCCGAGGACGAGGAGCGTCTCTCCGGGCTGAAGCCGCGCCTTGTGGTCGAGGGCGAGGTGGCTCGTGCCGTAGGCGATCTGGAAGGCCGCGGCATGGTCGAAGGGCATCGCATCCGGAATCGGCAGGCAGCGCGCGGCCGGAAAGCAGCCGTACTCGCCCAATCCGCCGGCATTCGCATAGACGACGACGCGGGTTCCGACCGGCGGACCGTCCGTATCCGGGCCGAGCGCATCGACCCAGCCCGCCGGCTCCATGCCGAGCGTCACGGGCGGTTCCGGCCGTTCCTGGTACTTGCCGTCGATCATCAGGAGATCGGCGAAATTCAGGCCGCAGGCGGCGATGCGCACACGCGCCTCACCGGGCCCCGGCTCCGGCATTGGCAGATCGAGGCGTTGCGGCGCCTCGCCGTAGGCGCGAATTCCGAATGCTTCCATGACCGTCTCCCTTTGCGCCAAGCTATCCACACCGGAAGGGCAGGACCAGCCCGGTTCGGGAAAAGCGTGTTGCAAAATGGAAAAATCCTGATCCGCATGATTAGCAAAATGCAATGCAAAATGAGAAGGACTCCGGAGGCGAGCGGAGGAACATGTATTTTCGTATAGGGTGACTGTTTCCCGAATTGCAGGCATTCCTTTGCGTTATCCGCGTGACGTTGAGCGAGTTCCCCCGGTTTAATATTTTCGTGAAAAACTTTGGGGGCATGCCTGTTTGGCACGTAACTTGCTTGATATTCTTATAGCGATAGTATGGAGATGACGATGAAACACCCAGTTGACGTCCATGTTGGCAAGCGCGTACGCCATCGCCGCTGGATGGTGGGCATGACGCAGCAACAGCTCGCCGACAAGGTTGGAATCAAGTTCCAGCAGATCCAGAAATACGAAACCGGCATGAACCGGATCTCTGCCTCCCGGCTCTGGGACATCGCGGATTCGCTGGGCGTTCCGATCAGCTTCTTCTTCGAAGGTCTCGACCAGCGCAGCCCGATCGTCGAGGAGATCGACGGCGATATCCTCGCCGACAAGGAAGCGCTGATGCTCGTCCGCTCCTACTACGCGATTCCCGAGGCGCAGCGCCGTCGGCTCTTCGACCTTGCAAAGGTGCTTTCGGACGCCGCCTGAGGCGCCTTGACCGGACCGGGGCAGGGGGCTACCGCTTGGGCAGCAAGCGAGGTCCCCGATGAGCCCCATTTCCAACGCTGAGCGCGCGGCGCTCATCGCCACCGCACATGCTCTGGCCGACGCCGCGCGCGCGGCGACGCTGGAGCATTTCCGTTCCGACGGGCTGTCCGCCGACAACAAGGTCACGACGCATTTCGATCCGGTGACGATCGCTGACCGCGCGTCGGAAGAGCGAATGCGCGAGATCCTCGCAGAGCGGCGCCCCGACGACGCCATCCTCGGCGAGGAATTCGGGGTCAAGGCGGGAACCTCCGGCCTGACATGGGTTCTCGATCCGATCGACGGGACGCGAAGCTACCTCTCCGGCACGCCGACCTGGGGGGTTTTGATATCCGTCGCCGACGCGTCCGGGCCGGTCTTCGGCCTGATCGACCAGCCCTTCATCGGCGAGCGCTTCTGCGGCGGGTTCGGTGTGGCGGAGGTTGTCGGCCCGATGGGAACGCGACGGCTGAAGGCCCGCGGACCACGGCCCCTGAACGAGGCGATCCTGTTCACCACCTTCCCCGAAGTCGGCACCGAACAGGAGGGCGCGGCCTTCAACCGGTTGAAGGCGCGTGCGAAGCTGACCCGCTACGGGCTCGATTGCTATGCCTATGCGTTGATCGCGGCCGGGCAGATCGACCTCGTGGTCGAGGCCGGGCTGCAAGCCTACGATGTGCAGGCGCCGATTGCGGTGATCGAGGCGGCAGGCGGTATCGTCACCGACTGGGAAGGGCAGCCGGCTCATCAGGGCGGACGCGTCCTCGCCGCGGCGAATGCGGAAATGCATCGCGCGGCCATGGAAGTCCTTAATTCCTGATCCATTCGCAGGCTTCGGGCGAAAGTCCTTTCGGCCCGAACGGCTGGTGCTGGTCCCCGCATTTGCCTAGACTTGCTCTTGCCGGACGAGTCCTTCCCCCTTCTGTCGCCGGCCGTTCCCGTAGCGCCGAAGGGGTGGCAGGAGGGAACACATGTCCGAAATCCTCATCCGGGGCGCCGAGCGCGTTGTGACGATGAACGCCGACCGTGCCGAGGTCGCGGGCGCCGATGTGCTGATCCGGGGCGGCGTCATCGCCGGGGTGGGGCCGGGATTGCAGACCACCGGCGAGGTCGTCGAGGCCAGGGGCTGTGTGGTGACACCCGGCCTCGTCAACACCCATCACCACCTCTACCAGACCCTCACGCGGGCGGTGCCGGGCGGACAGGATGCGCTGCTCTTCGGCTGGCTGAAGACGCTCTATCCGATCTGGGCCCGGTTCGGGCCCGAGGAGATGCGGGTCTCGGCGCTGGTCGGGCTGGCGGAGCTGGCGCTTTCGGGCTGCACGCTGACCTCGGACCACCTCTACCTCTACCCGAACGGGGCGCGGCTTGACGACACGATCGACGCGGCGCGCGAGATCGGGCTGCGCTTCCATCCGACGCGCGGGGCGATGTCCATCGGCGAGAGCGCGGGCGGGCTGCCACCCGACGCGCTGGTGGAGGCGGAGCCGGCGATCCTGAAGGACATGGAGCGCGTCGCCGACGCCTTCCACGATCCTTCGGACGGCGCGATGGTCCGGGTCGGTTTTGCCCCGTGTTCGCCTTTTTCGGTGAGCCGCGACCTGATGCGCGAGGCGGCGATTCTCGCCCGCGACAAGGGGGTGATGTTGCACACCCACCTGGCGGAGAACGACGAGGATATCGCCTATTCCCTCGAAAAATTCGGCTGCCGTCCCGGCCAGTATGCCGAAGATCTCGGCTGGACCGGCGACGATGTCTGGCACGCCCATTGCGTGAAGCTCGACAGGGCGGAGATCGACCTCTTCGCCCGCTCGCGGACCGGGATCGCCCATTGCCCCTGCTCGAACTGCCGTCTCGGCTCCGGCATCGCGCCGGTACGCCGGATGCGCGATGCCGGCGTCAAGGTCGGGCTTGGCGTTGACGGTTCGGCCTCGAACGACGCCGGCAACATTGTCGCCGAGGCGCGGCAGGCGATGCTCCTGCAACGCGTGGCGAACGGTGCCGATGCGATGAGCGCCCGCGAGGCGCTGGAGATCGCGACGCTTGGCGGCGCGCGGGTGCTGGGGCGGCGCGATTGCGGATCGCTGGAGCCTGGCAAACGGGCAGACATCGCAATCTGGGACGTCTCGGGGATCGAGGCGGCGGGCGCCTGGGACCCGGTCGCGGCCCTCATCCTGTGCGGGCCGACGCGGGTGCGGGATCTGTTCGTCGAGGGCCGGCCGGTCGTGCGCGACGGTCAGGTCACGACGCTGGATCTGGGGCGCGCGATCGCCGACCAGTCTCGGCTGGCCCGCCGGCTCATGGCGTAGGCCGGGGGCTTTCCGCCCCCGGACCCCCGAAGGTATTTCGGGCAAGATGAAACGAGAAGGAGGGTACGGAAGACGGGCATCGGCCCGGGGCAGCGGAGCCGCGCCCCGGCGCGGCGACCCCGTGAAGGAATGGCGCCGGAGGCGCCGCAGCTGGATCAGGCCGTCTTCGGAAGTGGGCGGCCGGCAATCCAGACCGACCTGATCGCCCGGTCGTCGCCCATCATGATCGTCGGGAAGAGCGCTTCCCAGATATCGCCCGCGCGCGCCGCGCGCTGGGCGATGGCGGGGGTGGAGGCGAGGTCGATAACGACGAGGTCCGCCTCCATTCCCGGCGCGAGGTTGCCGATCCGGTCGTCGGCGCGCAAGGCGCGGGCGGCCCCTTCGGTGGCGAGCCACCAGAGTTCCGCAGGGTGCAGGGCCCGGTGACGGAGCTGCGCGATCTCGTAGGCCGCCGCCATCGTGCGGAGCATCGAGAAGCTCGACCCGCCGCCGGTATCGGTGGCGAGCCCGATCCGGTGGCCGGAGGCGGAAAGACCGTCCATGTCGAAGAGCCCCGAGCCGATGAAGGTATTCGAGGTCGGGCAGTGGATGAGGCTCGCATCGACCTCGCGCAGCCGGTCGCGCTCGCGCGGTTCGAGATGGATCGCGTGGCCGTAAAGCCCGCCCGGGCCGAGAAGGCCGTGCGCCTCGTAGGTGTCGAGATAGTCGCGCGCCGAAGGGTAGAGCGATTTCACCCAGGCGATCTCGTCGGTCTGTTCGGAGAGGTGCGTCTGCATGAGGCAGGACGGATTTTCGGCCCAGAGCGCGCCGAGGGCCGACAGCTGTTCCGGCGTCGAGGTCGGCGAGAAGCGTGGCGTGATGACATAGGACAGCCGGTCCACGCCATGCCATTTCTGCAGGAGCCGGCGGCTGTCGTCATGGGCCGATTGCGGCGTGTCGCGGAGCCCGTCGGGGGCGTTCCGGTCCATGCAGGTCTTGCCGGCATAGGCGCGAAGGCCCCGCCGCTGCGCCTCGGTGAAAAAGGCATCGACGCTTTCGGGATGGATCGTGCAATAGGAGCAGACGGTCGTCGTCCCCATCGACAGCGTCAGGTCGAAGTAGCGGGCGGCGATCCCGGCCGCATGGGCCGGGTCGGAAAACCGCATCTCTTCGGGGAAGGTATAGGCGTTCAGCCAGTCGATGAGCCGCTTGCCCCAGCTCGCGATGATCGCGGTCTGCGGGTAGTGGGCATGGGCGTCGACGAAGCCGGCCGAGATCAGTGCGTCGCCGTAATCGGTCACGCGCGCGTCCGGATGGGCCCGGCGAAGGTCGTCCGCCTCACCCACCGCCGCGATCTTTCCACCCTCGATCAATAGGCCGCCGCGCGCCGAATGGCGGGCGGCCGCGATCCCCTCGGTCATCGGGTTTCCGCTGAAGCTCAAGGTCTGGCCGATGAGCAGGTCGGTCATGGTCGCGCGCCTTCATGTTCCTGTTGCGCGGCCAGTCTAAGCCCATGCGGGGCGCAGGGAAATCCGTCCTTTGCCCCTGTTTCTTTGAAACTGCTTCCGATAAGGTCGCGGTAATCGGACCGGGGGAAGAATGGCGGAGCAGGACGACGACATCGCCGAGCGGGACGAGGACGAATACAGCCTCGATCCTAAGGTCGTCGACGCCATCCTGGACGCGGTCGAGGCCGGCGACGCCGCCACCATCGACGAGCTGATGGAGCCGCTTCACGCGGCCGACATCGCCGACCTTCTCGAACAGATCGGACCGGCGCAGCGGGCCGGCCTTCTGCGGCTTTGGTCGCGCGGGATCGACGGCGAGATCCTTTCGGAACTCGACGAGTCGATCCGCGAGGAAGTGATCGCGGCGCTGCCGCAGGAAGTTCTGACCGAGGCGGTGCGCGAGCTCGACTCGGACGACGTCGTCGATCTCATCGAGGACCTCGAGGAGCCGGTGCAGGAGCGGATTCTCGGGGCGCTCGAAGACAGCGACCGGGTCGCGGTCGAACAGTCGCTGACCTATCCGGAGTTTTCCGCCGGCCGCCTCATGCAGCGCGAGGTGGTGACGGCCCCGGAACACTGGACGGTGGGCGAGGCCATTGATTTTCTGAGAAACGCCGAGGAGTTGCCGGATCAGTTCTACCATGTGATCCTGGTCGATCCGCGCTGGCATCCGGTGGGGTACGTGACGCTCGGCAAGCTTCTGTCGTCGAAACGCTCTGTGCCGCTCAAGGACATCACAGAGGACAGTTTCCGCACCATCGATGTGCTGGAGGAGGAAGGCGATGTCGCCTATGCCTTCAACCAGTATCACCTGATCTCGGCCCCCGTAGTCGATGCCGACGACCGGCTTGTCGGCGTGATCACCATCGACGACGCAATGGCGGTTCTCGACGAGGAGCATGAGGAGGATATCCTCCGCCTCGCCGGCGTCGGCGAGGGGTCGTTGTCCGATACTGTGATCGAGACGACGACGCAGCGGTTGCCGTGGCTTGCGGTGAACCTCGTCACGGCGATCCTGGCCTCCATAGTCATTTCCCAGTTCGAAGGGGTGATCAGCCAGATCGTGGCGCTGGCGGTGCTGATGCCGATCGTCGCCTCGATGGGCGGCAATGCCGGGACCCAGGCGCTGACGGTGGCGGTGCGCGCCATCGCGACGCGCGACCTGACCGGATCGAACGTCTGGCGTGTCGTGCGGCGCGAGGCGATGGTGGGGGCGGTCAACGGAATCGTCTTCGCGCTGGTGATGGGCCTGGTCGGGTGGGTCTGGTTCGGATCGCCGATGATCGGTGTGGTGCTGGCTGCCGCAATGGTGGTCAATCTGGTCGTTGCCGGGCTTGCCGGGATCCTCGTTCCTGTGGCTCTTGAGAAGGCAGGCGTGGACCCGGCGCTCGCCTCGGGGGCCTTCGTGACGACGGTGACCGATGTGGTCGGATTCTTCGCCTTCCTGGGATTGGCGGCATTGGTGCTTTTGTGACATTGGCGGAGATAAAGGCGGCGGCGCGGGCCGAGGCGTTCGCGCGCCGCAAGGTGGCGTTTCAGGCGCGAACGGACGGCGATGCCGACCGGTTGAAAGCGGTTCTTGCTGAACAGGGGACGCGACCGCTGGCGGGCTACATGCCGATGCGGACCGAGATCGACTGCCTGCCGGCGATGGCGGCGCATGACGGCCCGGTCGGTGTGCCGGTGATCCTCGGGCCGGGCCAGGCGCTCAAGTTTCGGCGCTGGGCGCCGGACGTGCCGATGGTGGCGGGCGCGTTCGGCGCGCTGATCCCGGAGTCGGGCGAGTGGATCGTTCCCGAGGTGCTTGTCGTGCCGCTTCTGGCCTTCGACCGGCGGGGCTACCGGCTCGGCTATGGCGGCGGGTTCTACGACCGCACGCTGGAGGCGCTGCGCGCGGCGGGGCCGGTCATGGCGATCGGATTTGCCTTCGCGGCGCAGGAAGTCGACGCGGTGCCGATCGAGGCGACGGACCAGAAGCTCGACCTGATCGTCACCGAGGCAGAAGTGATCGTGCCTGGGAAGGACAAGACGGAAACAGGCTGATCGAACGTCATTCGTCCCGCCCGGTGCGCAGGGCGGGACAACATCCTTTCAATTCAGTGGTCAGGCGCCGCGCCGGCGGCGAAGGGCGAAAAGCCCGAGAACGGCAGCGCCCATCAGCGGCGCGGCCGGGGGCAGTGGCACCGGGGCCGGGCCGGTGTCGAGCGTCACCGAATTGAGGTCGAAATGCCCGCAAGGCGCATCGCAGTCGCGGCCGGTGCGCGGGTAGAGCAGACTGATCGTGAAGGCGTCGATCGCCGTGAAGGCGGAGCCGAGGAGGATCGTCTGCACCGTGCCCGCGACAGCCGACAGCGTATAGTTGGCACCGGCGACGAGGCTGCCGCCGACATAGCCCGCGACGAGGATGTTGTCGGAGACGGTGCCGGGCGAATTCAGGAAGTTGTAGCCGAGCGAGGTGAGCGTGAAGCTCGTCGCGTCGAAGATGCCGCCGGTGGTGAAGGTGATGTCCGAGGTGAATCCGGTGCCGGCATCGTCGACATGGGCGGTGCCGGGCGCCGTATACCAGCCGAGCGTGCCGCTCCCCGCCGTCGCGGTGATGCCGTTTTCGGTATATGTCGTGGAGAGAGCTCCTTCGTCGGGCAGGGCGCTGAAGGAGATCGTCGCGGCACTCGCCGCGGCCGTCGATGCAAGCAGCGCGACAATCGTCGCGGCGTTTCCAATGGCCCGATTTTCCATGTTGTTGTCCTTGACTGCCCACCCAATGGAAACGGTAGGTCGCGCGTCGCGGTTCCGTCAACTGGCGCGTGAATGTCACGGCGGATTCTCGCCGAAAATCATGCGGTGATCATCCATGAAGCAACGGCCGCAAGCATCAGACCGAAAACGATATTCAGCATTCGCGAATGGGCGGGGTCGCGGAAAGATCGGGCGATCCGGTCCCCGGCAAGCGTGTAGAGCGTGAAGGCCAGGCAGTTGTTCATGGTGAAGATCGTTGCGATGGCCAGAACGCCGGACGGGGTCGGGAGATGTCCCGTCAGAAACTGGGAAAACATAAGAAAGATAATGACATAGGCCTTTGGGTTGAGAATAAGGAGGAGGGATCCGCCGACGAACCCCGCGCGCCGGGGCATTGGCGCAGCCGCGCCGAGACCGGCCCGAAGGAAAGAGCAGGCCAGCCAGAAGACATACGCGCTTCCCGCGATCCGGATCGTGGTGGCGACCGCGCCTCCGGCGGCGAGGATTCCGGCAAAGCCGAGTCCGATCATGACGGTCACGACCCAGGTGGCCATGTGATAGCCGAGATTGGCGGCGAGTGTCGCGCCGAAGCCGAAGCGGGCGCCGCTCGCGGCAAAGAAGAGGTTTCCGGGGCCGGGGCTGTAGGCCAGCGGCAGGAGGAAGATCAAAAGGGCGGCAATCTCGGCGGTGGTCATGGTCACTCTCCTCGGACTTCCCCTTTCTTGTCGAACGATGCCGTTCGAGCGACCCGGTTCCTGCGCCTTTCATCCCTCCGTTTCGGGCGTTCAGGCGCTTGCGTCGCGGCCCGCGCCGCTCTAGGCAGGGCGCATGAAACTTCTCTTTCTCGGCGATGTGATGGGGCGGGCAGGACGCGCGGCGGTGACGGCGCGGCTTCCTGGGCTGCGGGCGGAGTGGGGCCTCGATTTCGTCGTGGTCAACGGCGAGAATGCGACCTCGGGCGTGGGTCTGTCGGCCGAACATGCGAAGGCCATTCTCGCGGCCGGGGCCGATTGTATCACCCTTGGGGACCATGCCTTCGACCAGAAGGACATGCTCTCCTTCATCGAGACCGAGCCGCGCATCCTCCGGCCGCTCAACTACGCCAAGACCGCGCCCGGAAAGGGCGCGCGCGTCTTCTCCGCGCAAAGCGGCCGCAAGGTTCTGGTGACGCAGGCGCTTGGGCAGGTCTTCATGAAGCGGCCCTTCGACGATCCGTTCTCGGCACTCGACGCGGTCCTGCGCGCGCATCCGCTCGGCGGATCGGTGCAGGCGGCGATCGTCGACATCCATTGCGAGGCGACCAGCGAGAAGATGGGGGTCGGCCACTGGTGCGACGGACGGGCGAGCCTCGTCGTCGGCACCCACACCCATGTTCCGACCGCGGATGCGCAGGTCCTGCCGGGCGGAACCGCGTTTCACTCCGACGCCGGCATGTGTGGCGACTACAATTCGGTGATCGGGATGGACAAGCTCGAACCGATGCGCCGCTTCGTCACCGGCATGGGCAAGGAGCGTTTCTCCCCGGCAAACGGCGAGGCCACCCTCTCAGGCACCTATGTCGAGACCGACGACCGCACCGGCCTTGCGACCAGGGTCCGGATGATCCGCGTCGGCGGACGGCTGGAAGAGGCGCGGCCCTGATGACCTCCCGCATGCTTTTCGCCGCGCTTTTCGTGATCGGGGCGGCCTGGGGGCTGACCACTCCCCTGTCGAAATACATCGTGCTCGGTGGCTATCGCCATTTTGGCATCGTCTTCTGGCAACAGGTCGTGGCGGTGGCGGTGCTCGGCTTCTGGTTGATCGTCGCGCGCCGGCCGGTGCCGCTGAGCCCCGGATCGCTCGCCCGCTATGCCTTCATCGCGATGTTCGGCACGATCCTGCCGGGGGCGGCCTTCTATACCGCACAGGAGGGGTTGCCTGCGGGCCTCGTCGCGCTTTTCATCGCGCTGGTCCCGATGTTCGCCCTGCCGCTCGCTATCGGGCTCAGGCTCGAACGCCCCGAACCGTTGCGGTTTCTCGGCATCCTCGCCGGTCTCGCCGGGATCGCGATGATCATCCTGCCGGAAGCGAGCCTGCCCGACCGCGCGGCCCTTGTCTTCGTGCCCTTCGCGCTCGCCGCCCCGGTCTTCTACGCGGCCGAGGCGACGGGGCTCGGGCGGCTCGGCACGGACGGCCTCGATCCCGTCCAGCTGCTGTTCGGCGCGTCGTTCATCGGCCTCGTGCTGGTCCTGCCATTCGTCTGGGCGAGCGGAAGCTGGATCACGCCGAGCTTTCCGATGGGCCGGGCGGGGGCGTCGCTCGTGGTGACGGCGCTGATCCATGCGGTCGCCTATTCGGGCTATGTCTGGATCGTCGGGCATGGCGGCGCGGTCTTTGCGGCGCAGGTCAGCTACATCATCACCGGCACCGGTATCCTGTGGTCCGTGGCGATCCTCGGCGAGCGGTATTCGCTCTGGATCTGGGGCGCGCTCGGCATCGTCTTCGCCGGTCTCTTCCTTGTGCAGCCGCGCCCCGCGCGGTCCGGCGACGGAAGTTTGCTTGCCCTGCCGTTGGGCGAGGGTAATATCCCGATTCATGAGCCCAAGGGTCACTGAATGATCGACCTAGCCCTCTCGCCCGACGGCGAGGCCATCCTGACCTTGCTGATCGTCGTGGGCATGTTTGTGATGTTCGTGCGCGAGCGTTATCCGACCGAGGTGATCGCGATTTCGGGGGCGTCGCTGTTCCTCGTGCTCGGGATCCTGCCCTATGACCTCGGGCTCAAGGCGCTGACGAATCCGGCACCCTGGACGATCACGGCGATGTTCCTGATCATGGGCGCACTCGTGCGGACCGGGACGCTGGAATGGCTGACCCACACGGCCGAGGCGAATGCCGATCACCGCCCGACCGTGACGCTGGTCATCCTTTTCGGGTTCGTGGCCCTTGCCTCGGCCTTCCTCAACAACACGCCGGTCGTCGTGGTGATGATCCCGGTGATGGTCTCGATCGCGCGGAAGCTGAACGTCTCGGCCTCGAAACTCCTGATCCCGCTCTCCTATGCGGCGATCCTCGGCGGCACGGTGACGCTGATCGGCACCTCGACCAACCTCCTCGTCGACGGCGTGGCCAAGGCGCAGGGCATGAAGCCCTTCTCGATCTTCGAGATCACGCCCCTCGGCGCATTGCAGGTCCTGATCGGCATGATCTACGTCGCGACCATCGGGCGGCGGCTTTTGCCGGACCGTCAGTCGATGGGGGTGATGCTCGGCGACCGGCGGAAGCTGAAGTTCTTCACCGAGGTGGCGCTGCCGGAGGGGTCCAACCTCGTCGGCCAGAAAGTGCTCGAGGTCGATCTCTTCAAGCGGCCGGGGGTGCGGGTGATCGACGTCCTGCGGGGCGACGCCTCGCTCCGCCGCGATCTTGCGCCGGTGGAATTGCAGGAAGGCGACCGGGTCGTTCTGAGGACCGAGATGGCGGAGCTGCTCGGCATGCAGGAGAACAAGGATATCCGGCTTGTCGACAAGCTGTCCTCGGTGCAGACCGAGACGGTGGAGGTGCTGATCTCGCCGGGCTGCCGGATGGTCGGGCGGTCCCTGGGCGAACTGCGCCTGCGCCGCCGCTACGGGGTCTACACGCTCGCGGTGCACCGGCGGAACCAGAATATCGGCCGTCAGCTCGACGATCTCGTCGTCGTTGTCGGCGATACGCTCCTTCTCGAAGGGGCGCCGGAGGACATCCAGCGGCTGGCCGCCGACATGGAACTCGTCGACGTGTCGAAACCGACGGTCAAGGCCTATCGCCGTGCCAAGGCGCCCGTGGCCTTCGGTGTGCTGGCCGGCATCGTCGCCCTCTCCGGGATCGGCGTGGCCCCGATCCTCGCCCTTTCGGTCGTGGGTGTCGCGATCGTCCTTCTGACCCGCTGCATCGACGCCGAGGAGGCGTTTTCCTTCATCGAAGGGAGGCTTCTCGCGCTGATCTTCTCGATGCTCGCGGTGGGGGCCGCGCTCGATCATTCCGGTGCGGCGCGGCTTCTGGTCGGCTGGATCAGCCCGTCACTGACCGACCTGCCGCCGCAGATGGTGATCTTCGCGGTCTATCTGCTGGCGATGGTGCTGACCGAGATCGTGTCGAACAATGCGGTCGGCGTCATCTTCACGCCGGTCGCCATCGAGCTTGGCCATTCGCTCGGGCTCGACCCGCGCGGACTGGTCGTCGCGGTGATGTTCGCGGCCTCCGCGGCGTTCTCGACCCCCATCGGATACCAGACCAACATGCTCGTCTACGGGCCGGGCGGGTACAAGTTTTCAGACTACCTGAAAGTGGGGATCCCGCTCAACCTGATCCTTGCCGTGTCGGCCAGCCTGACAATTCCCCTGATCTGGCCGCTCTGAGGGCATCCGGTTCAATCGAGACGCCGTGTGGCGTCAAGCCTTTCGGTGGCGCCGCGCATCGCGCGCGGCGCGTTGGGGGGCATCGGCCCCCTCTTGCCGCAGGCGCGGCAATTCACCCCTGAGGAGTATTGTTGAACAGAAAAGGCAGAAACCGGCCTGCCTTCTTCTGTTCCCAAATACTCCCGCGGGGGCGAGACATCTCTTCGCGCCGGAACGGCGCGGCCTTTGGATCAGAGCGGCCAGAAGACGAGGATGCAGGGCAGCGAGACCGCGATCACCAGGATCTCCAACGGCAGGCCCATGCGCCAATAGTCGCCGAACTCGTAGCCGCCGGGCCCGAGGATCAGCATGTTGTTCTTGTGGCCGATGGGCGTGAGGAAAGCGCAAGATGCGGCCACCGCGACCGCCATCAGGAACGGGTCGGGGGACGCGTCGAGCGCCCTTGCCATCGCGATGCCGACCGGCGCCGCGACGATCGCGGTAGCGGTGTTGTTGAGGACGTCGGAGAGCGTCATCGTCACCACCATCAGGAGCAGAAGCGCCACCCAGGCCGGGGCGCCGGTGGTGAGGCCGACGAGCGTATGGGCGATGAGCGCGGTTCCGCCGGACGTTTCCAGCGCCGCGCCGAGCGGGATCATCGAGCCGAGGAGCACGATGACCGGCCATTCGATGTGGTCATAGATCTCGGAGAGGGGCAGGACCTTGGCCAGGACATAGCCGACGACGACGCAGCCGAGGGCGACCGGCAGGTCGACCCAGCCGAGGCTCGCCACAAGGACCGCCGCGCCGAAGATCGCGATCGCCGCGCCCGTGCGTTCCTGCTTCGTCACCGCGAGTCCGCGTTCGGCGAGCGGCAGGCAGCCGAGCCAGTCGACCACGTGGTCGGCCGTTTCGGCAGGTGCGAGGAGGAGGAGGATGTCGCCGGTACGGACCACGGCCTTGCGCAAGGGGCCGGAGATCGGATGCCCGCGCCGGGAGATGCCCATCAGGAGGGTCCGGTGGCGCCAGACGAGGCCGACCGCCTCGGCGGTCTTGCCGCGAATGCGCGCGGTCGCGGGAACAACCACCTCGACCATCACGAGCCCCGCCTTTTCGGCTTCGAGATAGCTCTTGCGGCGACGATCGGCGAAATCGAGCTTCAGGCTCGCGCGGAACTCGTCAATGGCCTCCGCTTCGGCCTCGACGAGGACGACGTCGCCGGCGACGATCCCGGTCTCGCGGGGCGCGTCGTAGCGGCGCTTGCCGTCGCGGACGAGCGCCATGATCGCGGTGCCGGTGCGGTCGGCTTCGTCATAGAGGTCGTCGAGCGTGCGTCCGATCAGCGACGAGCCCTCCGCCACCGTCAGTTCGGCAATGTACGCGGCGGTTTCCCGCGTGGTCCCCGCCTCTTCGCGCCTGGGGATGAGGCGCCAGCCGACGAGCGCCACGAAGACGAGCCCGGCCAGCGCGGTGATCCCGCCGACCGGGGCGAAGTCGAACATCGAGAATGGCGCGCCGAGCGAATCCGCGCGGATCGTCGCGATGATGATGTTGGGCGGTGTGCCGATCAGCGTCACCATGCCGCCCAGGATCGTGGCGAAGGAGAGCGGCATGAGCGAAAGGCCCGGCGCCCGCCCGGCTTTGCGCGCCGCCGCCACGTCGACCGGCATCAGAAGCGCCAGCGCCGCGACGTTGTTCATGAAGGCCGAGAGAACGCCGCCGACCGCGCCCATGATGCCGATATGGGCGCCGAGCGCGCGGCCGGCCTGGACGAAGCGGCGCGTGATCAGCATCACGACGCCGGCCCGCGTCAGCCCGGCCGAGACCACGAGGACGATCGCCACGACCAGTGTCGCCGGATGGCCGAAACCGTCGAAAGCCGTTTCCGCCGGCACCACGCCGAGGACGACACCGGCGAGAAGGGCGGCGAAGGCGACGAGATCGTAGCGCCACCGCCCCCAGATCAGGGCCGCGAAGACGAGGGCGAAGAGCGCGAAGAGGATGATCTGGTCGAGGGTCATCTCTCTAGTGAAGACCCCGCTGCGACTGGATGCAAGTCCTGACCGGCCCCGGGCTTGCGGGCGGGGGTGGGGGTGACATATAGAGGCGCGAACCTCGAAATCGGACGGAGACGGTCATGGCAGGCCATTCGAAATGGGCCAATATCCAGCATCGCAAGGGTCGGCAGGATGCCGCCCGCTCGAAGCTGTTTTCCAAACTCGCCAAGGAAATCACGGTCGCGGCGAAGATGGGCGACCCGGATCCGGAGAAGAACCCGCGCCTCAGGCTCGCGGTGAAGGCGGCGAAGGCCGTGTCTTGCCCCAAGGACGTGATCGAGCGGGCGATCAAGAAATCGCTCGGCGGCGACGCGGCGGACTATACCGAGATCCGCTACGAGGGCTACGGTCCGAACGGGATCGCGATCATTGTCGAGGCGATGACAGACAATCTCAACCGGACCGCGTCGAACGTGCGGTCCACGTTCTCGAAGTTCGGCGGGAACCTCGGCACCACGGGTTCGGTCAGTTTCATGTTCGACCGGGTGGGCGAGATCATGTACGCGGCGAGCGCGGGCGATGCAGACACCGTCATGCTGGCGGCGATCGAGGCGGGTGCCGAGGATGTGGAATCGGACGAGGACGGCCACTGGATCTATTGCGCCGACGGCGATCTTTCGGCGGTCTCGGACGCCCTGGAGGCGGTCCTTGGCGAGAGCGAGGAATCGAAGCTGGTCTGGCGGCCGCAGAACCGCACAAATGTCGATCTGGACACGGCGCAGAAACTGATGCGGCTGATCGAGACGCTGGAGGACGATGACGACGTCCAGACCGTGACGGCGAATTTCGACATCCCGGAAGAGATTGCGGCGGCGCTCTGAGCACGGCCGTCGTCAAGCGGAGACGCCTTCGGCGTCGCTACATGTCGTTGCGGGCCGCCCCGGGGGCGGCCCGGTGCCTCCGGCGGAGGTATTTTTTGCAAAGTGAAATGAGCCTCAGGGTGCGGCTGGCAGCAGGGCGGCCGCGGCCGAGCGGCGAATTGCCGAGGTGAGCGGGGCGAGGGCGGCGCCGGTCAGGCGGCCGACCTGCCACACGAGCGGTGTGTCGAGCGGGGCGCCGGGCACGAGCGGCACGAGGCGGCCGGAGGCGAGATCGTCCCGGATCAGAAGCTCGGGAATCATTCCCCATCCGAGGCCGAGCCGGGCGGCATCGACGAAGCCCTGGCTCGAGGCGAGGAGATGGGTGGGCACGACCACCGGGCGGCCGACGACCTGGCGCGCCCAGTCGCGTTGCAACCGGTCCTTGCGGTTGAAGGTCAGGGCGGGCGCGCGGGCCAGCGTCTCGGCCGTGACGCCCTCCGCGAACCATTGCTCCACGAAACCGGGGCTTGTCGTCGCGTTGTAGCGCATCCGCCCGAGCGGGTAGAGGTCGCAGCCGGTGACGGCGCTCTCATGGGCGGTAACGGCCGCCTGCACCTCGCCGCGCCGGAGCCAGTCGGCGGAATGATCCTGGTCGTCGATGATGACATCGTAAAGAAGGCCCGGAACGGCGGCGAGGGCCGGCAGGAACCAGGTGGCGAGGCTGTCGGCGTTGACCGCGATGCGCACGCGCGCGGCGCCGCTCCTGCCGCCGAGATCGCCCTTCACCGCCGCTTCCAGAAGCCGCACGTCGTCTACATGCCGCGCAAGCCGCGCGCCGGCCTCGGTGGCGCGGCAGGGCTGCGCGCGGATCACCAGAGCCGTGCCGAGGCGGTCCTCGAGCGCGCGGATGCGCTGCGAGATCGCCGAGGAGGTGACGTGAAGCTCCGCGGCCGCGCCGTCGAAACTGCCGGTGCGAAGGATCGCCGCGAGGGCCTGGAGTTGGTCGTAGTCGAACATTAGAGATTCTAATCCAAAGACTATCAGATTAATTAGACGAAATCATGGGCGATCGCTAGACCGGGTCGAACCGAACCTTGGGAGAGCGTGATGTCACTGGCGTTTCTGGCCGGATTCCAACTGTCTTTGGGGCTGATCATGGCGATCGGCGCGCAGAATACCTTCGTCCTGCGGCAGGGATTGCGACGCGAGCACGTTCTGGCGGTTTGCCTGTTCTGTGCCGGCTCCGATGCGGTGCTGATCTCTGCGGGAGTGGCGGGGATCGGCACGCTTGCCGCCATCGCCCCTTGGGTCGCGCCGACCCTGCGCTGGGGCGGGGTCGCCTTCCTCCTCTGGTACGGCGCGCGGTCGTTGCGCGCCGCCTGGCGCGGTAACGGGACACTCTCGGTGGCGCGGGGGGAGGCGCAACCCTTGCCGCAGGTCCTCGGCCTCCTCGCGCTCATCACCTGGGCCAATCCGCATGTCTGGCTCGATACGGTCGTGTTGATCGGATCGATTTCGATGCAGTATCCGGGCCGGGCGGTGGAGTTCGGCGCGGGCGCGGCGCTCGCCTCCTTCGCCTTCTTCCTCGCGCTGGGCTTTGGCGCGAGGGTGTTTGCGCCAGTCTTCGCGCGCCCGCTGGCGTGGCGGGTGCTTGATGCCGGGGTCGGTGTGGTGATGTGGTCGATCGCCGTGACACTTGCGGTCGGTTGACCTTGCACAAGACCGCCGGATCGCGTCATGTCGCGCCATGAACGATGATCCCGCAAATCGCCCCGTCGAAGGGGTTCTCTGGATGCTCGCGACCGGGCTCTGTTTCGTCGCGGTGACGGGATCGGTGCGCTATTTGGGCACCGGGCTGCCGGCCGCCGAGTCGGCCTTCCTGCGCTTCGTCTTCGGCTCGATCCTTCTGGCACCGGTGCTGGCTCGGGTCTTTCGCGCGGGGCTGCCGAAAGGCGCGCTGCCGCTCTTCGCGGCGCGGGGCGCGCTGCATTCGCTCGCGACCGCGCTCTGGTTTTACGCGATGGCGCGGCTGCCGGTGGCGGAGGTCACCGCGATCGGATACCTCAACCCCATCGTGGTGACGCTCGGCGCGGCGGTCCTTCTGGGCGAGAAGCTCGCGGCGCGGCGCCTGACCGCGATTGCGGTGGCGCTGCTCGGGGCGCTGATCGTGCTCCGGCCGGGGCTGAGGGAGCTTTCCTCGGGGCATCTGGCGCAGTTGAGTGCGGCGATCATCTTTGGCTGTTCCTACCTGATGGTCAAGCGGCTGTCGGCCTTGGCCTCGGCGACGGAGGTCGTGGCGATGATGTCGCTGACGGTGGCGATCGGGCTTTTCATTCCCGCGCTCACGGTGTGGGTGACGCCCGATCTGACGCAGATCGCGATCCTTGTCCTCGTCACGCTTTTCGCGACGGCGGGACATTACTGCATGACCCGCGCCTTCGTTGCGGCACCCCTGGCGGTGACCCAGCCGGTGGTCTTCCTGCAACTCGTCTGGGCGACACTCCTCGGCGCCCTCGTCTTCGGCGAGGCGGTCGATCCCTTTGTCCTGGCGGGCGGCGCGATGATCATCGCAGCGATCAGCTACATGACCTGGCGCGAGGCGCAGTTGCGACGTCGCGCGGTGACGCCCACGCCGGAGGCCGCGAAGCTCTAGCCGCGCGGGTCGAGGAGCCGTCCGATCACGCTTTCCCGCGTGATCCGGCCGAGCGTCTTGCCGCCGTCGGTGACGGCGAGGGCCGGAACCTCGCGCAGTCGCTCCATCACCTCGCGCACCGGGGTGTCGGGATGGACCTCGGGCGCGTTCGGCGCACGGGCCGGGCCGGGCTGCATGATGTCCGAGGCGCGGAGCACGCCCAGGGGGTTCATGTGGGCGACGAAATCCGCCACGTAGTCCGAGGCCGGGTTGGCGATGATCTCGCGGGCGGTGCCGCACTGGACGATGCGCCCGCCCTCCATCAGCGCGATCCGGTTGCCGATCTTGAAGGCTTCGTCGAGGTCGTGGCTGACGAAGATGATCGTGCGGCGGAGCTTGTCCTGAAGTTCCAAAAGCTCGTCCTGAAGCCGGGTGCGGATCAGGGGGTCGAGGGCCGAGAAGGGTTCGTCCATGAGGAGGATCGGCGCCTCGGTCGCGAACGCGCGGGCGAGGCCGACGCGTTGCTGCATGCCGCCCGAAAGCTCGCCCACCTTGCGGTCCGCCCAGTCGGAAAGGCCGACAAGGGCAAGTTGCTGATCGACCTTTTCCCGCCGTTCGGCTGGGCTTTGGCCGGCGAGTTCGAGGCCGAGGCCGACATTCTCGTGTACCGTTCGCCACGGCAAAAGCCCGAATTGCTGGAACACCATCGCCACGCATTCGCGCCGTACCCTGAGAAGGTCGGGCACCGAGGCATGGCCGACCTCGCAGGACCAGCCCTCGTCATGGATGGTGACCCTGCCGCGGCAGACCGGGTTCAGGCCGTTCACCGCGCGCAGGAGCGTCGACTTGCCGGACCCAGAGAGACCCATGAGGACGAGGATTTCGCCGGTTTCCACCGTCAGCGAACAGTTGTGGACTCCCAACACCTGACCGGTCCGGCGCTGGATCTCCGGCCGGTCCAGCCCTTCATCCATCAGGGGCAACGCCTGTTCTGGATGATCGCCGAAGACGATGTTGACCTTGTCGAACTCGACCGCGACTGTCATTTCGCACCTCCGATCCGGAGCATCCGGTCGAGCATGATCGCGACCACGACGATGATGAAGCCGGACTCAAACCCGAGCGCGGTGTTGACCGAGTTCAGCGCGCGGACGACCGGGACGCCAAGCCCGTTGGCGCCGACGAGGGCGGCGATGACCACCATCGAAAGCGAGAGCATGATCGTCTGGTTCAGCCCCGCCATGATCTGCGGCAGCGCGTAGGGAAGTTCGACCTTCCAGAGGGTCTGGCGCCTGGTGCCGCCGAAGGCCGTGACGGCTTCGAGAAGAGGCTGTGGCGTCGAGGATATCCCGAGATGGGTGAGCCGGATCGGAGCCGGAAGGACGAAGATCACGGTGGCGATCAGCCCCGGCACCATGCCGATGCCGAAGAATACAATGGCCGGGATCAGATAGACGAAGGTCGGCAGCGTCTGCATCAGGTCCAGGATGGGACGCATCCAGGCATAAAGCCTCGGCCTGTGCGCCGCCGCTATGCCGATGGGCACGCCCACAGCCATGCAGACGACGCAGGAGGAAAGCACCAGTGTCAGGCTTTCCGTGGTTTCCTTCCAGTAGCCCTGATTGAGAATGAAGAGGAACCCCGCGAGGATCAGAAGGCAGGTCTTCCAGCTTTTCTGCAAGACCCAGGTCAACGCGACGAAGGCGGCGACGATGACCAGCGGATGCGGCGTTTGCAGCACCCAGAGGATCGCGGCGATCAGCCATTCCATCACCTGCGACATGCCGTCGAATATCGGCTCGGCATTGTCCTTGAGCCAGTCGAATGTCTGTTTGGCGGCCTTGCCGACCGGAATCTTGCTGTCAGTCAGCCATTCCATCCCCGCGCCCTCCCTGAGGAAAAGCCGGTGGCCGGTTGCGTCCGGCCATCCGGCATGGTCGTGAACGGCCTTCTGCCCGCCGGGGCGGAAGGCCGTGGCCGGATCAGTTGAGCGCCGCCTCGACCGCGGCCATCGCGTCGCCGCCGTCCTTGGTCGTCACGCCGTCGAGCCAGGGGCCGAGCACCTCCTTGTGGCCGGCGAGCCAAGCCTTGGCGGCGTCGTTCGGGTCTTCGCCGTCATTGAGGATGGCGCCCATGATCTCGTTCTCCATCGCGAGCGAGAATTCGAGGTTTTGCAGCAACTTGCCGGTATTCGGGCATTCGGCCACATAGCCCGCGCGGGTATTGGTCGCGACCTCGGCCCCGCCGAAATTCGGGCCGAAGACTTCGTCGCCGCCCGAGAGATAGGTCATCTTGAAGTTCGCGTTCATCGGGTGCGGTTCCCAGCCGAGAAAGACGATCGGCTCGCCGTCGCCGTCCGCCTTCGCGACCTGGGCGAGCATCCCCTGTTCCGAGCTTTCGACGAGCTCGAAATCCGACAGGCCGAACTGGTCGTTCGTGATCATGTCGAGGATCAGCCGGTTGCCGTCATTGCCGGGCTCGATTCCGTAGATCTTGGCGTCGAGTTCGTCCCTGTATTCGGCGATGTTGCCGAAATCGCTGATCCCGAGGCCTGCGCCGGCCTCGTTGGTCGCCAGAGTGTATTTCGCGCCGACGAGGTTGGTGCGCACCGTCTCGACCGTGCCGGCCTCGCGGTAGGGCGCGATATCGGCCTCCATCGTCGGCATCCAGTTGCCGAGGAAGACGTCGATATCGCCCTGGGCGAGACCGGTATAGGTGACCGGGACCGAGAGGATCTTCACCTCGGTCTCGTAGCCGAGCGCGTTGAGAATGGTGGTCGTCGCGGCGGTCGTCGCCGTGATGTCGGTCCAGCCGACATCCGAGAAGATCACCTTGTCGCAGCCCGCTGCGAAGGCTGGTGCCGACAGCGCCAGCGCGGCGCCGGCAAGTAGCGTCGTCCGGAGGTTGGAGGAAAAGGTCATCCTTTGTTGCTCCCTGTTTTCTTGTTTGGTGTTTCGTCAGGCGGCGGGCTTCCGGCCTTGGCAAGAGCAGTCTCGAACCCCGGGGAGGGGCCCGCCAGATTGGAGTGGGCGCAAACCTAGACCAAGTTCCGCAAAGGAAAAAGGGACTTTGACCCAGCGAGGTCTATTTTTATTGATTGACGAGTCAATAAAGGATCGGCTAGCGAATATGGTCTCATTCGGAAAGGCGGGTCTGATGCCGAAGGTTGGAATGGAGCCGATTCGCAAGGCGGCACTGGTGAAGGCGACGATCACCGAGATCGGGCGCGCCGGTTCGCTCGACGTGACGGTGAGCCAGATCGCCAAGCGGGCCGGCATGTCCTCGGCCCTCGCGCACCATTACTTTGGCTCGAAGGAACAGATCTTCCTCGCCGCGATGCGCCATATCCTCACGCTTTACGGGGCCGAGGTGCGCGGCGCGCTGGCCGCCGCCGAGGGGCCGAAGGGCCGGCTTCAGGCCATCGTGCGGGCAAGCTTCGCGACGTCGAGCTTCCGCCGCGAGGTGATCGGCGCCTGGCTGAATTTCTACGTTCTCGCGCAGACCCAGCCGGAGGCGCGACGCCTGCTCGCGATCTATCAGGGCCGCTTGCGCTCCAACCTCGTCCAGTCGCTCCGGCCGCTCGTCGGGGCGCGGGCGGGCGATGTGGCCCATGTGCTCGGCGCGATGATCGACGGGGTCTATATCCGCGAGGCGCTGAAGGGCGGGGTGCCGGACGGGGCGGCGGCGGCGGCCGTCGTCCTTGAATGTCTTGAGCGCGAATTGGGGGCAGGGGTGTGATGGAAGCGGATTACATCGTCGTCGGCGCAGGCTCCGGCGGTTGCGCGGTGGCTTACCGGCTGGCCGAGGCGGGACGGAGCGTGATCGTCGTGGAGCATGGCGGGTCGGATGCGGGCCCCTTCATCCAGATGCCGGGTGCGCTCTCCTACCCGATGAACATGGGGATCTACGACTGGGGCTACCGGACGGAGCCGGAGCCGCATCTCGGCGGCCGCACGCTCGCCACGCCGCGCGGCAAGGTGATCGGCGGCTCGTCCTCGATCAACGGCATGGTCTTCGTGCGGGGCCATGCGAAGGATTTCGACCACTGGGCCGAAGCTGGAGCGACTGGCTGGTCCTACGCCGACGTTCTGCCCTACTTCCGGCGGATGGAGACCTGGCACGGCGGTAACGGTGCCGCGGGCGAATTCCGCGGCGCGAACGGGCCCTTGCATGTCACGCGCGGCCCGCGGAGCAACCCCCTTTTCCACGCCTTCGTCGAGGCCGGGCGGCAGGCCGGCTACGAGGTGACATCGGATTACAACGGCGAGAAGCAGGAAGGCTTCGGACCGATGGAGGCGACGATCTGGAAGGGCCGGCGCTGGTCCGCGGCGAATGCCTATCTGAAGCCGGCGCTGAAGCGCGCCAATTGCACCCTGGTCCGGGCGCTGGCCCGCAAGGTGGTGATCCGCGACGGCCGCGCCATCGGCGTCGAGGTCGAGCGTGGCGGCAATCTCGAGGTGATCGGCGCACGGGCCGAGGTGATCCTCGCCGCGTCGTCGATCAACACGCCGAAGCTTCTGATGCTGTCGGGCGTGGGTCCGGGCGCACATCTTGGTGCGCATGGGATCGAGGTTCTGGCGGATCGGCCGGGTGTCGGGGCGAACCTTCAGGATCACCTTGAAATCTATATGCAATATGCCTCGAAACAGCCGATCACGCTTTACAAGTACTGGAACCTCTGGGGCAAGGCCTTCGTCGGGGCGCAGTGGCTTTTCACCGGCACCGGGCTTGGCGCGTCGAACCAGTTCGAAAGCGCGGCCTTCATCCGCTCGGACAAGGGGGTCGATTATCCCGACATCCAGTATCACTTCCTGCCGATCGCGGTGCGCTACGATGGCAAGGCGGCGGCGGAAGGGCACGGGTTCCAGGCCCATACCGGGCCGATGCGCTCGAAATCGCGGGGGGCTGTGACGCTGCGCTCGGCCGATCCGAAGGCGGCGCCCGAAATCCGCTTCAACTACATGTCGCATCCCGACGACTGGGTGGAATTCCGCAGATGCGTGCGGCTGACGCGGGAGATCTTCGCGCAGGAGGCGTTCGCACCCTTCGTCCGCCACGAGATCCAGCCCGGCGCGGCGGTCGGGACCGACGAGGAGATCGACGCCTTCATCCGCGAGCATGCCGAAAGCGCCTATCACCCCTGCGGCACCGCGAAGATGGGGCGGCGCGACGATCCGATGGCGGTGGTGGACGCCGAGGCGAAGGTGATCGGCGTCGACGGCTTGCGCGTCGCCGACAGTTCGGTCTTCCCGCGCATCCCGAACGGCAACCTCAACGCGCCGTCGATCATGGTGGGCGAGAAGGTCGCCGACCACGTGCTCGGTCGCGGCATGCTGGCGCCGGCGAATTCCGAGCCGTGGTTGAGCCCGCGCTGGAAGGTGGCACAGCGCTAGGTCCGGTTTCGTCCCGCCTGCGGCGAGCCGACCGGCCTGAGTATTTTTCACAAGAAGAAGATCAAGGGGCTATGCGAAGCGCGCGGGGATGAGGCCGCGGAGGGCGTTGCCCATGTAGAGGCGCGCGCGGGCGAGATCTTCGGCTTTTAGGACCGCTTCGCGCGCCCGTCCCGAGGCGATAAGCTCGGCGCGCAGGATGCCGGGCAGGCAGCCCGAGCTGAGGGGCGGGGTCAGAAGGCCGTCGCCGAGATCGGCGAAGAGGTTGGTGATCGTCCCTTCGGCGGCCTCGCCGCGCGTGTTGAGGAAAAGCGCCTCGTCGATGCCCCGGGGCAGGGCGGCGCGGGTTCGGTCGTAGAGCGCGCGCTCGGTCGTCTTGTGACGACGGAGCGGAGCGTCCGGATCGAGACGGTCGGCGGCGACGACCAGATGCCATTCGGGCGGGTTCGGGGCGAGGGGGGCGGTGGTCACCTCGGCGTCCCCGGCGCGACCGATCGTGAGGCGGACACGAAGGGGCGCGGACCCATCGATCGTGGCGAGGGCGTCGTCGATGGCGGCCCGGTTCCAGCGAAAGCCGAGCGCCCCCGCCGAAGCGCGGGCGCGGGCGAGATGGGCGTCGAGGCGGCGAGACCCGGCGCCGTCCCATCCGAAGGTCTCGATCAGCCTTGTGTCAGCTCTACAAACCGGGCTTTCCACAGCGCCTCCTCGTATTCGCCCTCGGGCGTCGAATCCGCGACGATGCCGCCGCCGACGCCGAATTCGACCTCGCTCTCACCGTAGAGCGTCAGCGTGCGGATCGCCACGTTGAAGCGCGCGGCGCCGTTCGGGCCGATCCAGCCGATGGCGCCGCAATAGGCGCCGCGCGGGGCGGGTTCGAGTTCGCGGATGATCTCCATCGCCCGGATCTTCGGGGCGCCGGTGATCGAGCCGCAGGGGAAGAGCGCGCGCAGAAGCGCCGCCGGCGTGATGCCGGGGCGGATCTGGCCGGTGACGCGGGAGACCATCTGGTGCACGGTCGTGTAGGATTCGATGGCGTAAAGCTCAGGCACCTTCACCGAGCCGACCTCGCAGATCCGCGAGATATCGTTGCGCAAAAGATCAACGATCATAAGGTTCTCGGCGCGGTTCTTCAGGCTTTGCTGCAAGTCGAGCCTGAGCGCCGCGTCATGGGCGGGATTTGAGGCGCGCGGCGCGGTGCCTTTCATCGGACGGGTCTCGATCCGGCCATCGGCATCGGTGGCGAAGAAGAGCTCGGGCGAGCGCGAGATGAGGACCGGCAGATCCGGCAGGGCGACGATGCCGCCGTGGTGGACCGGCTGGCGCGCCGCGAGCGCGCCGTAGAGGCCGAGCGCGGTGCCGGTCCGCATGGCGTGCATCGGCATGGTCAGATTGGCCTGATAGATGTCGCCCGCGCCGATATAGGCAAGGATCCGGGCAAGCGCCGCGCCATGCGCCCCCGCGTCCCAGGCGGGGGTGGCAGGGCTGAGCCCGGCGCCGCCCGCCTCATCTGCCGCGCGGGCGAGGACGGGGGCCGCGTCGCCCGGCGCGTCATAGACGCCGAAGGCGAGGAGCGGCACCCGGCGGTTCTGCGGCATCATAGGCGCAAGGCGCGGCTCGAACGCATAGCCTGCCTCGTAGCTGACGAAACCGGCGAGCCAGCGGCCCGCGGCGCGGGCGGCGTCCAGCGCGGCGAGCGCGCCGTCAAGCTCCGCCCCGGAATCGGCGCGGATCAGGTCGCGGGGCGCATCGAACGCCGTCGGGGCGCCATTGGGGCCGTCTTCGAGGAGGATCATTGGGGCGCGCCGGATCGGTGGTCAGTCGCGGGCGAACTTGATCGTTCCGGACGCCGGACGCAAGCACGGAGCCGCCGCTTTTCCGACCGTTCCCGTCGCCGGTGTCGCGCCGGTTTGACCGAGGTCAAAGAGCCCAAGCCGAAGCGGCGCCAGAAAGGAGGGGACAGCACGAAAGGAACAGCGGTCATGTCGAACACCCCGCACGAACTGCACGAGGAATTCCCCGCCGAGGCCGAGAAGATCCACGCGCTGAAAATCTCCAATGCGCATTTCGCCAGGCTCGCGGACGAATACCACGCGCTGAACCGCGAGGTGCACCGGGCCGAGACCGGCGTCGAGCCGGTCGACCAGTTCGCCGAGGTCGAGATGCGCAAGAAGCGCGCGGCATTGAAGGACGAGATTTACCGGATGATCGCGGCGGCCTGATCTCAGCCGATCTCGTAAGGCAGAATCCCGCGCCGGTCCGGATCGACGCGGAGTTGCCGTTCAAGCGGCGGGACCGACCTCTGATGACAGTCCCGCCGGTCACAGATCCGGCAGGAGATTCCGATCGGCTCGAAGGCGCGGGCATTGGTCAGGTCGAGGTCATCGGCATAGACGAGGCCCTTGGCATGGCTGATTTCGCAGCCGAGGCCGATGGCGTAGCGCCGGACTGGGGCGTGGAACGACCCCCCGGGCTTGGAGACGTCGCGGGCGAGGCAGAGATAGCGCACGCCGTCGGACGTCTCGGCCAGCTGGCGCAGGAAACGGCCCGGCGTCTCGAACGCCTGGTGGACGTTCCACAGGGGGCAGGCGCCGCCGAACCGGGCGAACTGGAGGCGCGTGGCCGAATGTCGTTTGGTGATCGTGCCGGCCTGATCGACGCGGACGAAGAAGAAGGGAATGCCCTTCATTCCGGGCCTTTGCATCGTCGAGAGCCGGTGGGCGACCTGTTCGATCGAGGCGCCGAACCGGTCTGACAACCGTTCCAGATCGTGCCGCGTTTCCTCGGCCGCTTCGAGGAAGGCGCGGTAGGGCAGGAGGGCGGCACCGGCGAAGTAGTTCGCGAGGCCGATCTTGGCGATCGAACGCGCGGTATCGGTCTGAAACCGGGCGAGGTCGAGCGTCGCCTCCAGCAGCTCTCCCTGCGTGAGAAGCGCGATCTGATGAAGGAGCTGGAAGCGCTGCGTCGGCACGGCGCTGCGGGTCGAAATCGTGAGGCTTCGGTCATCGAGGGCGCGAATGTCCGGATTGTCGGAAAAGCGCAATTCGATGCCACGGGCGGACAGCAGTGCCCGGGCCTGCCTTTCGAGGTCCAGGGGTTTGCCGTCCGGGGCCGCGAAGCGTTCGGCCGCGCGATCCACCGCGTCGATGTAATTGTCGCAATAGTGAAAGAAGTCGCGGACCTCTTCCCAGGGCGATGCGCTGATCGCGCCACCATCGCGGCCCAGGGCCTCGTCAAGTGAGGCGAGGCGCTCGTGGTTCTGCCGGTAGGCGCGGTGAAGCTCCAGGAAGGCACGGGCCAGCATGGGGGCGTTCGAGGCGGCTAGGCGAAGGTCGGCGAGCGGTGGCGGCGTGTCGGCGAAGACCGGATCGGCCAGCGCCTCGCGCATGTCGGAGACGAGGCGCTCGGCATCCCCGGCGGAAAGTTCGGTGACGTCGAGCCCGAATTCGCCCGCGAGGGCCAGAACGACCGTGGCCGAGACCGGGCGATGGTTGTTCTCCATCTGGTTGAGATAGGGGAGCGAGACGCCGAGCTTGGTCGCGAAGGCTTTCTGCGTCAGGCCGAGCCGGTTGCGGGTTTCCCGCAGCTTTACACCGGCATAGAGTTTTTGCGTGGCCATCAGGCGCTCCCTGTCGCCGTGCGGAAATTGTCCGAAAAACCGGGATCAATCGGCAAGCCGTGGCCCCTGCCGCAATGGCCGACGGAGAGGGGAGCGTTGGGCTGTCGCGTGATCTTGCCGGATCCTTCCAGATCCACGACCGCAACCACGCAGCGTTTCCGATCGTCGTCGAAGGATCGAAACCGCGGAGCGAATCCGGACACGAGTCCGTCGGTAAAATCCATGCCCTCATCCCGGCTTTGCAGATTTGCCGGCGAAGTTAGCCGATTTTGCGAGTTGCGCAATGGCTTCGGGGCAGGCGTCAGAGACCGAGCCGGCGGCTGCGCCGGATCACCAGGAGAATCGAGGCGACGGAGAAAACCGAGCAGGCGAGCATCAGCGCCGCCAGCGGCGTGGCGCCGCCGCCGAGGCCGAGGGCCCAGCCTGCAAGCGCCGATAATGCCGCGCCGCCGCCGATCATGATGGCGCCGCCCAGACCCGAGGCGGTGCCGGCGAGGCTCGGCCTGACCGACAGCATCCCGGCATTGGCATTGGGCAGCGCCATGCCGTTGCCGAGCCCGACCGAGACCATGGCGCCGAAGAAAAGGTTCGGCCCGGCGAGGCCCGCTGCCGCGGCGGCGGTCAGAAGTGCCATGAAGACAACCGTGATCACGGTGCCGGCGAGGATCATCGGGTCGATGCCGATCCGCACCGAATAGCGCCCCGAGATGTAGTTGCCGAGCCCGTAGCCGACCGCCGGCGCGCCCATGTAGAGGCCGAGCTGTCCAGGCGACAGGTGGAAGATCTCGCTGCCGACATAGGGCGCCCCGCCGAGATAGGCGAAGAAAGACCCCGACGAGAAGGCGGCGACAAGGCAATAGCCCCAGAAGCGCGGAGAGCCGAGAAGCTCGGGGTATTGCCTGACCTGATCGGCGAAGCGAGAGCGGTTCCCGGCCGACGTTTCGCCGAGATCGCTCCAGATCAGCCAGAGCGTCGCGGCGCCAAGCAGGAAGAGAAGGATGAAATTCGCCTGCCAGCCGAAGGCTTCGTCGAGGACACCGCCGATCATCGGCCCGACCATCGGCACCAGAGCCATCCCCATCGTCACATAGCCGATCATGGAGGCGGCCTCTTCCGCCGGAACCATGTCGCGGATCACCGCGCGGCTCAGCACCATTCCGGCAGCGACAACGGCCTGCATCATCCGGAACGCGAGGAACACGCCGACGGTCGGCGCGAATATGGTCCCGAGCGTGGCGACGAGAAAGAGCAACGTCGACCACAGCAAGACCGAGCGGCGGCCATAGCGGTCCGAAATCGGGCCGACGACGATCTGCAAAAGCGCGCTGACGCCGAGATAGAGCGAGACCGACAGCTGCATCAGCCGGTAGTCGGTCTGAAAGAATGCGGTCATGCCGGGCAGCGATGGCAGGAAGATGTTCATCGTCAGCGCCGAGATTCCCGTCACCACCACAAGGGTTACGATGTGTGGCGGTGTGGCGCGGTCGAGAAATCGGACGGGGGGGCGGGCGGACATGCTCATTCCGAAGGCGTATGGGCGCAGGATTGCCTTGTCCAGCGTCGGAAACGCACAACGCGATGTGCGGCGCGACTCACGCCCATTTGTGGAAGATGAAGAACGCGCCCGCGCCGATCAGCGCGAAGCCGACGGCATGGTTCCAGCTCAGGCTTTCCTTGAGGTAGGTGACGGAGAAGACCGCGAAGACCGACAGGGTGATCACCTCTTGGATGGTCTTCAGTTCCGCCGCCGAAAACTGGCTGTGCCCGAGGCGGTTTGCCGGCACCTGCAGGATATATTCGAAGAGGGCGATCCCCCAGCTGACAAGGATGACCACGATCAGCGGCGCGGACTTGAACTTCAGATGGCCATACCAGGCGAATGTCATGAAGACGTTCGAGGCGACGAGAAGGCCGATCGTGACGACGGGGATGGGAAGCCAGCTCATGATGTCCGTGTGCGGCGGGGATTGGCCTGCTATATTCCGGCGCGGCAGCGGCGGGAAGGGCGCATAAGAATACGCAAATTTGCGATTAGCAAATCGCGCATTGCGTAGATGTTGCAAATTTTCGGGAAACTGCTTTTTTGTCGCGGAGTCGCGGGCTAGTTTGCGCCAATCGCCTGAGGGGGGACAAGATGAAGGATATTCTGGGACAGCTCGAAGCCCGTCGCGCCACGGCGCGCCTTGGTGGCGGCCAGCGTCGGATCGACGCGCAGCACGCCCGCGGCAAGCTGACCGCGCGCGAACGGATCGAACTCTTGCTCGACGAGGGGTCGTTCGAGGAATTCGACATGTTCGTCGCCCATCGCTGCACCGATTTCGGGATGGAGGCGGACCGGCCCTCGGGTGACGGCGTCGTCACCGGCTGGGGCACCATCAACGGCCGCATGGTCTATGTGTTCAGCCAGGACTTCACGGTCTTCGGCGGTTCGCTCTCGGAAACCCACGCCCAGAAGATCTGCAAGATCATGGACATGGCGATGCAGAACGGCGCGCCGGTGATCGGGCTGAACGATTCCGGCGGCGCCCGGATCCAGGAAGGCGTTGCCTCGCTCGCCGGCTATGCGGAAGTCTTCCAGCGCAACATCATGGCGTCGGGCGTGGTGCCGCAGATCAGCGTGATCATGGGCCCCTGCGCGGGCGGCGCGGTCTATTCGCCGGCGATGACCGACTTCATCTTCATGGTGAAGGACACGTCCTACATGTTCGTGACCGGCCCCGACGTCGTGAAGACCGTAACGAACGAGATCGTCACGGCCGAGGAGCTTGGCGGCGCCTCGACCCATACCAAGAAGTCCTCGGTCGCCGACGGCGCCTTCGAGAACGACGTGGAGGCCCTCTACGAGGTCCGGCGGCTCGTCGATTTCCTGCCCTTGAACAACCGCGACAAGGCGCCGACACGGCCTTTCTTCGACGACGTGGCGCGGGTGGAGGACAGCCTCGACACGCTGGTCCCGGACAATCCGAACCAGCCCTACGACATGAAGGAGCTGATCCTGAAGATCGCGGACGAGGGCGATTTCTACGAGATCCAGAAGGATTACGCGGCCAACATCATCACCGGCTTCATCCGCATCGAGGGCCAGACCGTTGGCGTCGTGGCGAACCAGCCGATGGTCCTCGCCGGATGCCTCGACATCGACAGTTCGCGCAAGGCGGCGCGGTTCGTGCGCTTCTGCGATGCGTTCGAAATCCCGATCCTGACCTTTGTCGACGTGCCGGGCTTCCTGCCGGGGACGGGGCAGGAATATGGCGGCGTCATCAAGCACGGCGCGAAGCTTCTCTTTGCCTATGGCGAGGCGACGGTGCCGAAGGTCACGGTCATCACCCGCAAGGCCTATGGCGGCGCCTATGACGTCATGGCATCCAAGCACCTGCGCGGGGACTTCAACTATGCCTGGCCCACCGCCGAGATCGCGGTGATGGGCGCCAAGGGGGCGGTCGAGATCCTTTATCGCAGCGAACTTGCCGACAGGGAGAAGATCGCGGGGCGCACGAAGAATTACGAGGATCGCTTCGCCAATCCCTTCGTCGCCGCCGAGAAGGGCTTCATCGACGAGGTGATCATGCCGCATTCGACCCGGAAGCGGGTGGCCCGCGCCTTCGCGTCCCTGCGGATGAAGAAGCTTTCCAATCCGTGGAAGAAGCACGACAACATCCCCCTTTGATGGTCGTTCGGGGAGGGTGAGATGGGGCATGTAGCTGGCCATTGGAGGGCATTGCGGGCGGAGCCGCCGCGCGATGCGGGCGGCACATGATCCGGGTCGTCGGGGCTTTGGGAGGAGTGGTTTTACTCATCATGCTATGGTTTGCGCTGGGAGGAACGGAAGAGCAGGCGCCGGTGGCGCCGGCCGGGATCGTGCCGCCGTCGGGGCAGGAGATCAGCTTTCTCGAAACCGTGCAGTCGGCGCCCGGAACCGAGGGGCTCGCCGTGCGCTTCCGCTTTGTCGCCCCCGGCATCACGAAGGTGGGCGGCAGCGTCGATGCCGAGGCGGCGCAGGCAGACATGCTCTGGCTTTGCGACACCTACGCGCTGCCGCGCCTGCCCTCGACCGGCCCGGCACCGGCGCAGATCGTCATTTCGCTCTCCGACCGCGCGGTGCTGTTCGGCGAGGCGGCCCCCGATGCCACCCAGTTCTTCGAGGCCTACAGCATCGAAGACGGTCACTGCGTCTGGGAGCCTTTCTGATGAAGCCTCAACATCTTGCGGGTTTCCAGGTCGTGCCCGGCCCTTGTGATGCCGCCCCGCCACAGCTTTCGGCCTTGGCATGCGCACCATGTGCCTACGAACCCGCTTCGACTATGATCGCATCAGGCCGCGATGGCGCGGCTCATGACGGAACAGACCGGCGGGAGAACGCGGCCAACCGCGCGTCCGCCACAGTGAGCAGGAGAAAGACATGTCCAGTAAGGCGATTTTCGCTTGTGTCGTCGTTGCATTCCTCGCGGCTTGCGCCGCCAAGGAAAAGGAAGTGGTCTACGCAGAACAGCCGGTCTCGGCCGAGCCTGTGTTCACCGGCAAGTACGGCGGCTGACGCTGCCCGCCGGGTTCCGGCCCCGCGCCGGAACCCGGATCTGCTGCGCCCCTTGACTCGGGAGGGTGCAACATGCTGAAACATCGCGGTTTTCCCGGCCGTCTTCCCGGCACCGATTTCCAGTTCGTCATCCGGCGCGGTAACCCGAAGGGGGCGACGAAGCTCATCTCGCGCGAACGCTTCCGCGACCGGAGCCCGGTCGACAAGCGCGCGGACCTCGGCTTCATGGCCGCGCTCTGGGAGCATTTCGGCGAGGAGCCCTTCGAGCGCGGCAATCTCGATGCCGGGCGGCTGAGCTGGCTGTTCGGCCGCGAGGTGATTCCGGCCGAGGACCCGTTCGACCCTGAAAGCTATGACGCGCTCCTGAAAATCGACGTGGGCCGCGCCCGCGCGTCCTTCCCCGACATATTCGAGGCGGAGGATTAGGCATGAACCCGCGCAACTATGCCGTGTTTGGGCGCGATATTGCCGATCGTTTCGCATTCGGAAACTTTGCGTTTGCGCAATCGGCGCATGGCGGACAAGCTGTTTGTGGGGCGTCACCCTACAGCAAGCATTGCGCCCCGATTTGTCAAAACCGTTACCCTTCCCCTTCTCTACGGCCTGGCCCCCTCGGGGTCAGGCCACTTTTGTTCAGCGCAGGGGCGGGGTTGCGTCGGCGACCTGCCGCCGATCGGTGTTTTTCACGGCGATTTCACTTCCGCGTTTCCGCGGATAGGATAAAGTGTGTCCGCATAAGAAACCTAGCTGAAGGAAGAGCGGTATGCGGTTCACCAAATCCATCGTTGCATTGGCGCTTGTCGGCGCCCTTGCCGGGTGCCTCAATAACGACGCCGAGCGCGGCGTCGCCGGCGCGGCCGCCGGCGCGGTCATCGCGGACGCGACAGGCAACAGCGCCGTCACCGGCGCGATCATCGGCGCTGGCGCTGGCGTGTTCTGCGACGACGCGGGCATCTGCAACTGATGCGCTGATCCGGGGCTATAACCGCCCCGAACGGACTTATGACCGGACCATCGTGGCTTTCCGCCACGGTGGTCTTTTTGTTTTCGCGGCCGGGGCAAACTCTGGCGCGGCCTGAGAAGAGGGGACGGAGATGTTCAAGAAGATCCTGATCGCGAACCGGGGCGAGATTGCCTGTCGCGTCATCAAGTCGGCGCGAAAGATGGGGATCAAGACGGTGGCCGTCTATTCCGATGCCGACCGCGATGCCCTCCACGTCCGGATGGCCGACGAGGCGGTCCATATCGGTCCGCCGCCCGCCGCGCAGTCCTATATCGTGATCGACAAGATCATGGAGGCGATCCGCCAGACAGGGGCCGAGGCGGTGCATCCCGGCTACGGGTTTCTCAGCGAGAACATGAAGTTCGCGGAGGCGCTTGAGAAGGAAGGTGTCGTCTTCGTCGGCCCGCCGTCCCCGGCGATCGAGGCGATGGGCGACAAGATCACCTCGAAGAAACTCGCGCAGGAGGCTGGCGTGTCGACCGTGCCGGGCTACATGGGCCTGATCGCCGATGCCGACGAGGCGGTGAAGATCTCCAACGAGATCGGCTATCCGGTGATGATCAAGGCCTCCGCCGGCGGCGGCGGCAAGGGCATGCGCATCGCCTGGAACGACGGCGAGGCGCGCGACGGCTTCCAGTCCTCGAAGAACGAGGCCGCCAGCAGTTTCGGCGACGACCGCATCTTCATCGAGAAATTCGTCACCCAGCCCCGGCATATCGAGATCCAGGTCCTGGCCGACAAGCACGGCAACTGCGTCTACCTGCATGAGCGTGAATGCTCGATCCAGCGGCGGAACCAGAAGGTGATCGAGGAAGCGCCGAGCCCGTTCCTCGACGAGGCCACCCGCAAGGCGATGGGCGAACAGGCCTGCGCGCTCGCGAAAGCGGTGGGCTATACCTCCGCCGGCACGGTCGAATTTATCGTCGACGGAAGCCGCAATTTCTACTTCCTCGAAATGAACACCCGCCTTCAGGTGGAGCATCCGGTGACCGAGTTGATCACCGGCGTCGATCTGGTCGAGCAGATGATCCGCGTCGCGGCGGGCGAGAAGCTGCCCTTCGCGCAGAAGGACCTGAAGATCAACGGCTGGGCGATGGAAAGCCGGCTTTATGCCGAGGATCCCTATCGCAACTTCCTGCCCTCGATCGGCCGTCTCACCCGCTACCGCCCGCCGGTCGAGGCCGCGACGGCGACGGGCGTCGTCCGCAACGATACCGGCGTCTACGAGGGCGGCGAGATCTCCATGTATTACGACCCGATGATCGCGAAGCTCTGCACCTGGGCGCCGACCCGGGGCGAGGCGATCGAGGGGATGCGCGTCGCGCTCGACACGTTCGAGGTGGAGGGGATTGGCCACAACCTGCCATTCCTCTCGGCAGTGATGGACCATCCCCGCTTCGTCGAGGGTGCGATGACCACGGCGTTCATCGCCGAGGAATATCCCGACGGCTTCCAGGGCGTTATGCTGCCGATGGGCCAGCTTCGCAAGGTCGCCGCCTCGGCCGCCGCGATGAACCGGGTGGCGGAGATCCGGCGCGCCCGCATTTCCGGCACGCTCGGCAACCACGAACGCCATGTTGGCGACGACTGGGTCGTCGGACTTCAGGGAGAGGAGATCGCGGTGAAGATCTCGGCCGACCGCGACGGGGCAACGGTGCATTTCGACGACGGCACCAGCCACCGCGTGACCTCGGACTGGACGCCGGGCCAGACGCTCGCGCGGCTCGACGTGGACGGGGAACCGGTCGTGCTGAAGGTCGGCAAGATCCCGTCCGGCTTCCGCATCCGCACCCGCGGCGCCGACCTCAAGGTCCATGTCCGGACCCCGCGCCAGGCCGAGCTTGGCCGGCTGATGCCGGAGAAACTGCCGCCCGACACGTCGAAATTCCTCCTGTGCCCGATGCCGGGCCTGATCGTGAAGATCAGCGTCGAGGAGGGGCAGGAAGTGCAGGAAGGCCAGGCGCTCGCCACCGTCGAGGCGATGAAGATGGAGAACATCCTGCGCGCCGAGAAGAAGGGCGTCATCAAGAAGATCGCGGCGTCGGCGGGGGCGAGCCTCAAGGTCGACGACGTGATCATGGAGTTCGAGTGAGATGACGGCGGCGAAGCCCCCAGCCTATCCCCTCTTCGGGCTGATCGCGGCGCTCGCGGGTCTTGTCGGCCTCGAGGTGCTGGCTTTTCTGCGCGCCGGGGTTTTCGAATACCCGCTCGACGATGTCTATATCCACCTCGCAATGGCCTCGAACATCGCCCATGGCACCTATGGTGTGAATGCGGGGGAGGCGGCCTCTGCGGCCTCGTCGATCCTCTATCCGTTCCTGCTGGTGCCGTTTCCGGATACGGAGTTCCAGCGCTTGCTGCCGCTTTTCTGGAACGCGCTCGCGGTCGCCGGCTGCGGTTGGGTCTGGGGGCGGATCGTGGCGGAAGCGGGCCTCTCGGGAAAATTGGGCACAATCTCGGCCGCGGCGGGTCCGATCTACCTGAACATGTCGGGCGTCGGCTATACCGGGATGGAGGCCGCGCCGCATATGCTTGCGAGCCTGATGATCGTTCTCGGCCTCTGGCAGGTAATGACGGGACGCGGCGTCGCGGTCTGGTTCGTCGCGGCGGCGATCGCCGCCCCGCTTCTGCGGTACGAGGGGCTCGCACTGGCGCTCACGACCGCCGTCGCACTGGCCCTGAACCGAGAGCGGCGGGCGGGGGCGCTGATTGCTGTCGGCGCTGTCGGCTGCGTGGTTGCCTTCAGCCTGTTCCTGATCGGACTGGGCCTCGATCCGCTGCCAAGTTCGGTTCTGGCCAAGACGGCGGGGCTTGATCCCGAAGGCGGGATCGCGCTGCGCGTCGTCGTTGGGGTTCTGGTCAATCTCTCCAAGCCTGCGGGCATGATCATGGCCGCTCTGCTTGTCGCGAGCCTCGGCATGTTCATCGCCTTTCCCGGCTTGCGGCGAGGGGCGACCGGCTGGGTCCTGGCGGTCGCCTGGATCAGCGCCGCCGGGCATCTGGTCCTCGGCCAGATCGGCTGGATGCACAGGTATGAACCCTACGTTCTGGCATGCCTCGTCGGGGTGCTGCTTCTGGCTGCGACGGCCGTTGACGGCACGCGCCGCGGCGCAATGCATACGATCGCGTTGGTAGCTGGCCTCGCGGCAGGGCTTGCCTACCTTCCCACGCTTTGGGGGCCCTATGGCTGGAACACCCGGGCAATTTACTTGCAGCAGGCGCAGATGGGGCGACTGGTGCAGGATTACCTGAAGGTGCCTGTCGCGGTGAACGATCTCGGCCGGGTGTCCTGGAGCAATCCTAACTATGTGCTCGATATCTGGGGGCTCGGTTCGGCCGAGGCGCGCAAGATCCGCTTCGGCCCCGTGCCGCCCGCGCCAGGCTGGGCCGGACCTCTGGCGGCCGCCCACGCCGTCCAGGCCGCGCTGATCTACGACAAGTGGTTCGCTTCGGCGGTCGGGCCGGACTGGGTGCGCGTCGGTGAACTGCGGATGGAAAATCCGCGCGGCGCGCTGGGCGACTGGGTCGTGGCACTTTATGCGACCGACCCGGCCTACGCCCCTGAAATGCGCGCGAAGCTGGAAGAGTTCGCGCCGACCTTGCCGAAAGACGCCATTCTGGTGTTGGAACCGGAGGTGCGGGTGTGACCCGGTGCCCGGCCCCCAGGCGCTACCGCAGGGCGCGCTGGTCAAGGATCTCCTGCTGCCTCAGGGGGAACTTGTCGATTGCATGCACGATCTCGCGCACGCTCCAGGGCAGGGGCTTGCGGAGCTTCACCGCGCCGTCCTTGTCGAGAAGCACCATGGAGAAGCCGCGCGGGCGCAGGGTTTCGCGTGCCTCGGACGGGGTCTTGGGGTCTGCGTCGATCAGGATCACCACGTCGCGTTTGATGAGCTCGCCGGGATCTTCGGCAAGATTGAGAAGCTGGCGCTGGAAGGCGGGATCGTTCGGGCTGTCGGCGAAGACGACGATGGGGCGCTTCAGCCACAGAAAATCGTCCAACTCCACCCCGGCGGCCGGAATCGGCTCCAGCACCGGGGTCTCTGCGGCTTGCGCCTCCGCGACGGTGGCGACAAGGCCGGACAGGATGAGGGCGGCAAGAAATTTCATCGGCTCTCCTTTCCCCAAGATATAGGCGGAATGAACGGATTGCCAAAGACTTATGCCGGAAAGTTCGACGAACCCACCGGCCGCGACGAAAGGATGATGCGATGACGGACAAGATGGCGGCGTGGACACAGCTGGCGGAGAAGGAGCTGAAGGGGCGGTCGCCCGAGACGTTGACGTGGGACACGCTCGAAGGAATCCCGGTCAAACCGCTTTACACCGAGGCGGACACGGAAAGCCTTGCCCATATGGGGTCCGTCCCCGGCCTCGCGCCCTTCACGCGCGGGGTCAAGGCGACGATGTATGCCGGACGGCCCTGGACGATCCGTCAATATGCCGGCTTCTCCACGGCCGAGGAATCGAACGCCTTCTACCGCAAGAACCTCGCCGCCGGTCAGCAGGGCGTCTCGGTCGCCTTCGACCTCGCCACCCACCGGGGCTATGACAGCGACCACCCGCGCGTCGTCGGCGATGTCGGCAAGGCGGGCGTGGCGATCGACAGCGTCGAGGACATGAAGATCCTCTTTGACGGCATTCCCCTCGAAAAGATCAGCGTTTCCATGACGATGAACGGCGCGGTGATTCCGATCCTCGCGAGTTTCATCGTCGCGGGCGAGGAGCAGGGGGTGGACCGGAGCCTACTGTCGGGCACGATCCAGAATGACATCCTCAAGGAATTCATGGTGCGGAACACCTATGTCTATCCGCCCGAACCGTCGATGCGGATCGTTGCCGACATCATCGAATACACCTCGGCCGAGATGCCGAAGTTCAACTCGATCTCGATCTCCGGCTACCACATGCAGGAGGCGGGCGCGAACCTCGTGCAGGAACTGGCTTATACACTCGCCGACGGGCGCGAATACGTTCGCGCCGCCCTCGCGCGCGGCATGGACGTGGACGCCTTCGCCGGGCGGCTGTCGTTCTTCTTTGCCATCGGCATGAACTTCTTCATGGAGGCCGCGAAGCTCCGCGCCGCGCGGTTGCTCTGGCACCGGATCATGTCGGAGTTCAATCCGAAGAAGCCGGGCTCGATGATGCTGCGCACCCATTGCCAGACCTCGGGCGTCAGCCTGCAAGAGCAGGACCCCTACAACAACGTCATCCGCACCGCTTACGAGGCGATGGC
The DNA here is from genome assembly GCF_039830135.1 of Defluviimonas sp. SAOS-178_SWC. Classification (NCBI taxonomy): domain Bacteria; kingdom Pseudomonadati; phylum Pseudomonadota; class Alphaproteobacteria; order Rhodobacterales; family Paracoccaceae; genus Albidovulum; species Defluviimonas sp. SAOS-178_SWC. The sequence continues at coordinate 2,825,194 of NZ_CP156081.1, read as the reverse complement.
GGCGGCACTCGGGGGCACACAGTCGCTCCACACCAACGCGCTCGACGAGGCGATCGCGCTGCCGACCGAGTTCTCGGCGCGGATCGCGCGGAACACGCAGTTGATCTTGCAGGAAGAGACCGGGATCACCCATGTCGTCGATCCGTTGGCGGGGTCCTACTATGTCGAAAGCCTGACGGCGGAACTGGCCGACAAGGCCTGGGCGCTGATCGAGGAGGTCGAGGCGATGGGCGGGATGACCAAGGCCGTTGCCTCCGGCATGCCGAAGCTCCGCATCGAGGAATCCGCAGCAAAGCGTCAGGCGATGATCGACCGGGGCGACGAGGTCGTCGTCGGGGTGAACAAGTACCGCCCGACCAAGGAAGACCAGATCGACATCCTCGATGTCGACAACATGAAGGTTCGCGACGCGCAGGTGGCGCGGCTGGAAAAGATCCGCGCCAGGCGTGACACCGCTAAATGCGAGGCGGCACTGGCAGAACTGGAACGCCGCGCGAGGGACGGCGGCAATCTTCTTGAAGCGGCGGTCGAGGCGGCGCGGGCACGGGCGAGCGTAGGAGAGATCAGCATGGCGATGGAAAAGGTGTTCGGCCGTCACCGGGCCGAGGTGAAGACGCTCGCCGGCGTCTACGGCGCGGCCTATGAAGGCGACGAGGGCTTCGCGGCGATCCAGAAGGACGTGGAAGCCTTCGCTGAGGAGGAGGGGCGGCGGCCCCGGATGCTCGTCGTCAAGATGGGGCAGGACGGCCACGATCGCGGCGCCAAGGTGATCGCGACCGCCTTCGCCGATATCGGCTTCGACGTCGATGTTGGGCCGCTGTTCCAGACGCCGGAAGAGGCGGCGCAGGACGCCGTCGACAACGACGTGCATGTCATCGGCATCTCCTCGCAGGCGGCGGGGCACAAGACGCTGGCGCCGAAGCTGATCGCGGCGCTGAAGGAGAAGGGGGCGGGCGATATCCTCGTCATCTGCGGCGGCGTCATCCCGCAGCAGGATTACGCGTTCCTCAAGAAGGCCGGGGTCAAGGCGATCTTCGGGCCGGGGACCAACATCCCCGAAGCCGCGAAGGATATCCTGCGCCTCATTCGCGAGGCGCGGGCGGCTTGAATGCACTACGTCGATCCGTGATCGCATGGATCGACATCCGAAAAGGGGGCGAACGATGAACATCCTGATGCTCGGCACGGGCGGGATCGGCGGATATCTTGCGGCCAGGCTGATCCCCGCCGGATACTCCGTCTCGCTCCTCGCGCGGGGCGCGCATCTTGCGGCGATCCGGCGCAACGGGCTTACCCTGGTCGAGGACGGCGCCGACACCGTCGTGCATCCCGCGGCAGCGAGCGACGATCTTGCCGCGCTGCCGCCCGCCGATCTGGCCGTCTTCGCCGTGAAGGGACAGGATCTGCCCGCCATGATCGACCTCTATCGGCCGTATGCGCGTGCAGATACCCTCGTGCTGCCGTTCCAGAACGGCGTCGATGCGCCCGATCTTTTGGCCGGCGCGTTCGGGGCCGACAACACACTCATCGGCGTGGCGCGGATCTTCTCCAACATCACGGCGCCCGGTGTCGTGACCCAATATGGCGGCGCGAACAGCTTCACGATCGGAGATCACCGGGGCGGCCAGTCCTCGCCGCGTGTCCGCGCGGTGATCGAGGCGTTCCGTGAGGCGGGGATCAAGGTGCCCGAATGCGGCGATGTAACGGTGGATCTCTGGCGCAAGTTCCTGCTTTTCAACGCGGTGAGCGGATCGACGGCGGCCGCGCGCTGCCGGTTCCGCGAGATCCGGCAGAATCCGGAGCTTCTGGCCTTCTCCCGCGGACTGGTCGAAGAGGTTGACGCCGTCGGGCGGGCGCGGGGTGTCGACCTGCCGCCCGATGCGGTGGACGAGACGATGCGCCTCTGGGCGCGCCTTCCGGACGACGCGCGATCCTCGACCGCGCATGACCTCGAACTCGGCAAGCCGATCGAGGTGGACCGGATCTGCGGCGCGGTCGCGCGGATGGGCCGGGAGCTTGGCATCGCCACGCCGAACAGCGCGGCGGTCGCCGCTCTGCTGGCTCCGTGGCGAAACGGGTCGCGGCCGGACGGTTGAGGCCCGACCGCCGCGACGTTTCCTCTAGGCTCAGTTATGGATGGCCGGGGCCGGGTGCGGCTCTTTGGTCTCGACCGGCTTGGCGTTGAACAAGAGGACGCTGTAGCCGATCAGTGCCGAGATCGCGGATCCCGCCAGCACGCCGAGCCGGACGGCGTTCATATGGGCCTGATCGTCGAAACTCAGCCCGCCGATGAAAAGCGACATGGTAAAGCCGATCCCGGCAAGGCAGGCGAGGCCGTAGATATGGGCCCAGGTCACAGCGTAGGGCAGCCGCGCCCAGCCCGCCTTGACGATCAGCCAGGTCATGCCGAAGACCCCGGCCTGCTTGCCGATCACCAGACCCGCCGCGATGCCGAGGGGCAACGGCGCGAAGAGGTCGGAAAAGGTCAGGCCCTTCAACACCACGCCGGCATTGGCGAAGGCGAAGACCGGCACGATGAGGAAGAGGACGTAAGGCGACAGTGCGTGTTCCAGTCCGTGCAGCGGCGACTTTCCGTACTTGTCCTTCAGCGGCACGAAGAAGGCGGTGACCACGCCCGCGAGCGTTGCGTGGACGCCCGATTTCAGGACCAGAACCCAAAGCACCGTCCCCAGAAGCACGAAGGGCGCGATCCGGTGCGCCCCGGCCCGGTTCAAAAGGTAGAGGCCGGCCAGGGGGGCGAGCGCGAGGAAGAGGTAATCGAGGTGCAGGTCCTTGGTGTAGAAGAGCGCGATGATGAGGATCGCGCCGAGGTCGTCGAGGATCGCAAGCGTCAGAAGGAAGATCTTGAGCGCCGCCGGAACCCGCTTGCCCAGAAGCGCCAACACGCCCACTGCGAAGGCGATGTCAGTGGCCGCCGGGATCGCCCAGCCGCCGCGCGTCACCGGGTCGGTCCAGTTCAGCACAAGATAGACGAGGGCCGGCGCCACCATGCCGCCGAGCGCGGCCATGCCCGGCAACATGACGTCCGAGGGGCTCTTGAGTTTGCCCTCCAACATCTCGCGCTTCAGCTCAAGCCCGATGAGGAAGAAGAAGACCGCCATGAGACCGTCGTTGATCCAGAGGATCAGCGGTTTCGACAGGCCCTCGCCGTCGAGGAGGATGGAGAATTTCTTGAGGAGCAGGGCGTGATAGCCGTCCGAAAGCCCGGAATTGGCAACGATCAGCGCCAGGAGCGCCGCCGCCATGAGAAGGACGCCTCCTGCGGCGTCGTGGCGAAAAAAGCGGTCGAGGGCGCGCACAAGGGTCATCCGATATCCCGATTGTTTTCGTTATGTTTGGTCCAAGATGGGGCCGGGCCGGGGGATGTCAACACGAGGGCCGGCGCTTTTCCCCGCTTGCGGGAAATTCGCGCCGCTCTAGGATGCGCCCGTCCGGGCGAGGGTTTATGGCGGCATTCGATCATCTGGCGGTTTCGGCCGCGACGCTGGAAGACGGCGCGGCCGCCATCGAGGACGCGCTGGGTGTCGCCGTGGGCGTGGGCGGTGTGCATCCCTTCATGGGCACCCACAACCGGCTTCTGGGCCTCGGCGCCGGTGAATATCTCGAAGTGATCGCCGTCGACCCCGCCGCTCCGCCGCCGCCGCATCCGCGCTGGTTCCGGCTCGACCGGTTTTCGGGCGCGCCCCGGCTTTCGAACTGGATCGTCCGCGTTGACGATCTTGACGCCGTGCTCGCCATGGCACCAGACGGGGCGGGACGGGCGGTCGATCTCGAACGCGGCCCCTATCGCTGGCGCATGGGGGTGCCGGACGATGGTTGCCTGCCCTTCGACGACGCCTTTCCGGCGCTCATCGAATGGCGGGGAAACCTTCACCCGGCAGCCGCGTTGCCAGATGTCGGCTGCCGGCTTCTCCGCCTGGAGGTTGCGCATCCCGACGCGGCGGCGCTCCGCGCGGCGCTGCCGCTCTCCGATCCGCGCCTGATCGTCGTTCCGGGCGAACCGGCACTGCGCGCGACCATCGCGACGCCCCACGGGGAAAGGCGCCTGGGATGATCCTGCGTCCCGCCGAAGAGGCCGATATCGACCCGCTCGTCGCCCAGTGGAACCGGATCATCCGCGACACGACGATCACCTTCACCAATCTCGAAAAGACCCCCGAAAGCCTGCGCGCCATGATCGCGGAGCGCCGCCGGGCCGGGCGCGAGTTCTTCGTGGCGCGTGTCGGCGACGCGGTGGGCTTTGCCACCTACGACCAGTTCAGGGGCGGGCCGGGCTATGCCCATGCGATGGAGCACACCATCCTCCTCGCCCCCGACCTCTGGGGCAAGGGGGCTGGCCGCGCGCTGATGGCGCGGATCGAGGATCATGCGCGGGCGGGCGGGGCCCACACACTCTTTGCAGGGGTGTCGGGGGAAAACGAGGCCGGCATCGCCTTCCACCGCCGGATGGGGTTCGACACGGAGTTCCGCTATCCCGAGGCGGGGCGGAAATTCGGCCGCTGGCTCGACCTCGTCCTGATGATGAAGCGCCTCGGATGACCTTTCGGTGATCTTCGTTTCCGAGACGTTCTGCCCCGCTGACATGTCGCTGCGCTGCGGCTAGTGTGGGTCTATGTCGATCTGGACCCGCATCGCCGACGCACTTTCCGCCCTCGCCAAGGGCGAGGGGCTCTCATCCGTGTTCGACCGGCTGAAGACACCGCCGGAACGCTCGGTCGGCTTCACCATCGCCGTGATCGCGCTGGGCGCCAAGATGGCCAAGGCCGACGGGCAGGTGACCCGCGACGAGGTCACCGCCTTCCGCGAGGTCTTCGCGATCGCGCCTGAGGAGGAGGGCAACGCTGCCCGGATCTTCAATCTCGCCCGTCAGGACGTGGCCGGGTTCGATCTCTATGCCCGCAAGATCGCCGCGATGCTCGGGCCCGGCGATCCGGTCCTTGTCGACCTGATGGAGGGGCTGTTCCACATCGCGATGGCGGATGGCGACTTTCACCCCCACGAGGACACGTTCCTGCGTGAGGTGGCGCGGATCTTCGGGGTGGACGACCGCTGCTTCCGCTCTCTGCTGATCCGCTTCGTGCCGGACGCGCCGAGGGATCCCTACGAGGTGCTGCGGGTTCCGCATGACGCGCCCATCGCGGATGTGCGCACGGCCTGGCGGCAAGCGGTGCGCGACAGCCATCCCGACCGGATGCGCGCGCGCGGCCTTCCGGAAGAGGCGCTGAAGCTCGCCGAACAGCGGCTGATCGACGTGAACCGGGCGTGGGAGGAGATCCAGGCCAAGGAGGCGGCCTGAGCCCATGCGCATCGCCACTTATAACGTCGAATGGTTCAACAATCTCTTCGACCGCAAGGGCGCGCTTCTGGAGGATGGCGGATGGTCGGCGCGCTACAACGTGACGCGGGCCGACCAGCTGGCCGCGATTGCCATCGTCTTCACCGCGATGGACGCCGATGCGGTGATGATCATCGAGGCGCCCGACAACAACCGCCGGCACAAGACGACCGAGATGCTTGAGGCCTTCGCGGAGCGTTATGAGCTTCGCACGCGACGCGCGCTGATCGGCTACGAGAATGAAACCCAGCAGGAAATCGCACTGCTCTACGATCCCGACAAACTGTCGGCCGTGCATGATCCGATCGGCCTGCCGGATCAGCCGGTCGATGGGATGGCAAGCCCGCGCTTCGACGGCAGCTACAGGATCGACCTCGACATCGACGCGACGCTGGACACGGTGCGGTTTTCCAAGCCGCCGCTGGAGATCGCCGCGCGCACGGCCGGCGGCGTCGATTTCCGGATGATCGGCGTTCACATCAAGTCGAAGGCCCCGCATGGCGCGAACACCGAGGCGCAGATCAAACGCCTCGCGATCGAGAACCGCCGGAAGCAGCTTGCGCAATGCATCTGGCTGCGGGAGCGGGTGCTGGAGCATCTGAACGCGGGCGAAAGCCTGATGGTGATGGGCGATTTCAACGACGGTCCGGGCCTTGACGAATACGAAAAGCTCTTCGGGCGGTCAGGGGTTGAGATCGTCCTTGGCTGGGACGAGCCGCGCCCGACGCGGCTGTTCGATCCGCACGCGCGCGTGGCGTTCGGCAAGAAACTGGCTGCCATGCCGTCGACGGCGCGGTTCTATCTCGATGACAAGGGGCAGTATTTCTCCGCCCTTCTCGACTACATCATGGTCTCGCCCGATCTGAGGGCGAAGGCGCCGAAGTGGCGGATCTGGCACCCGTTCGATGATCAGGGCTGCTACCGCGTGCCGGAACTGCGCGAGGCGTTGCTGACCGCGTCGGACCATTTCCCGGTCACGATTGATATAGATCTCTGACCGCGCCCTGTAAAAAATCGGTCCGGGGGTCTATATTGAGCGCATGAAACGGATCGCATCCGCCTTCGCCGTTATGGTCATCGTTGGTCTTCCCGCCGTTGCGCAGGACAAGGAAGCTACGCCCGAGGACGGGTTCAGTCTTCTGGAAGAGGGCGCGAAGATCATCCTCCGGTCGATGATTGACGAGGTCGAGCCGACGCTCAAGGATCTCCAGAAGGATTTCGGCGAGGCGATGGACGAGATGGGGCCGGCGCTCGGCCAGCTTGTCGAGATGATCGGCGACATCCGCAATTATCATGCGCCCGAGATGCTGCCGAATGGCGACATCATCATCCGTCGGAAAACCCCCGACGAACTGGCCGCACCGAAGCCGGGCGAGGAGATCGAGATCTGACCGGGCAGGGGTGCCCCCCGACACGCGGCGCAGCGCGTTCACACGCGGACGAGCGTCACCTTCGTTTCGGCACCGAGCGCGTCCGCGAGTGACTTGAAACGAGCCTGCGCGACTTCGCCGAACAGCGCCTCGCTTTTGGAATTGAGCCGCAGTTCCAGCACCTTCTTCTTCGGCCGCCACACCAGTTCCCCGGCTTCCTCCGGCGATTTCACCGCGAACATCGCGCCGAAGCGCATCGCCTTGCCGAGCACCTCGGCGTCCTGGATCTGATGGTCGTTCAACAGCGCGAAGAGGGGTTCCAGCCGCGACCCGGCACGCGAATTCTTGTAGCGGTGCAACAGGGCGAGGCCAAGAAACACCCGTTCGGGATGGCTGAGCCCGCCAAGGTTGGCGCGGGTCGCGTTGTCGAAGCAGACCTCCGCCCGATAATCGGGATGCGCGCGCCAGGTCGTGTCGTGCAATAGGCAGGCGGCCCTCACGATCCTCAACCGCTCCTCGCTCGCGGCGCGGAAGAGGGGCAGGATGAAGGCGTAGAGTTTCTTGCCGAAGCCCGGCATCCGCGCCATCGTCCGTTCGGCATAGCGGCAGGCCTCGATCAGAGGGTCGCGCATCCTGAGCCGTTCGGGCATCTGTTCGTAGAGCAGCCCCTCCCGGATACCGTAGGACGAGACGTCGATCTCCTTCGGGCGGAAGGTCAGGACGAGTTGCCGCAACACCTGACTGGCCAGGGGCACGAGGTCCATCCGCGCCGCCGACGTGCCGGTCCGGGCCCTGAGCGCGTCGATATCGTTCTCGGCGATCCAGTTCACGGTCTGCAATGCCGATTGCGGCCCCATCCGGTATTCGTGCAGAACCGTCATAGGGTATTTCCGCCGCTCCATGTCGAGCCGCGCGATGGCCCGCCACGACCCTCCGACAAGGTAGATGCGTTCATGTCCGGTGCCGATCTCGGCGGCGAGCTTTTCCATCGTCTCGCGAATGTAAGCCGCCAGGCCCTTCTTGCCGCCCGGCACCTGCTGGAGCCGGAACGGTCCGAGCGGTGAGGTCACGCGGCGGCCGACCTTGCCGCCGGACACTTCGGCCAACTCCATCGAGTTGCCGCCGATGTCGCAGACGAGTCCCTCGGCCTCGGGCCAGCCCAGAAGCACGCCCTGCGCCGAGAGCCGCGCCTCTTCCGGGCCGTCGATGACCCAGAGCTTGAGGCCCGTCTCACGCTCCACCTCGGCCCGAAACGCCGGCCCGTCCTCGGCCTCGCGCACCGCGGCCGTCGCGACGCAGGTCAGGGGCGGCAGGTTCATGCCCTTCGCCAGCGCCGCGAAGCGTTTCAGCGCGTCGATCGCCCGGATGCGGCCTTGCGGGTTGAGCTTGCCGGTCTGCGCCAGGCCCTGGCCGAGGCCGGCCATGACCTTTTCGTTGTAGAAATAGGCGGGGCTTCGCGCCGCGCCGTCAAAGACGACAAGGCGCACGGAGTTCGAGCCGACATCGACCACGCCCACCCGCTCCAGCGCCCGCGCCGACGGATCGTCGAACAGCGGCCGGCCGAAAGGGCCCCACTCGTCGCCATGCGTTTCGCTCTTCGCGTCCATGGCTTCTGCCCTCCGGCGCTTTCGGGATTCGCGGCTCCGTCCCACGCTTTACTCTTTAGTCCATCGTATGGGCAAGCTTCGGTACGTCCTTGGCGCCCGCCGAGCCGCGCCCGGACAGCGAGGGGTTCTCCATGAAGAAGCGGTGACAATTGAAAAGATCGTCGCGCCCTTCGGGCAGGTCGCGGACATAGCGCCCGCCGGGGCCGAGAACCCAGCTCTGCGCCTCGTCGGCGAGGTTCGCGGCCATGATCTGGCTGACGATCTGCGCCTTCACGGTGTCGTTCCTGATCTCGACCAGCGTTTCCACGCGGCGCGACAGGTTCCGGCCCATCCAGTCGGCGGACGAGATGAAGACCCGCGCCTTTTTCGAGGGCAGGCCATGGCCGTTGCCGAAACAGACGATGCGGCTGTGTTCGAGGAAGCGGCCGACGATGGACTTCACCCGGATATTCTCGCTCAGGCCCTTGATGCCGGGGCGGAGGCCGCAAATGCCGCGCACGACGAGCTGGATCTTCACCCCGGCCTGGCTTGCGGCGTAAAGCGCGTCGATCACGTCGGGCTCTATCACCGAGTTCATCTTGGCCCAGATTTCGGCCGGCTTGCCGGCGCGGGCATGCTCCGCCTCGGCCTCGATCAGGTCCAGCAGGCGCTGTTTCAACGAAATGGGGGAGATCGCGATATTCTCCAGGCCTTCCGGCTGAACGTAACCCGAGAGGTAGTTGAAGACCTTGGTTGCGTCGCGGCCAAGGGCCGGGTCGCAGGTGAAGAAGCTGAGGTCGGTGTAGATCCGCGCGGTGATCGGGTGATAGTTGCCGGTGCCGTAATGCGTGTAGGTGACGAGGGCCTCGCCCTCGCGCCGGACAACGGTCGAGATCTTGGCATGGGTCTTGTAGTTGATGAAGCCGTAGACGACGTGGGCGCCGGCGCGTTCAAGCCGCCGCGACTGGCGGATATTCGCGGCCTCGTCGAAGCGGGCCTTCAGTTCCACCAGCGCCGTGACCGATTTCCCGGCCTCCGCCGCCTCGCAAAGCGCCGAGACGATGGGGCTGTCCTGCGAGGTGCGGTAGAGCGTCTGCTTGATCGCCAGCACGTTCGGATCCGCCGCCGCCTGGGTCAGGAAACGGATCACCATGTCGAAGGTCTCGTAAGGGTGATGCAGCAGCATGTCCTTCTGCCGGATCGCCGCGAACATGTCGCCGTCATGGTCCTGCACCCGTTCGGGCACGCGGGGCGTGAAGGCGGGCCATTGCAGATCGCGGCGGCTGTCGAGGACCAGTTCCTTGAGGTCGGCCATCCCGACCATGCCCTTGACCTCGACCACCTCGTCGGGGGTGACACCAAGCTCGTCCATGATCAGCGCGCGCAACCCCTCGGGCGCCCCAACGGTGATCTTCATGCGGATCACCTGCCCCCGGCGCCGGCGTTTCAGAGCCGTCTCGAATTCCCGCACGAGGTCTTCGGCCTCGTCCTCGACCTCGAGGTCACTGTCACGGAGCACGCGGAACGTGCAGTGGCCGGTATCGCGGTAGCCGGGAAAAAGCGAGCCGAGATGAAGAAGAAGCAACTCCTCCATCGGCAGGAAGCGCTTGCCGCCGGGCAGGGCCACGAACCGGGCGATCTGCTGCGGGATCGGCAGAAGCGCCTGAAGGCGGCGCCGGTCCGTCGAGCGCTCAAGCTCCAGCGCGAGGCAGAAGCCGGTATTGGGGATGAACGGGAACGGGTGGGCCGGGTCGATGGCCAGCGGCGACAGCACCGGAAACACCCGGTTGAGGAAGTAGTCGGCAAGGAACTCGTCATCGCGCTTGGTAAGCTTCGAGCGGGTGAGGAGGGTGATCCCCGCCGCCTCCATCTCGCGCTTGAGCTTGTTCCAGACGGTCTGTTGCATCTGCATCAGCCGCCGCGCGTCGTCGTTGATGAGCTTGAGCTGCGCGGCCGGGCTGAGCCCGTCGTCGGAAGGCATCGCGTTGCCCTCGCGCACAAGCTCGCGCAGGCCCGCGACACGGACGGTATAGAATTCGTCGAGATTCGTGGCCGAGATCGACAGGAACCGCACCCGTTCCAGAAGCGGCACGCGCGGGTTGCGCGCCTCGTCAAGGACGCGCCAGTTGAAGGCGAGCCAGCTCATTTCGCGGTTGAAGAACCGATGCGCGCCGGTGATCTCCGCCTCGGGAAGGGTCACGGGGGCGGGGAAGGGGGCCTTGAGGAAATCTGCCTGGGTCATAAGCGGCTTATCGGTCCCAATTCGTAACAGTTTTATGTCGCGGGCCCGGGCATCATGGCGCGTCCGGGCGGGCGCTGTCCAGAACCTCGGCGGCCAGCGCCCGCGTCACGGCGCCGCCCTTGGCCAGCGCCCGCGCGTCCAGTTCGGCGACAAGCCTGCGGGCGGCCGCGAAAGAACGATCCATTCGCGGCAGGAGCCAGTCGATGAGCGTGGGCGCGACGGAGATCTGGCGGTCGGCGAAGAGCTTGACGAGCACGGCGCCGAGCAGCGCGTCGTCGGGCGGGTTGAGCTTCGCAACGGCGGTGCCCTGCATCCGCGACAGAAGGTCGGGCAGCCGCAATCCCCATTCGCCCGGCGCCCCGCCTGCCGTCAGCAGAAGAAGCCCCCCGGTCTCGGCCATGCGGTTGTGGAGGTGAAAAAGCGTCTCCTCGTGCCGTCCCGCCACCTTCTCGGCATCCTCGACGACGACGGCGTCCGGCAATTTTTCGATATCGAAGAGATAAAAAAGATCGCCCCCCGCCACGATCATCGCCCGCCGCTCCTGGGCAAAGACCTCGGCGAGATGGCTCTTGCCCGCCCCTTCGGGACCGATCAGCAGGAGTTTCCGCCCGGGCCAGAGGGTCGGCGCGTCGATCATCGCGACGGCCTCCGCGTTCGATGGCGAAACGAAGAAATCCTCGCGCCCCAGTGCGGGTCGCACCGGCAGGTCGAAGGTCAGCTGGCGTGGCATGTCAGGCCTCGTCCTCCGTCGACAGGCCCCGGTAGAGGCGGCTGTCGAGGTATTGCGAGATGGCGAACCGGGTCAGGACGCCGATCGCGGCCGCGACCGGCACCGCGACGAGCATGCCGACGAAGCCGAAAAGCGTACCGAAGGCCGACAGGGCGAACAGCAGCCAGACCGGGTGCAGTCCGACCGAATTGCCGACCAGCTTCGGCGTGATGATATTGCCTTCGAGGAACTGGCCGATGGCGAAGATGCCGGCGATGATGCCGATCTGCACCCAGTCGCCCCAGAACTGGAAGAAGGCGAGGCCGATGGCGAGCGCCCCGCCGATCAGCGCGCCGACGTAAGGAATGAAGGTGATGAGCCCCGCTATGGCCCCGACGATCAGCCCGAAATCGAGTCCCGCCACCATCAACGACACCGAATAGAACGTGCCGAGGATCAGGCACACCGAAACCTGCCCCCTCACGAAGCCGGCCAGGACCCGGTCGATGTCGCGCGCGAGCGTGCGGACCATGTCGCGATGATCAAGCGGCAGCCAGCTGTCGATCTTCGCGACCATGTTGTCCCAGTCGAGCAGCAGGTAGAAGGCCACGACCGGGACGACGACGACGAACACGATCGCATTGATCACCGACAAAGCCGAGGAGAGAAGCCCGCTCGCCAACTCTCCGCCCCTGGACTGGATCGTCTTGCCGATGGAGGCCAGAGTTTCGCGCACGACGCTCTGCTGATCCATGATCGAGGGGAATTTGGCGGTCAGGAAGGATTGCAATTCGCCGAAGATTGTCGGCGCCGCGTTCACCAGCTGAATGAGCTGGCGCACCAGCATCGGCACGATGAGCAACGCGAGCAGGATGAAGATGAAGAGCGCGATGATCGAGATGACCGATGTCGCCGCCGTCCGGCTCAAACCGGCGCGTTCCAGGCGGTCGGCAATGGGGTCGAGGAAGTAGGCGATGGCGCCGCCCACGAGGAAGGGCAGGATGACATTCCCGAGCCCCCAGAGCACCGCGAAGAACAGCGCCGCGGCGATGCCCCAGTACTTCATCTGTTGTCGCCCCGGCAGTGCCATTCCTTGCTCCCTGGTCTTCCGGTCAGTCATGGCCCAAGCCGGCCCGCCACGCAAGCGTCGGAGGCAGCCGCTTTCCCTTGCGCAGAATCGGCAGGCGCGTATTCTGCCGCCGAGCAAGGGAACGCCGCAGTGCAGAAACACGCCGAATTCGCCGAATTCACCGAGATCACGCCCAGTGCGGCGATTGACTCTGCGCGGCATGGCTGGCGGGCGAAATGCCTGCAACGGCTGATCCGGATCGACCTTCCGGTGCCCCGGACCGTGGCGCTGCCCTGCGAGACCGTGCGACTGATCGCGGCGGGCCAGATGCTCAACACCGAAAAGCTGGCGGCGGGTTTTGACGGCGCGCTCGTCTCGATCCGGCCGTCGCCCGCGAACCCGGACTGGGGCGGGCCGGGGACCGTGCTGAATGTCGGGATGAACGCGGCGAAGCACGCCGCGCTGACCCGTGACCATGGCGCGGCGCACGCCAACGCGCTCTATCTCGGGTTCGTGCAGTCATACGCGATCCATGTCGCGCGGCTCGATCCCGACATGTTCACCGCCGAACCGTCGTCCGAAGCGCTCGCCGCCGCGCTTGCCGCCTACGAGGCGGAGATGGACGAGGAGTTCCCGCAATCGCCCGCCAGGCAACTCGGCGAGGTGCTGCGCTCCATGGCGCGGGCCTGGGAAGGCACGACCGCGCGGCTCCTGCGCGAGGCGAAGGGCGCCCCGCCGGAGGCGGCGCTGGGCCTGATCGTGCAGGAAATGGCGCAGGCGGTAGGGCCGGGGCTTTCGGGGGCCGGTACGGTCCAGCTCGTGGAGCCGGTGACCGGCGCGCCGCAGGTGACAGGGCGTTTCCGCGGCCTCAACCCGGCCAACCGGAAGGCCGAGGAAACGCTCTATCTCGTCAAGGACAGGCGCGGCCATTCGCTGGAGGAAGCGGCGCCGGAGGTCTTCGCGACCCTTCAGGCCCATTGCCGGACCTGCCGGGAGCGGCTTCGCGAGGAAATGGTGATCGAATTCGCGCTGGAGAATGGTGCGCTAAAGGTCATAGACGCGGTGAAGACGCAGCGGTCCTCCCGCGCGGCGGTTCGCATCGCCGTGACGCTGGCCAAGGACAGTATCATCAGCCGCGAGGAGGCGATCCTGCGGGTCGAGCCGCGCGCCCTGTCCGAGCTTCTGCATTCCCAGGTCGATCCCCGCCTGCCGCGCGATCGCGTGGCGCGCGGCATCGCGGCAAGCCCCGGCGCGGCCTCCGGAAAGGTCGTCTTTTCCTCTGCCGATGCGCAGGCCGCGGCCGCCCGCGACGAGCGCTGCATTCTCGTCCGCCGCGAAACCGCGCCCGAGGATATCCGCGGCATGCATGCCGCCGTGGCGGTCCTCACCGAACGGGGCGGGATCACCAGCCACGCCGCCGTGATTGCAAGGGGCCTTGGCCTTCCCTGTATCGTCGGCGCGTCGGATCTCAGCCTGAATACGCGGGAAAGGACGTTCAAGGTTCGCGATGGTCGCGTTTTCCACGAAGGCGACGTCATCACGGTCGACGGCACCAATGGCGAGGTTCTGGCCGGCACCGCAGACATGCTGGAACCCGCGCTCGACGAATGGTTTCGCACGCTTCTTCACTGGGCCGACAATGTCCGCGACATCGGCGTGCGCGCCAATGCCGACACGCCCGACGACGCCCGCACCGCGCGCATGTTCGAAGCGGAAGGCATCGGCCTCTGCCGCACCGAGCACATGTTCTTCGACGAGGACCGGCTGACGGTGATGCGCGAAATGATCTTCGCCGACACCGTGAAGGACCGGAAGGTCGCGCTCGACCGGCTCCTGCCGATGCAGCGGGCGGATTTCATCGCGCTCTTCGACATCATGGCCGGACTTCCGGTCTGCATCCGTCTCTTCGATCCGCCCCTTCACGAGTTCCTGCCGCAGGACCGCGAGGGTTTGCGGGAACTGGCCGAGGCACTCGACCGGCCGCTTTCGGAAGTGACGCGCCGGGTCGAGGCGCTGAGCGAATTCAATCCGATGCTCGGGATGCGCGGCGTACGGATCGGCGTCACCGTGCCCGAGATCTACGAGATGCAGGCCCGCGCCATCTTCGAGGCGACGGTCGAGGCGTCGAAGCGCGGCGCCGCCGTCGTGCCTGAGGTGATGATCCCGCTCGTCTCGGCCAAGCGCGAGGTTGAACTCATCAAGACCCGCGTCGACGCGGTGGCGGCGGCGGTGCGGATCCATACCGGCGCGAATTTCGATTACCGGCTCGGCGTGATGGTCGAGACCCCGCGCGCGGCCCTCCGCGCCGGAGAGATCGCCCAGCAGGCGGCGTTCCTGTCTTTCGGCACGAACGACCTCACCCAGATGACCTATGGCCTGTCACGCGACGACGCCGGTCGCTTCATGGGCGATTATGTGCAGCAGGGAGTCTACCCAGAGGATCCTTTCCACGTTCTCGACGAGGACGGCGTCGGCGAATTATTGCTCATTGGAAGCGCGCGCGGGCGCGAAATGCGACCAGATGTGACGCTTTCGGTCTGCGGCGAGCATGGCGGCAACCCGGAATCTATTGCATTTTGTCGCAGGGTCGGCCTTGATTATGTCTCCTGCTCGCCCTTCAGGGTGCCGGTCGCGCGACTCGCTGCGGCGCAATTCGCGCTTGTTGATCCGCGGCCTCGAAAAGAAGATCATTGATTCCCAAAAGCTTGCGCTGATGTCAGCGGTTTGCGCCGTCAAGGGGTCCGGTTTCCGTTTCGGAAACATCGGCATCTCTATGCCGATTGACTGTTGCATAAATGTCGCATGGGTGGACGGGGCAGGTCGTTTGGGCTATCCCGACGCGGTCAAAGCCTTGGGGGGCTGTGGCTCGACGAAATAATTCGGGAAAGAACGATGTCAGTGCTGAAGTGCTGGACCGGGAGCATAGTCATGCTCCTCGCCCTCGCCGGAGGCGTGCGTGCCGAGATGACGGTGAGCCAGTCCAATGATCCGGCGGCGGCGGTGGGGATGAACCTGACCGCCCTTCTGGGACAAGAAAAAGCCGCTTTGGGCGCCGTCAGCGGCGCGCGTCTTGAAGCGATCATGACACCGCCGGCGCCGGCGGCAAAGTCAAAAACCAAGGGCGGCAAGATCGCCTATGACAATGTCTGGCTCGCCAGCCAGCCGGCCGCGCAAGGCGGCGCGGAATTCGAATGCCTCGCGACCGCGCTTTACTTCGAGGCGCGCGGCGAGGGCATCGAGGGTCAGGCGGCGGTCGCCGAAGTGATCCTGAACCGGGTCGAGAGCCCGCAATTCCCCAGGACGATCTGCGGTGTCGTGAACCAGTCGAACGGGCGGGGGTGCCAGTTCTCCTATACCTGTGACGGCTATTCCGACCGTATCCGCGAGCAGGGCGCCTGGTCCGTGGCGCGCAAGATCGCCCGGGCGATGATGGATGGCGCGCCGCGCCAGTTGACCGACGGGGCCACCTATTTCCACACGCCCTCCGTGCGGCCGTCCTGGGCGCGGCGGTTCGAACTGACCGCGAAGATCGGCCGGCACATCTTCTACCGCGCGCCGATCCAGACCGCGATGAACTGAGGCGTCCGGCCCCGGGATATGGCGCGGGGCCGGAACGGGCAAGGCCGCGGTCGCGCGCGAAAGCGCCGTCTTCGGACTTCCGCAGCGGGAGCGCATCGCTATGATGCCGCGACCCCGCCGGAGCAACGATTCATGACCGAAGACGCAAGCCTGGCCCTCGGCCCGCTCGAAAACCGGGCGGCCGCCCTGGCCGGCGCCCACCCTCCCGACCGGCTGAGCCTGCGCGACCACATCGTGTCGGCCGACATCGGTGCCTTTCAGGTCGAGCGCGGCCAATCCCAGCGGTTGCGCTTCAACGTGGTCGTGGAACTCGCCCCCCAGGAGGAAGCGGGCGACGATGTCGACCGCATCCTTTCCTATGACCGGATCACCGAGGCGATCGCCACGGAACTCGCGGCCGAGCGCCTCAACCTTCTCGAAACCCTCGCCGAACGCATCGCGACGCGGATCCTCGCCGAACCGCAACCGCTGCGGGTGTTCCTCCGGGTCGAGAAGCTGGACCGGGGGCCGGGGGCACTGGGTGTCGAGATCGTCCGGAGCCGGACCGACGCCGACGCCCCTGCCACGGTCGCCGCCGCCCCGCGTCCGGTCGTGCACGTCCTCGACGTCGCCGGCAACCTGCCCGAAATTAGGGATGCCGGGCCGGCGGTCATCGTGCCCGACCTCCCCCCGACCGACCGGCCCGAGGCCGCGACGGCAGAGGCACGACGGCGGATCGATCTTCTGGAGATCGAGCAGGCCGCCTGGGCGCTTGCCGCGCGCCATCCGGGCCTGACGGTCGTCGCCACGCGGACCGAACTCGACTGGGCGTTGAAACAGGGCCAGACGGTGGTCTGGGCGCCATCGAAGATCGTCCTCGATACCGCCGGCGCACCGGAGGCGACGGCGGGGGCGACGCTGGCCGCCTGGCTTGCCGAGGACCTCGACGCGACCGCCCTGGTCGTTCACGGCGATGTTGCAGTCCCGGCGGCTTGCCGCGTGCCGGTGGAAAGGGCGTGATGCCGGACGCTTGCCTTTCGCGCCCGGACGGTCCTAAACCCCGACCATGATCTACTACCGCCCCATCGCCCAGACCGACGCCGCCAGGCCGCCCCTGGCGCCCCGGCTTGCCGGGGGCTGGTGCTGGTTCGACCGGCTGGAACGGCTTGAACGCGGCAAGAAACCGCGGGTCGTCACCGTCGACGACGTTCCCGAAACGGTCCTGCGGCGCCTGTCGCTGCCGCGCCCGGCCTTTGCCGGCCTGACTCTGGACGCACCGCGCCTCATGGGGATTCTCAACGTGACCCCTGACAGTTTCTCTGATGGCGGCCGCTTCGATGCGCCGGCGGCGGCGCTCGCCCATGCGCGCGGGATGGTCGCGGCAGGGGCCGACATCCTCGATATCGGCGGCGAAAGCACGCGGCCCGGCTCCGCCGACGTGCCTGAGGGGGATGAGATCCGGCGTACCGCGCCGGTGATTGCCGCGCTGGTGGCCGGTGGCCTCGACGCTCCGATCTCGATCGACACCCGGAAATCCGAGGTGGCCCGGGCCGCGCTCGATGCGGGGGCTGCGATCGTCAACGATGTCGCGGCCCTCAATTACGATCCCGACCTCGCGGAGCTGGCTGCATCGCGAAACGTTCCGGTCTGCCTCATGCATGCGCAAGGCACGCCGGCGACGATGCAGGACGATCCGCGCTACGACGACGTGCTGCTCGACGTCTACGACTTCCTTGCCAAACGTGTCGCCGCCGCCGAGGCGGCCGGCATTCCGCGCGAGCGGATCGCCGTCGACCCGGGCATCGGGTTCGGCAAGACGGTGGCCCACAACCTCGCGCTGATCCGGGGGCTCTCGCTCTTTCACGGGCTGGGTTGCCCGATCCTTCTCGGCGCGTCGCGCAAGCGCTTCATCGGTACGCTCGGCGGTGGCAGTGCCGCGACCGAGGCCGACCGGCGCGGGCCGGGCACCATCGCGGTGATGCTGGCCGGTCTGGCGCAGGGTGTGCAGATTCACCGCGTCCATGATATCGTCGAGACAAAACAGGCGCTCCGGCTCTGGCAGGCCGTGACCCTTGGAGAAGAAGAAACATGAGCAGGAAGATCTTCGGCACCGATGGCGTGCGCGGCACGGCGAATTCCTACCCGATGACGGCCGAAATGGCGCTGAAACTCGGCGCGGCGGCCGGGCGCTACTTCCGCACCGACGGGCGGAATGGCCACCGGGTCGTGATCGGCAAGGACACGCGGCTCTCGGGCTACATGCTGGAGAACGCGCTGACCGCCGGCCTCACCTCGACCGGCATGAACGTTCTCCTCCTCGGCCCGGTGCCGACGCCTGCCGTGGGCTACCTGACGCGGTCCATGCGCGCCGATCTCGGCATCATGATCTCGGCCTCGCACAACCATGCCCATGACAATGGTATCAAGTTCTTCGGCCCCGATGGTTTCAAGCTTTCCGACGAGGCGGAGGCGGAGATCGAGCGGATCCTTTCCGGCGCGATCGAGCCGGCGCAGCCGCAGAATATCGGCCGCGCGAAGCGGATCGACGACGGGCGCGGCCGCTATGTCGAATATGCCAAGACGACCTTTCCCGCGCGTGGTCAGCTTTCGGGCATGAAGGTGGTGATCGACTGCGCCAACGGCGCGGCCTACCGCGCCGCGCCCGAGGTGCTCTGGGAACTCGGCGCCGACGTGATCCCGGTGGGCGTCGCCCCGAATGGCCACAACATCAACGACAAATGCGGCTCGACCCACACCGCGACGGCCGCCGAGGCGGTCGTCGCCCACGGCGCCGATCTCGGCATCTGCCTCGACGGCGATGCGGACCGGGTGATGATCCTCGACGAGAACGGCCGGGTGGCGGATGGCGACCAGATCATGGCGCTTTTCGCCGCGCGCTGGGCCGAGGCCGACAGGCTGAAGGGCGGCGCGCTGGTGGCGACGGTGATGTCCAATCTCGGGCTTGAACGCTTCCTCGTCGGGCGGGGGCTGCGGCTCGAACGGACCGCCGTCGGCGACCGCTACGTGGTCGAGCGGATGCGCGAGGGCGGGTTCAACCTCGGCGGCGAGCAGTCCGGCCATATCGTCATGACCGACTATGCCACGACCGGCGACGGGCTGATCGCGGGCCTCCAGTTCCTCGCTGCGATGGCCGAGACTGGGCGCCGCGCGTCGGAGCTTGTCCGGCAATTCGAGACGGTGCCGCAGTTGTTGAAGAACGTCCGCTACGGTGCTGGGAAAGAACCCCTTTCTGTCGCGTCCGTGCAGGCCGCGATCACCGGTGCCGAGGCGCGTCTGAACGGTTCCGGCCGTCTTCTGATCCGCAAGTCCGGCACCGAACCGCTGATCCGGGTGATGGCCGAATGCGAGGATGCGGCGCTTCTCGCCGAAGTCGTGGACGGCATCGTCGAGGCGGTGCAGGCGGCGGTCTGAGGGCCAGCGCCTAGCTGGTCCGCTTCCGGCTCAAGACCAGACCGGAGAGGATGAGCCCCAGCGCCGCGAAGAAACGCGGCGACAGCGCCTCGTCCAGCACCAGCGCGCCGAAGAAGAATGACCAGAGCGGAACCTGATAACTGGTCAGCGTCATGAAGCTCGGGCCCGCCGAGCGGATCACCTGCACCCGGATCAGCGTCGCGAGCGCCGTGGGCACAAGGCCGAGGATGACGATCGCCGCCATCGGTACGGCGCCCGCGGTTTTGGGCAGCCCCTCGCTCAGCAACATCGCGGGGATCAGGGCGGCTGCTCCAACGAGAAGCGCGAACGCGGCCAGCGGGACCGGATCGACGGGCGGGCAGCGTCGGGTGGTGATCGACGACACCGCGTAGCAGAGCGCTGCGCAAAGGCAGGCGAGGCGCGGCAGGGCCGCAGGGCCGCCGGCCAGCGCCTCCGGCGCCATCAGCACCAGGACCCCGAGAAAGCCGAGCGAGAAGCCGGACGCCTTGCGCCAGCTCAGCCGTTCTCCGGGCACGAAGGCATGGGCGAGCGGCAGGACGAAGAGCGGCCCGGCCGCCATCGAAAGCCCGGCGAAGGCCGAGGGGACGCTTTGCTGACCCCATGAGAGAAGAAAGAACGGAAGGGCCGTCGAGGTGAGCCCGATGACCACGATATGCGCGCCCAATCTGCCAGACCAGCGGGGCAGGGGTCGCCGGAGCGCCAGAACCGCGATCCAAAGCGTCACGGCGCCGAGCGTGGTGCGCGCGGTGGCCACCGTCACTGGCCCATAACCGCGCAATGCGAACGCGATCACCATGAAGGTCGCGCCCCAGATCAGGCCGAGCGCCATGATCGACAGCCAGTCGCGCAGGGTCGGATGCGGCATTGGGCCCCCTCAAAAGAACAAGGGGCAGCATAGCGGCTGCCCCTTGTCAATGTTTCGGTCGCGGGCGAAACGTCAGTTCCGCGACTTGTCGACCATCTTGCCCTTGGAGATCCAGGGCATCATGGCGCGCAGCTTTTCACCGACCTGCTCGATCTGGTGTTCGTCGTTCAGGCGGCGGGTCGCCTTGAAGAACGGCTGGCCGACCGCGTTTTCCTGCATGAAGTCGCGCACGAATTTGCCGGTCTGGATGTCGGTCAGGACTTCCTTCATGCGTTTTTTCGTCTCGTCATAGGGCAGGATGCGCGGACCGGAGACATACTCTCCGTATTCGGCGGTGTTCGAGATCGAGTAGTTCATGTTGGCGATGCCGCCTTCGTAGATCAGGTCCACGATCAACTTCACCTCGTGCAGGCACTCGAAATAGGCCATTTCCGGCTCGTAGCCGGCCTCGACCAGCGTCTCGAAGCCCATGCGGATCAGTTCGACGAGACCGCCGCAAAGCACCGCCTGTTCGCCGAAGAGGTCGGTTTCGCATTCCTGACGGAAGTTGGTCTCGATGATGCCCGAGCGGCCGCCGCCGATGGCGGAGCAGTAGGACAGGCCGATCTCCATCGCCTTGCCGGATGCGTCCTGATGGACCGCCACGAGGCAGGGCACACCGCCGCCCTTGACGTATTCGCCGCGCACCGTGTGGCCCGGGCCCTTCGGCGCCATCATGATGACATCGACGCCGGGTTTCGGCTCGATCAGGCCGAAATGGACGTTGAGGCCGTGTGCGAAGGCGATCGCCGCGCCTTCCTTCAGGTTGTCATGGACGTATTTCTTGTAGGTCGCGGCCTGAAGCTCATCCGGCATGGTGAACATGATGAGGTCGCACCAGGCGGCCGCCTCGGCAATGCCCATGACCTTGAGGCCTTCCTTCTCGCACTTGGCAGCGGAGGGGGAGCCTTCGCGGAGCGCGATCACCACGTTCTTGGCGCCCGAATCCCGCAGGTTCAGCGCATGGGCGTGGCCCTGCGAGCCATAGCCGAGGATGGCGACCTTCTTGTCCTTGATGAGGTTGATATCGCAGTCGCGATCGTAATAGACGCGCATGATGTGTTCCTTTCTTCGTTTCTGGCGGCGAGCATAGGGGGAAAGCGCCGAATTCCCGTTCAAAATTTGACGATATGAGCCATATGTGAGAATGATCATTCATCAATTCGCATCTTGGCAAAACTTCCATGCAAATCGACGACACCGACCGCCGCATCCTGCGCCAACTTCTGGCGGAGCCCGGCCTTGCCACGGCCGACCTCGCCCTGCGCGCCGGTGTCACCGCCGCGACCTGCTGGCGACGTATCGAGAAACTCACCCAGGCCGGAATCCTCAAGGGGCAGCATGCCGTCGTCGACTGGCGGCGTCTTGGCTGGGCGGTCGAGGTCTCCCTGCGCTTCACCCTCGACAAGACCAACCCGCGCGCCTTCGACGAATTCCTCGTCGCCGCCCGCGAGGTGCCCGAGGTGATCGAGATCCAGACCTTCCTCGGCCGCGTCGACGTGCGCCTCGATGTCATCGCGCGCGACATGCGCCACTACCAGGAGATCTATCGAGAGCGCATCCTGACGCTGCCGCATATCGCCGACATCGAAAGCCTGATGCTCGTCTCGACGATCAAGGAAACCGGGAGCCTCGCGCTGTGATCGACCTTGACGATACCGACCGCGCGATCCTTCGCGCCCTCGTTGCCGACGCCACGCAAAGCGCCGGCGCGATCGGTCGTGCGCTTGGCCTCAGCCAGCCCGCCGCCTGGCGCCGGATCCGGCGGCTGGAAGAGGCCGGCGTCATCGCCGGCCGCCGCATCGACCTCGATGCCGAGGCTCTGGGCTTCGGCGTGACCGTCTTCCTCGGCGTCAAACTCGCCACCAAGGGCCGCGTCAGCCTTGAGGACTTCGAGCGCGCCGCGACCGCCATCCCCGAGGTCCAGACCGTCCAGCATGTGCTCGGTCTCTTTGACTACCGCCTCCGCGTCACCGCGCGCGACCTCGCCGATTTCGAGCGCGTCCTGCGCCGCCGCATCATGACACTGCCCGGCGTCGGCAACGTCGAGGCGAATGTGCTTCTTTCGGAAGAACGCCGCCCGGGCCCGCTTGGCTGACGACCGGATTCGCAAGCTGCTTCATCTTGCCGAAAATACCTCCCGGGGAGTCCCGGACCAGGGTCCGGGGCGGGGGCGGGCAGCCCCCGGCGACAGTTCCGCTTGGCATTTGCCCCCGGTCTGCGATACCCCAAGGACGAACACGAATACGGAGGTCCCATGCCCGCGCTGCTCACCGATATCGACCCCGACGGGCTCGAAGAATTCTCGGTCGTCTTCACCGACCGCTCGCTCAACCACATGAGCGGCGCCTTCCAGGAGGTGATGCGCGACATCTCGGCGATGCTGAAGGAGGTCTATGCGGCCGAGGCCGTGGCCCTCGTTCCCGGCGGCGGCACCTTCGCGATGGAGGCGGTCGCGCGCCAGTTCGCCGGCGGCGCCCGCGCGCTGATCGTCCGCAACGGCTGGTTTTCCTTCCGCTGGACGCAGATCTTCGACGCCGGCGGCTTCGCGGCCGAATCCCATGTCGCCCTGGCGCGCCGGGACGGCAACGCCCCCGACGCCCCCTTCGCCCCCGCGCCGATCGAGGAGGTGACGGCGAAGATCGCCGAAGTGAAGCCCGATGTCGTCTTCGCGCCCCATGTGGAAACCGCGAGCGGCATGATCCTGCCCGACGATTACCTCAAGGCGCTGGCCAGGGCCGCCCATGACGTGGGCGCGCTCTTCGTGCTCGACTCGATCGCCTCCGGCTGCATCTGGGTCGACATGAAGGAGGTCGGCGTCGACGTTCTCATCTCGGCGCCGCAAAAGGGCTGGTCGGCCTCGCCTTCGGCGGGCCTCGTGATGTTCTCCGAGGCGGCCCTGAAACGACTGGAAGAGACGACCTCGTCGAGCTTCGCGATGGACCTGAAGAAGTGGCGCGCGATCATGGCGGCCTACGAGGCGGGCGGCCACGCCTATCATGCGACGATGCCCACCGACGCGCTTCGCGCCTTCCGCGACACGATGAAGGAGACCAAGGAGTACGGCTTCGAACGACTCCGCGCCGCGCAACGGGCGCTCGGCTCCGCTGTGCGGGACGAACTCGCCTCCCGCGGCATTCGGTCGGTCGCGGCTTCCGGGTTCGCTGCGCCGGGCGTTGTGGTCAGCTTCACCGACGATCCCGAGATCCAGAACGGCAAGAAATTCGCCGCGCAGGGCGTCCAGATCGCGGCGGGCGTGCCCTTGCAGGTCGGTGAGGGCGAGGGCTATCGCAGCTTCCGCATCGGCCTTTTCGGGCTCGACAAGCTCTACGATGTCGAGGGAACGGTGGCGCGCGTCCGGCGCGCGCTCGATGCCGCCCTGGGCTGAACCCTGAGAATGGCGCGCGGGCCGGGACGCGACCGGCCCCGCCTGCCGGGATCAGCGCATGCCGAGCCCGGTTTTCATCAACGTCTTGCGCACCGGGGCGAATGAGTAGAGCGCGTTGAGCGCCCCCGCCCGCAAGTCGCGCAGGGGCCGCGCCGAGATCATCGAGGTCCGGTTCAGAAGATCGATCCCCGTCACCCGCGCCTTGACCTCGGGCCAGCGCCGGCGGTGATAGGCGGTCAGCATCGACCTGTCGCCAAGCCGATCCGGCGCCTCCCGTGCGAGGTCGAGCAGGCAGGCGAGATCGGCGAGCGACATGTTCAGCCCCTGCGCCCCGATCGGCGGGACGACATGCGCGGCCTCCGCCAGAAGCGCGGCCCGCTCCGCCTCGAACCGGTCGGCGATCTGGTTGATGATCGGCCAGACCGACCGTCGCGTGACAAGCGTCAGCGGCCCGAGGAGCCCGGCGGAACGCGCGAACATCTCGGCCTCGAACGCCCCGACGTCGAGCGCGGCAAGCCGCAGCGCCTCCGGTCCGCGCTCCATCCAGACGACGGCGGAGCAGGGCTTGCCGTCGCGGTCCGGCAGCGGCACCAGCGTGAACGGTCCGCCCGACCGGTGGATCTCGGTCGAGACATTGTCGTGCGGGATCGGATGGGTCACGGCGAAGGCCAGGGCCTTCTGGCCGTAGCGGGTCGTCTTGACGCCGATGCCGAGCGCCTCGCGCACCGGGCTTGACCGCCCGTCCGCAGCGATGAGCAACCGGGCCGAGATCCGTGCGCCGTCACGGAGCGTCACCCGGGCCTCGCCCGCGCGCGTCAGCACCGCCTTCGTCGCGTTGCCCGGGCGGAAATCGACGCTGGGCAGTTCGGCGATCCGCGCGACCATCTCGCGCCTCAGAAGCCAGTTGGGGAAGTTCCAGCCAAAGGGCTCCTCGCCGATCTCGCCGGCGTCGAAATCCTTGACGATGCGCGGCTCCGGCGCCTCGCCGCCCGCATCGACGATGCGCATGATCTTCAGCGCCGCCGCATGGGGGGCGAGACGCGACCAGAGCCCGGCCTCCTCCAGCACCCGCCGGGCCGGTTGCAGGAAGGCGGTGGTGCGCATGTCGGCGCCCGCCTCCGCCGCGTCCGTGACCGGCGGGGCGGGGTCGACGCAGATCACCGAAAATCCGGCCGCGCCGAAGGCCGCCGCCGCCGTCAGGCCGGCGACGCCGCCGCCGGAAATTAGCACATCTGTCGTCTCGGGCATCACTTTGTCAGCCATCGCCGCACCTCGTTTCCGGCGCGACAATAGACCCCGGGGCGGCGGTCGTCCAAGGGCTAAGACGTCGCGGCCCTACTTGCCGATCGTGATCAGGATCAGAACCGAGAAGATGACCGGAACCGTGGCGAGGGCCGTGAGGCCGAGCGCAACGAGACCCCAGGTCTTCACGGCGAGAACCAGAAGCGTCAAAAGAATGACGAGGAAGTAGAGGATGTTGTCGCGGCTGCCGTGGACGAGGTCGCGGGCGATCCAGCCGACGACGGGGATCGAATAGTACCAGGGCAGGCCAGGTGGGTTGGTCGTGGCAGTCATGGGGTTCTCCTGTTCGCTGGCGCGCGAGGTATGCGGCCCCGGCCTCGGCTTCAACAGGTCGGAATGACGCGCGGCAGGTCGTCGCGGGCGCTTCCGGCCTCAGGGCGCGAGCCGGAAGAGAAACTCCGCGAGGTCATCGGTGTGGTGGTGGATATGCTCCGCCGGTTCCGGCGCGGGGGCGACGTGAACGGTCCGCATTCCCATCGCATGGGGTGCGGCGAGGTTGCGCGGATCGTCCTCGAACATCGCCGCGCGGGCGGGGTCGATCCGGGCCTTGGCAAAGATCGTCTCGAACGCCGCGCGGTCCGGCTTCGGCCGGTAGCCGGCATGTTCGACCCCGTAGACCGCGTCGAAGACGCCGGAAAGGCCGCGCGCCTCCAGCACCCGCTCGGCATAGGGCGCCGAGCCGTTGGTGTAGACGATCCGTTTGCCCGGCAGCGCCGCGATGGCCGTCCCGAGCGGCGCATCCGGTTCCAGATGGCCGAGCGAGATGTCGTGGACGTCGTAGAGGTAGGGGACGGGATCGAGATCATGTTCGTGCATCAACCCGGCGAGCGTGGTGCCGTAGAGCTGCCAGTAGTGATGGCGCAGACGGTCGGCCTCGCTCCGCCCGACACCGAGCGTCCGCATGACGAAATCCGTCATGCGCACCTCGATCTGATCGAAGAGCCGGGCGGCGGGCGGATAGAGCGTATTGTCGAGGTCGAAGACCCAAGCCTCGACATGCGTGAAACGGGCTGTGTGCATGGGGCCGAGACTACGCGTTCTGACCGGCGGCGGCAATGGACCGGCTTGCCATGTCCGGCAGGGGGGCCTAGGCTCGCGCGCCGCCGCATGGACGGGCGGCACGGGAAGGGAAGGCCATGCAGAAGGACGCCTATACGCTCATCCTCGAGGCCATCGACAGCGGCATCTACCGGCCCGGAGACCGGCTGGTCGAGGCGGAGCTGGCCGAGCGTTTCGGCGTGTCGCGCACCCCGGTGCGCGAGGCGTTGCAGCGGCTGGAGACACAGTCGATGTTGGCGCGGGACGGACGGTCGCTGATCGTCGCCTCGCTCGACCACAACCAGCTGGCCGAGCTTTACGTCGTGCGGTCGGAACTCGAAGGGTTGGCGGCGCGGCTTGCGGCGAAGCATGCGACGCCGGAAGAGGTAAAGGTGCTCTCGGACATGGTGGCGGCCGACCGGGCGCATGTGGGGGATCCGTCCGAACTCAGCCGTGCGAACCGGCGGTTCCACAAGCAGATCCACCTTGCCTCGCACAACCGCTACCTCGTCCAGCAGCTCGACCTCGTCCACCGCTCTATGGCGCTTCTAGCGACGACGTCGCTTGCCGCCGAGGGGCGCGGGCTGGCGGCCCTCAACGAACATGCCGAGATCGTCCGGGCGATCGCCGAGGGCGACGGCGAGGCGGCGCAGGCAGCCTTGCGCTCACATATCTCCAAAGCCTTCGAAACACGGCTGAAACTCGATGCCGGGGCGCCGCGGGGCGCTGGCGATCGCTGAGCCGAGAATGTAGGCGGTCCGCTGGCGTTTGACCTCCGCCACGTCGGCGGGCGGAACGAGGACCAGCGCTGGCCTGCCGGGCTGGGTCCGGGATTCGGGCGCCTCCGCTGCCGCGCTCGACGGGGGGCTGAGATGCAGGCGCGCCGGACGGGCGGCGGGATGGAGGGGGATCGGGGCCGGATCGGCGGCGGGCACGTGGACGGGATTGCTGAGCATCAGCACCGGCAAGAGCTCCGGCGGGCCGGAACGCGCTGCGATCACCCCGTGCGAGGTCTTGTCCCAGTAGAACGGCCGCGTCAGGCATTCGTAAAGCGCCTTGTAGGACGAGAGCGCCGCGAGCGGGAAATAGAAGTGCAGCGATGGCACCCATTTCATCAGGTAGCGGTGATCGGCTCCCCGCGTGGCCCACATCCCGACGGCGATATTGACGAGCTCCGACGCGACGAAAAGCGTTCCGAGCGTGGCGAGGGCGGCAGGCGGCAGCACCCCGTTCAGGGGGTGCGGCAGTCCGAATGCAAGCAGCCAGAAAGACCACAGGACCGGCGCTAGCAGCGACTGCGACAGGGTTCCGAGAAAGAGGATCTGCACCCCGATGAACCGCTTCGTCCCGAGATCGCGCCACAGCCGGGCGGGATCGCGCATGTGGCAGGCCCAGGTCATTGCGTAACCCTTCTGCCAGCGCGAGCGCTGCCGGATCCAGGCGACCGGCCGGGCATTCGGCTCTTCGCGGGTCACGGTGGGGATCAGCTCCGTCCGGTAGCCGTGCCGCTCCAGACGGACGCCGAGGTCTGCATCCTCGGTGACGTTGTGCGCGTCCCAGCCACCGAGTTCCTCAAGCACCTTGCGGCGGAAAAAGAGCGTGGTGCCGCCAAGCGGCACGACGAAGCCGAGCCGGGCGAGGCCGGGCAGCATGGCGCGGAACCAGGCGGCGTATTCGACCGCGAAACAGCGGGTGATCCAGTTGTGGCGGGCATTGTAGAAGTCGAGGATGCCCTGAAGGCAGGCAACATCCGGCGCGCAGTCCTGAAAGCGGCGCACGACGGCGTGGATCTGGCCCGGATCGGGCGCGTCCTCGGCGTCCCAGATGCCGACGATAGCGCCACGGCAGAAGTCGAGCGCGTAGTTGAGCGCGCGCGGCTTGGTGCGGATCGGGCCGGAGGGCACGATCACCACCCGCATCCAGCGCGGCAGGCTGCGGCTCGCCAGCGCTTCCTGGGTCAGAAGATCGTCCTCTTCCACGACCAGGAGCACGTCGAGCAGTTCCTTCGGGTAGTCGATGCGCCCGATCCGGCGGATCAGCGGGGGGGCGATATCGTTCTCGCGAAAGAGCGGGACCATTACCGAAACGATGGGCAGGCGCGCCAGGGCCGGGCGCGGCGCCTTTGGTTCCCGCCGGGCGGTGGCTTCGGCGAGAAAGGCCGCGAATTTCAGGCCGGTGAAGGCAAGAAGCGTCGCCACCGCCCAGAGCGTCAGAAGCGCGAAGGTCGGTGTCGGGGCAAAAATCAGCCCGGCCACCAGCAGCGACACCACCGCGAAGGCGATCCTGCCCGCGCGCGCGCCGTCCTGCGACCGGCAGCTTTCCGCCGCCGCGACCCTGGTTTCGGCCCGCCGGATGAGGGCGGTCTGGCGCGTGGCGATGAGCGCTGCATGGATGTCCCGCTCGGGTGCCAGCGCCATCAGAACCGGGCCGAAATCACCGGGCAGTTCGGCGCGCATCCGCGCGAACTCCTCCGGGCGCGCCGTCGCGAACACGGTCGCCCCGCCGATCCGGCGCCACGGAAGGACACCGTGGGCAAGGCAGAACTCGGCGCCGAGGCCGTCGATCAGCCGCGCGTCGGGCGGTTCGGTGATGAGGTCGACCGCCTTCGCGCCCCATTGGATCGACAGGGCGACCATCAGGTCGGCCTCGCTGACCCAGCCGCGGGTGAGGAGGATGTCGCCGATGCGCGCGTCCTGCCGGTCACGCAAGGCCAGCGCCTTGAGCATGTTGCCGGGTTCGACGGCTTTCATGTCGATCAGGATCTGGCCGAGCGGCTTTCGCCGCGCGCGCGCGCGTCGGGGCCGTGCGCGGGGCGCGAAAGCTGGTCGCTCCGTCACGAAGGGTGGCGGCGCGATTTCGGGCGTGACAAGGCGCAGGTGGGTGGATGGTGGCGACATGACGGTCCGAACGGAAGCGATCGGGCCGAGCCTCCGCCGTCCGTGGTTAACGGGCGGTTAACGAAAACCGCTCAATTGCGGCGAAACGGTGAGATTTCGGGCCGGCCGAGCGCCCTTCGCGCAAGCGAAGGCTGCGAGATGAAGGTATGCGCGCTTGCGCGCTCCTTCGGATCGGACCCGGTCGGCGGCCTCAGGCGGCGCGCCGGGCTCGCATCGCCTCGGCGAAGCGTTCGAAGAGGTAGAAGCTGTCCTGCGGTCCGGGGCTTGCCTCTGGGTGATACTGGACGGAGAAGACCGGGTGATCCTCAAGCCGGATGCCACAGTTGGAGCCGTCGAAGAGCGAGATGTGGGTCTCGCGCACATCCTTCGGCAGGGTCTGGCTGTCCACGGTGAAGCCGTGGTTCATCGAGGTGATCTCCACCTTGCCCGTTTCGAGGTCCTTCACCGGATGGTTGGCACCGTGATGGCCGTGGTTCATCTTGATGGTCGTGGCGCCGAGCGCCAGCGCCAGCATCTGGTGACCAAGGCAGATGCCGAAGACCGGCAGATCACGGTCGAGAACGCCCTTGATCATCGGCACGGCATAGGCGCCCGTCGCCGCCGGGTCGCCGGGGCCGTTCGAGAGAAATACGCCCTCGGGATTGTGCGCGAGCACCTCTTCCGCCGTCGCGGTGGCGGGCAGGACCGTGACGTCGCAGCCGACGGTGGCGAGGCAACGCAGGATGTTGCGCTTGGCGCCGTAATCGAGCGCCACGACGCGGAACCCGTCGCCTTCGCGCTTGCCGTAGCCCGAGGGCCAGGACCAGCGGGTCTCGTCCCAACGGTAGCTCTGCGCGCAGGTCACTTCCTTGGCGAGGTCGAGGCCGACGAGGCCCGACCAGGCCCGCGCCTTGGCGACGAGCGCGCCGATGTCGAACTTGCCGTCGGGATCATGCGCCAGCGCGACATGAGGGGCGCCCTGCTGGCGGATCGCGCGGGTCAGGCGCCGGGTGTCGAGGCCGCCGATGCCGATCCGGCCGCGCTTGGCGAGCCATCCGACCAGAGGCTCCGCCGCGCGCCAGTTCGACGGCTCCGTAGGATCCCATTTGACCACCATCCCGGCCGCCACCGGGTCTGCGGTCTCGTCATCCTCGGGATTGACACCGGTATTGCCGATATGGGGGAAGGTGAAGGTCACGACCTGCCCGGCATAGGACGGATCGGTCATGATCTCCTGATAGCCGGTCATCGCGGTGTTGAAGCAAAGCTCGGCCACCGTTGTGCCGGTGGCACCGAAACCCTTGCCGTAGAACACGGTTCCGTCGGCGAGCGCGAGGCAGGCCGTGGGCTTGTCCTGAGGCTTCTGGCTCGTGGGCATGGCGCGACTCCCCGGATCACAAATCCCGCGGAAACTACGGGTGTCGGCGGCTATGGTCAAGGGTCGGATAATGTTTTGGCTTACGTAGCGAAATCAACAACTTATGCAGAATATGGCTGGTTGTGTCCGGTGCCGGATAACGATATGGTGGGAGCTTCGGAAGCTCAGGGGATGGAGACCCGATGAATATGCGCGATAGGATCGGCGCGGCCCTCAAGGATGCGATGAAGTCCAGGGACGCGGACCGATTGTCGACCCTGCGGCTGATCAATGCCGCGATCAAGGACAAGGATATCGCGTTGCGCGGCGAGGGCGGCGACGCCTCGGTCGGCGACGCGGAGGTGCTGGCGATACTCGGCCGCATGGTCAAGCAGCGTCAGGAATCCGCGCGGGCCTATGAAGAGGGCGGGCGGCTGGAACTCGCGGAGAAGGAACTCGCCGAGATCAAGGTGATCGAGGACTTCCTGCCGCGCCAGCTCACGCCCGAGGAGGTCGGCGCGGCCGTGGATGCCGCGATCGCCGAGGTCGGCGCCAGCTCGATCCGCGACATGGGCAAGGTCATGGCCGCGCTGAAGGCCAGGTATACCGGCCAGATGGATTTCGGCGCCACGGGCCCCATGGTCAAGGACCGGCTGGGATAAGGCGCACGCCGTCGCGGTAGCAAGGGAACTGCGCCTGCGCCTGTGCCCGTCGTTCCAGGGAAGGGGGCGCGCCTAAACGCCCCCGACAGACCCTCAGCGCAGATTGGAGAGGTGCTCGCGGAGCTCCGAATAGAGGGCTTTGCGTTCCTCTTCGCTGAGAAACGCCCCGAGTTCGACCTCGCGCCCCTCGCCTTTCAGCGTCAGATAGGACGGCACCGGCCCGCCTTCCGGATAGAAATGGACCCGGACCCAGAAGGGATTGGCCTGCCAGGACTGCTCCGCCCCGTCCGGCGCCCGGCGCGTCAGGTCGATCCGGTCCCGGCGGAACGTCAACACCTCGGTCAACTCGCCCTGACGGTAGCTGTGTGACAGCGCCCACCAGACGCCGGCGACGGCAATCGCGATGAAGGGCAGGATCCCCCAGAGGATCACCGTGCCGAGCATCGCCATGAGCGGCAGCCCGAGCATCGTCGCGGTGATGGCGATGAAGAGCACGAAGCCCTTTCGCGGCAACGATCTGAACGGCCAGAGATGCAGCTCCGCGAGCACCGTTTCAGAAGAAAAGGCCCCGGATTGCTCCGGGGCCTCGTCAAGGGACACAACCCATTCGTAGGGCATGTCAGTGCGCGTGGCCGTGATCCCAGTCGCTCGGCTTGGGGAGCGTCTCGAACGTGTGCTCCGGCGGCGGGGACGGCAGCGTCCATTCCAGCGTGTCCGCGTAGGGGTTCCAGTAGTTCGCTTCGCTCACCCGCTTGCCGGCGCGAAGCGTGTAGACGACGATGCCGATGAAGAAGACGAACGAGGCGAACGACAGGTACGCGCCCAGCGACGAGACGAAGTTCCAGTGGGCGAAGGCCTCCGGATAGTCGATGTAGCGGCGCGGCATGCCCTGACGGCCGAGGAAGTGCTGCGGGAAGAACGTCAGGTTGGCACCGATGAACATCATCCAGAAGTGGAGCTTGCCCGCCCATTCCGGATACTGCCGTCCCGACATCTTGCCGATCCAGAAATAGATGCCGGCGAAGATCGCGAAGACCGCGCCGAGCGACATCACGTAGTGGAAGTGCGCGATCACGTAGTAGGTGTCGTGATAGACGCGGTCCACCGGCGCCTGGGAAAGAACGATCCCGGTCACGCCGCCGATGGTGAAGAGGAAGAGGAACCCGAAGGCCCAGAGCATCGGCGTCTTGAACTCGATCGAGCCGCCCCACATCGTCGCGATCCAACTGAAGACCTTGATGCCGGTGGGCACCGCGATCACCATCGTGGCCAGCATGAAGTAGGACTGCTGGGTCAGCGACATGCCGACGGTGTACATGTGGTGCGCCCAGACGACGAAGCCGAGCACCCCGATCGCCACCATCGCGTAGACCATCGGCAGGTAGCCGAAGACCGGCTTCTTGGAGAAGGTCGCGATGACGTGAGAGATGATGCCGAAGCCGGGGATGATGATGATGTAGACTTCCGGGTGGCCGAAGAACCACAGGATGTGCTGGTAGAGGATCGGGTCACCGCCGCCCTGAGGTTGGAAGAAGGTGGTGCCGAAGTTGCGGTCGGTCAGCAGCATGGTGATGGCGCCGGCCAGAACCGGCAGCGACAGCAGGATCAGCCAGGCGGTGACGAAGATCGACCAGGCGAAGAGCGGCACCTTGTGCAGCGTCATGCCCGGAGCGCGCATGTTCAGGAAGGTGGTGATCATGTTGATCGCGCCGAGGATCGACGATGCGCCCGAGACGTGCACCGCGAAGATCGCGAGGTCCATCGACCAGCCGGCCTCGTTCGTCGAGAGCGGCGGGTAAAGCACCCAGCCCACGCCCGAACCGGCCTGATCGTTGCCGCCCGGTGCCAGAACCGATGCCACGGCGAGCGAGGTGCCCGCGACGTAGAGCCAGTAGGAGAGGTTGTTCATCCGCGGGAACGCCATGTCGGGCGCGCCGATATGCAGCGGCATGAAGTAGTTGCCGAAACCGCCGAAGAGCGCCGGAATGACGACGAAGAACATCATCAGGATGCCGTGGGCGGTGACGAGCACGTTCCAGAGGTGGCCGTTCGGCGTGCAGGGCTCGTCCGAGGCGAACAGCCGCGACCCTTCCATGCACATGTGCTGCACGCCCGGATCCATGAGTTCCAGCCGCATGTAGACCGTGAAGGCCACAGAGATGAAACCCACGACCGCGGCCGTGAAGAGGTAAAGGATTCCGATATCCTTGTGGTTGGTGGACATGAACCAGCGGGTGAAGAACCCGGGGCGGTCATGTTCGCCGTGGCCATGAACGGCTGCGTCGGCCATGCTGATCTCCCATTCCTTATGCGCGGCAGGGGGCGCACAGCTCCCCGCCAAGGCTATTGCCCCGTAATAATTGGCGGGAACGGGATGGGCAATCACAGAAGCGGGCGCCGGGCACGAAAAATTGTCTCGGCCCCGCGCCCGTAGAAAGTGTCGGTGCTTATTGTCCGGCCGAGGCGAGGTAGGCAGCCATGTCCTCGGCGCCCTTGGTCAGTTTGAAGGTCATTTTCGACTTGCCGGCGGCATCTCCCGAAAACTCCTCGAGGAACTTCGAGGGGTCGGGGAGATATTCGGCGAGGTTCTCCTCATCCCAGACGAGGCCCTTTTCTCCGGCTTCCTTCATCACGTCGCTGTATTTGAAGTCGGTCGCGCCAGCGGCCCGGCCCACAACGCCATAGAGATTCGGCCCGGTCTTGCCGCCCTTCTGGATCTCGGTGCCGTCGTCGGCGACGATCATGTGGCAAGCCTTGCACTTCTTGAAGTCGCTTTCGCCCTTGGCGGCGTCACCGGACGCAAGCGCAGGGCCGGCCAGGGACAGGGCGGCGACGGCGGCGAGAAGTTCGGTTTTCATCAGCATTCCTCTTTTTCAGTTGGTCGCGAAGACGCAGGTTCGCGCGCTCATACCATGCCCGATCTATGTCCGACTTGCGATAAGTCAATTCGCAGGGCCTGCACGGATCACGCGCTTGCGGCGCGACTGCGCCGCCGCCTCGCTTCTGCCGGGCTTGCCGGCAAGGACGATCGACAGCACGGCTGTGTTTGCCCTGATCTGGCTGAAATCCGGTTGTCGCGGGAATCCTTACCCGGCGAAGACCGTCCCGAATGTCGCCTTCAGCGCGGTGTCGAGGTCGTCCATCGTCACCGGCAAGCCGAGATCGACGAGGCTCGTCACGCCATAATCGCGGATGCCGCAGGGCACGATGCCGTCGAAATGGCTCAGATCCGGCTCCACATTGATCGAGATGCCGTGGAAGCTCACCCATTTCCTGAGCTTTACCCCGATCGCGGCGATCTTGTCCTCGCACGGGCGGCCGCCGGCGCCGGGCGCCTTGTCGGGCCGCGTGACCCAAACCCCGACCCGGTCGGGGCGAATCTCGCCGGTCACGTTGAACTCGGCCAGTGCCGTGATGATCCAGCCTTCGAGCTGGTGGACGAAGGCGCGCACGTCGCGTTCGCGCCGGTTGAGGTCGAGCATCACGTAGGCCACGCGCTGGCCCGGCCCGTGATAGGTATACTGCCCGCCGCGACCGGCCACATGGACCGGGAAGCGGCCGGGATCGGTCAGGTCCTCGGCCCGGGCCGAGGTGCCGGCGGTGTAGAGCGGCGGATGTTCCAGCAGCCAGATCGCCTCGCCGGCGCGCCCCGCCGAGATGTCGGCAACCCGGGCTTCCATCGCGGCAAGCGTGTCGGCGTAGTCCGAGAGACCGGGCAGATGCGTCCATTCGACCACGGGGTCGCTCCTTCAGGCGGTGTCCGTGCGACAGCACATAATCCGCTTGCCCCGGTCTGAAAAGCACCCGCTTTCGTGGGCGGTTCTCACGGCGATCGGCGGAGGATGGCCCGAGGCAGGAATTCCGGACTGTGCGATCCGGGGCTTTGGGCGCATGATTCCCCGCATTCGCAGGAACTTTGATACTGAACACGGCCCCACCTTTGCGCGGGGCATTCAATCAAGAAATTTTGGAGGCTGACATGAACGTATATCATGTGGCGGCGTCCTCCGTCGCCCTGACCCTCGGGCTTTTGCTCGCATCGCTCCTGATGGCGGCCGAAGGAGAGCCGGCGCAGACGTCGGCGCAGATGAACCGGCCGCTCTACCATCCCCGCGCCGCACCGGCGGCCGACCTGTCGGCGCGCGCCAGCGTGCCGCGCACCTACGTGCCCGGCAACACACAAGCCTACTTCCTGACGGTGCCGTCGGTCGCGCAAATGAACCGTGCGCGCTATCGCCGTTGATCTCCCGAAGGTTGCGGTTACGGGTCGAATTCAGCTGCCGTTGGGTAAATCAGGCATTGCCAGACATGCTCGCCGGGTTCAGACTTCCCCTGTTTTTAAAAGACTGTCGCGGGGCGGTGGGGGCCGCCCCGTGGTGAATTTGGTCCTGAACGCAGGAGAGATATCATGATGTTCAAACGAATTGCGATTGCCGGGACTGCCGCATCCCTGGCGTTCGGTCCGGTCGGCCCGGCCTTCGCCAACGGCGGCGATGCCATTGTCGGTGGGATCATCGGCGGGATCATCGGCGGCGCCATCGTCAACGAGAACAACAAGAAGCGCACGGTGGTGCGTAAGTCAACGAGTTCCGGGATGACGACCGCGCAGCGCGAGGCCAATCGCGAAACGCAAGTCGCGCTCAACTATTTCGGCTATCCGGTCGGAACGCCGGACGGCGTCCTTGGCCGGAATTCGCGCAACGCGATCTCGCAATACCAGATGACGCTCGGTTATCCGGCGACGGGGCAACTGACGGAATACGAGCGCAATCACCTGATCGGGTCCTATCACCGCGCGGTGGCGGGTGGCTCCCTGACGATGCAGCAGGCGGCGGCCAATCCGATGGGAATGCGGGGGCTTCTCGTGACCTGGCGGGACGAAGCGATGGGCATTCCGCCGCAGGGCCAGGTGGTGGCCGTTCCGGCGGTGCCCGAGGTGCCGGCCGCCGAACCGACGGTAGAGGCCGCCGCCCCGGCGCCGGCCGCGCCCGGTCTGCCGACCTTCCTCGGAGGGGCCGCGACGGAAGCCTCGCTCGCCTCGCACTGCAACCGCGTCGGGCTGATGGCGTCAACGGCGGGGGGCTATACGACCGTGGCCACCATGACCGATCCGATGACCGCGCTCGGCGAGCAGTTCTGCCTTGTCCGCTCCTTCACCATCGCCGAGGGCGAGGAGATGGCGGCGCGGGTGCCGGGCGTCACGCCCGAGCAGATTCGCGCCCAGTGCGCGGGATTCGGCCCCGCGATGCAGGCACAGGTCGCGGCGCTCTCGCTCGAATCGGCCGATAAGGTGATTGGCGATGTGCGCGGTTTCGTGCTTTCGACCGGAATGGCGCCGGCGCAGCTTTCGGCCACGGCGAAGATCTGCCTGTCGGTCGGCTATGCGCAGGACGACATGGATGTGGCGGTGGCCTCCGGCCTGATCCTCGCGGCACTCGGAGAAGGTGCCTATGGGGAACTTCTGGGGCACCATCTCAGCCAGGGGTTCGGCGCGGCCCGGCGGGCCGATCTGGCCTTCGACTGGTACGACATGGCGCTGAAGGCCGCCGACCAGAGCGGTTCCGTGCCCTTCGCGCCGGGCCAGCCGGAGCGGATGCAGCTTGTGCGCAAGGCCGCCTACACGATCGCGGGCCGCGCCGATCAGGCGGCAATGCCCGAAACGGCGCCCGCCACGCTGCCAAGCTTCAGTGTGCCCGCCGCACCGGAAAAGACCGCCGAGGCGGCAACGACACCCGCCGAGGCGCCGACGCCGGTCGCGATGACCGCCGATCAGGTTGACGCGCTGCCGCTCGCGGCGCGGCTGCCATTCCTTCTTTTCCGCAACTGAGACCGGCGGGGAAATCCAGCGGGCGCGGGTTTCCGCGCCCGCTTTCTTGCGTGTTCGATGCCCGCCCCCGGAAAATTTTCAAGGGTCCGAAAAATCCCCTTCACATCGCCGGAGCCATTGGCTAAGTAACGCCCACCTCGCCCGGGGGCGTTCGTTCCCAGGCCCGGTGCGGTTGTGGCGGAATTGGTAGACGCGCAGCGTTGAGGTCGCTGTGGGCTAACCCCCGTGGAAGTTCGAGTCTTCTCAACCGCACCACTCTTACCCCTCGCGTTTCCGGATGAGGCCCGCACAGGGCGCCCGGCACGTGGTCGCGCACCCTCCTAGATCTTGTCGAGCAGCGCCAGAAGCCGATCCCGTTCACGCGGGTTGAGGTTGCGCGCGGTCCGTTCCGAGATTTCGGCGGCGAGGGGAATCGCCTCGCGAAGGAAGTCGCGGCCTGCGTCGGTCAGCGAGATTTCGACCCGCCGCCGGTCAGTGGGCGACGGCGCCGTCATGATCAGACCTTTCCGGGCCAGCCGCTCCACCACGCCCTTCGTCGTGGCCGCATCCATCGCCACAAGCCGGCCGAGATGATTTTGCGACAGCGTGCCTTCGTCTTTCAGCTTCGCCATGACCGCGAACTGGCGTGGCGTGATATCCGGCATCCGGGACGAAAAAATCTCCAGATGCCGCTGATTGGCAAGGCGCAGCTTGAAACCGATCTGGTCCTCTAGCCGATATGGCGCGTCCTTGGTCACGCGGGTCCGATGCCTCCCTGTCCCTTGCCGGGGAAATCCTAACGGCTTGGCGCGCGTTGACAAGCGCCGAGCCCGGTAGTGGGTGGCCCGCGCGTGGAAAATTCGTTTGACAGCAAACAAAACTCGCCGCGTAATCGGAAGAAGGGTCGTGACGTCGCGATCAGGCGCGGCGGCAGCAGGAAAGGCGGATACCGGTGTCTGGACCGGCGTGGATGGCGGCCGAGACGGGGCAGGGCGGGCTGCGGCGGGTCATCGCCTGGCCGTCGCGCGGCTGGCCGGGAAAGACCCACGATCCTGACGGCCGGCTGCACCTGAGCCACGGACCGATTGATCTGGTCTTCGATCTGGGCGGCGCGCCGGAAGAGGTCGCGGCGGCCGAGGTTGTCGCGGGCCGCGCGTTCGACGG
This sequence comes from Defluviimonas sp. SAOS-178_SWC, assembly GCF_039830135.1. Lineage (NCBI taxonomy): Bacteria > Pseudomonadati > Pseudomonadota > Alphaproteobacteria > Rhodobacterales > Paracoccaceae > Albidovulum > Defluviimonas sp. SAOS-178_SWC. The sequence continues at coordinate 2,787,354 of NZ_CP156081.1, read as the reverse complement.
CCTTCTGGAGGCGCTCGTGGCCGAACTGCCGCTTTTGCGCAGCCCCGTTGGTCCGGGAACGCCCGACCCCGAGGGGCCGGTGGCACGGCGCATGATGCGGGCGGTCCGGCCCTTCGCTGACCAGTTCATCACCCCGATGGCCGCGGTTGCCGGGGCGGTCGCGGACCACATGCGCGACGCGATCCGGGCCGGGGCCGGGGTGTCCCGCGCCGTCGTCAACAACGGTGGCGATATTGCCCTTCATCTGATCGGGTCGCAGCGCTACCGGATCGGCATTCACGACTACCGCCATTTCGGCCGCTATGCAGGCATCGTCGAGATCGGCGCCAGCGATGGCATCGGCGGGGTCGCGACCAGCGGCTGGCGCGGCCGCAGCCATTCGCTCGGGGTCGCCGATGCGGTGACGGTGCTCGCGGCAAGCGCGGCCGAGGCCGATGCCGCGGCGACGCTTATCGCCAATGCGGTGGACCTTCCGGGCTCGTCCCGCGTCACCCGGCGTCCGGCGCGGGACCTGTCGCCCGACAGCGATCTCGGCGACCTGCCGGTCACGGTCGACGTGGCGGATCTGACGCCGGACGAGATCGCGACCGCCCTTGCCGCCGGTGTCGCCCGGGCCGAGGGTTACGTCGCGCGCGGACTGATCAGGGCGGCGTTCCTTACCCTGCAAGGGCAGGCGCGGGGCGTCGGCGCGGGCTTTGCCGCGGCGATGCGGATCGAGGATGGTGGATTGAAGACGGGAGGAGGCGAGGACCGATGACAAAGGCGAACATCCGCAAGATCGTGACGGTGGTCGAGGAAGTCCGGAGCGAGATGGGGCAGGTCGTCTCGCCGCCTACCCGGCGCGCCGCCGCCCTCGCAGTGATCGAGAACCCCTTTGCCGGCCGCTATGTCGCGGACCTCGAGGAGTTGATGGTGATGGGCGAGGAATTGGGCGAGATTCTTGGCGAGGCCTGCGTCAAAGCCCTGGGCATCAGGCCGGAGGAGGCGCAGAGCTACGGCAAGGCGGCCCTTGTCGGCGAGAACGGCGAACTCGAACATGCGGCCGCCATCCTGCACCCGCGTCTTGGCAAACCTTTGCGCGCGGCGGTGGAGAAGGGGGCGGCCCTCGTCCCCTCCAACAAGAAGCGGGGGCCGATGGGCCATCCCATCGACGTGCCCTTGGGCCACAAGGACGCGGCCTATGTGCGGTCGCATTTCGACGGGATGGAGGTCTCAGTCAACGACGCGCCCCGGGCGGATGAAATCCTTGTCGCGGTCGCGGTGACCGACAGCGGCCGGCCGCTGCCGCGCGTCGGCGGGCTGACCCATGCAGAGGCCGAGGGCAAGGACGGGCTGCGCTGAGAATGACCATGTTCCGCCCCCGCAACCTCTCCGATGCGCTCGGCTACCTCGCCGAGGCGCCGGCGGTCGTGCTTGCCGGCGGGACGGATGTCTTCCCGTCACTCGGCGACCGCCCCGCGCCACCCCGCATTCTGGACGTGACGGCTGTTTCGGACCTCCGGGGAATCGCGCGGGCGGAGGGGCACTGGCGGATCGGCGCCGGGGTGACCTGGGCGGAGTTGATCCGCGCCGATCTGCCGGCGCAATTCGACGCGCTGAAGGCCGCCGGGAGGCAGGTCGGTTCGGTGCAGATCCAGACCACCGGGACGATCGCCGGCAACATCTGCAACGCCTCGCCTGCCGCCGACGGGGTGCCGGTCCTTCTGACGCTCGATGCGTTGGTGGAACTTGCCTCGGCCGGCGGAAGGCGCGTTGTGGCGCTGGCGGATTTCGTCACTGGGGTGCGGAAGACCGATCTGCGACCGGACGAGATGGTGACGGCAGTCCTTGTTCCCGCGATTGACGGCGACGTTCGTGCGGGTTTCGAGAAACTGGGCGCGCGTGCGTATCTCGTCATTTCTATTGTGTCCCTGGCGGTCCTTCTCCGGATCGAAGCCGGGACGGTGGCGGAGGGGCGGGTCGCGGTCGGCGCCTGTTCGCCGGTGCCGTCGCGACTTCCCGCGCTGGAGCGCGACCTGATCGGCATGCCGGCCGGGGGACTTGGGAACGGGGTGCGCGCGGACCATTTCGACGGCCTCGCTCCCATCGACGACGTGCGCGCCTCGGCCGCGTATCGACGCGACGCGGTCGCGACGCTGGCGCGGCGTATGCTTGACCGATGCGGGGCAGCGGCATGAGCGGGATCGGATTCACCCTGAATGGCCGGGCCGCCGCGCATCGGGGCGAGGGGGTCGACCGGTTGTCGCGGGTGCTTCGGACGGAGTTCGGCTGCACCGACGTGAAGGTCGGCTGCGATGCCGGCGACTGCGGCGCCTGCACGGTGCTTGTCGACGGAGAGCCGGTCTGTTCCTGCATCACCGCCGCCGGACGGGTCGAGGGGCGTCAGGTCGAAACGTTGGCGGGATTGCGCGACGGTGACCCTGTGTTTTCAACGCTTTACGCGTCGTTCCTCGCGCACGGCGCGGCGCAATGCGGGATCTGCACCCCGGGCATGATGGTGGCCGCCGTCGCCCTTCTGCGCGCGGCCCCGGCGCCGTCCGAGGCCGCGGTGCGGGACGCGCTGGGCGGTGTTCTGTGCCGCTGCACCGGCTACCGCAAGATCATCGACGCGGTGCGGGGCGTGGCCGCGCCGGTCGCGGAGGGGGGCGGCGTCGGCGCCGGCATCGCCCGCCTCGACGGCGCCCGCAAGGTCGAGGGGCGCGAGGTCTTCGGCGACGACGCCGCGCCGTCGGGCGCTCTTGTCCTCAAGGTCATCCGGGCGCCGGAGGATCATTGCCGCTTCGCCTTCGGCGATCTCGACGGTTACGCAAAGGAGCAGAAGCTCGACCTGATCCTGACCGCGCGGGATGTGCCGGGGAAGAACCTCTTCGGCACCATCCCCGGCTTCATCGACCAGCCGGTCTATGCCGAAGGCAAGGCGCTTTTCCGGGGCGAGGCGGTGGCGGCAGTCGTGGGGTGCCCTGAGGTGGTCGCAAAGCTGGATTTGCAAACTTTCCCAGTGACATGGGAGCCGATCCTCGCGGCGCGCGAGCCGAAAGCCGCCAAATCCATGACGGAGTTTCATCCGGGCCGGGCCGAGAACGTCATGTGCGCCGGCTTCGTCCGAAAGGGCGATGCCGAGGCCGCGCTGGCGCGGGCCGACATCACCGCCGAGGGCACGTTCGAGACGCGGTTCATCGAACATGCCTATATCGAGCCGGAAGCGGGCTTCGCGGACTGGAAGGACGGTCGGGTCGAGGTTTATGGCGGCACCCAGGCGCCCAACATGAACCGCGACTCGCTGGCCGAGATCCTTGGCCTTCCGGTGGAGGCGATCCGCATCGTTCCGACGGCGGTCGGCGGCGGGTTCGGATCGAAGCTCGACATCTCGTTCCAGCCCCACGTGGCCCTGGCGGCGATGAAGCTGAAGCGGCCAGTCCGAATGGTCTATTCGCGGTCGGAATCCATGGCGTCCACGACAAAACGGCATCCCGGCCTGATGCGCGTCCGGGCGGGGGCGACGAAGGATGGCAGGCTGTCCGGCTTCGCCTTCGAGGGCACGTTCAACACCGGCGCCTATTCGTCCTGGGGGCCGACCGTAGCCAACCGTGTGCCGGTCCATGCCGGCGGTCCCTATGCCCATGCCGATTACGTCGCGCGGGCCGAGGGGGTGCACACGAACTGCGTTCCCGCCGGAGCGTTCCGTGGCTTTGGTGTGCCGCAGGCGGCCATCGCGCAGGAATCGATCTTTGACGATCTCGCGAGGCAGCTCGGCATGGACCGACTGGAGTTCCGCTATCTCAACGCGCTCGATAACGGCGTTCCGACGACGACCGGACAGGTGTTCGACGGGGCGGTGGGCATCAGGCCCTGCCTCGACGCGCTGCGGACCGCCTGGCGTGGGGCCATGAAGAAGGCAAACGAATTCAATGCGAAGAAAGGCGTCCTTCGCAAGGGCGTGGGCATCGCCTGCGGCTGGTATGGCTGTGGCAACACCTCGCTGCCGAACCCGTCGACGATCCGGGCAGGGATCACGGTGGACGGAAGGATCGTGCTGCATCAGGGTGCGATGGATATCGGTCAGGGGGCGAATACGGTCATCGCCCAGATCTTCGCCGAAGCCCTCGGGGTGGACGTTCGGCAGGTGGAGATCGTCGGGCCGGACACCGATGTGACACCTGATGCCGGCAAGACCTCGGCCTCGCGGCAGACCTTTGTGTCGGGCAACGCAGCCCGGCTCACCGGGCTCGCGCTCCGCGCCGAGCTTCTGCGAAGAACCAATGCCACGGACGGGCAGATCGCGGTGGAACCGGGCGCGGTGACAGTCACTGCGCCGGGCGGCACCATCCACCATGCGGCCCTGTCCGGCGGGGGGCGTTATGCGATCGAGGCGGCCGAGACCTACGACCCGCCGACGCTGCCGCTGGATGAGAACGGGCAGGGCGTGCCCTATGCGGTCTATGGCTACACCGCGCAGATGGTGGAGCTGACGGTCGATACCGGGCTTGGGACCGTCACGCTCGACCATATCCACGCGGCCCACGATGTCGGCCGGGCGATCAATCCTGTGCTGGTGGAGGGGCAGATCCACGGCGGCGTCGCGCAGGGCATCGGCCTTGCGCTGATGGAGGAATACATCGCCGGGCGCACCGACAACCTCCACGATTATCTCATTCCGACGATCGGGGACGTGCCGCCCATCACCTCGCATATCGTCGAGGTCGCCGATCCGCACGGGCCCTACGGCGCCAAGGGTCTGGGCGAGCATGTGCTGATCCCGACCGCGCCGGCGATCCTGTCGGCGATCCGCCATGCGACGGGGGCAAGGGTGACGCGGCTTCCGGCGACGCCGGACCGGGTTCTGGCGGCGATCCGCGCCGCATGTGAGGTTTAGGATGGTTCGCCAAGCCGTTGAATCGCGTATGGAAGGCAAGATCCGCTGCGATGCCTGCCCGGTCATGTGCTACATCGCCGAAGGCCGCGCCGGGGCCTGTGACCGCTATGCGAACGAGGGCGGCGAACTGGTGCGGCTCGATCCCTTCACCGTCCTGGAGGCGGCGAAGGAGGGCGACGGCCAGATCGTGCCGTTCCTGGAGGTCGCGGCCGGCGAATGGGACGGCGACATCCTGAGGACGGAGCGCCCCTTCATCACTGCCATCGGCGCCGGGACAACCTATCCCGACTACAAGCCTGCGCCGTTCATCGTCGCGCAGGAACATGACGGAGTCGACATGGTCACCGTGGTGACCGAGGGGATCTTTTCCTATTGCGGCGCCAAGGTGAAGATCGACACCGATCGCTTCCTCGGGCCGGAAGCGGCGCCGGTGCGGGTGGACGGGGAACCGGTCGGCCATGTGATGACGGCCGAATACGGCTCCCAGATGCTGTCGCTCGGGGGCGTGCATCACCTGACTGGCGGGTCGAAGAAGGAAGGCCGCGCCACCTGCGACGCGCTCCTGAAGCTCTGCAACCGGGAGGTGGTGACGGTCAGCATCGACGGTGGATCGGACGTGGTGCTGCAGGCCGGAAAGCCACCCGTGGTGAACGGGGTCGAGGAGCACCTGATGCGGGTCGGCTGCGGGTCGGCCACGATCGGGATGTTCGCCAGGCAGTGGAGCGGGTTGGTCGACGAAGTTGTGGTCGTCGACGACCATATCACCGGGGTGCTGAGCGAGCATCAGGCGGGCAAGCTCCTTGGCGTGGCGCCGACGGGGATCAAGATCCTCGGCCACAAATCGACGCCGGGGCGCTATTTCCGCGTGGCGGACCCCGGCACCGGCTGGGGCGGCACGAATATCGAGGATCCGCTGACGATCCTCGGGCCGTGGCGGGCGCCCCAGGCCCGGCCGGGGCTGACGCTCCTGATGGTTTCGACGACCGGCGAGCAATGGGGCTACTATGTCCTCGACGACGACCTGCGGCCGGTGAAGGCAGACCTGCCCGAGAGCCTCAGGACCTCGGTCGAACGGATCGCCGAGAACTGCGAGCCCTCGGTGACCTCGGTCCTTTTCATGGGCGGAGCGGGCGGATCGCTGCGGGCAGGGGTGACCGAAAACCCGGTGCGGCTGACGCGGTCGGTGCGGGAAGCGGTGACGAATGTCACCTGCGGCGGGGCGGAGTGCTACATCTGGCCGGGTGGCGGGATCACCTTCATGGCGGATGTCATGGACATGCCGTCCAACGCCTTCGGCTACGTGCCGACCCCGGCGCTGGTGGCGCCGGTCGAGTTCACGCTGCGGCTGTCGGATTACGCGGACCTTGGCGGGCATATGGGGCAGGTGCGGCGGGTCGAGGACGTGCAGTCGGAGATCGAGCGGCGGGTGCGGACGACGCGGGCCGTGCCGGGGGCGCCGCAGGGGACGGCGCGCAAAGGCTAGGTCGGAGATCCTGCGGAGCGCCTTTCAGGCGCGCCGACCTGTCTCGCCGCCGCCGCTTGCGCGGCGGCAGCTCGGATCTGCCTCCGGCGGGAGGTATTTGCGAACAGAAGAAGGAATGCGGGCTCAGCTTCCGACGATTTCGGGCAGCCGGGTCGCAGGCGGCGTGTTGCGGCTGCGGGTGGTGCGGACGATGCCGTCGATGATGGTCATACCGACGCCGGGCAGGTTGCCCTGGTGGACCGAGCCGAGCATCGAGCCGCCGGGTGCATGCTGGGCCATGTCAAGAAGGACGAAATCGGCGGCCTTGCCCACCTCGATGATGCCGCAGTCGAGATCGCGCATCCGGGCGGTGTTGCCGGTGGCGAAGCAGAAGGCGATCTCGGGCGGCACGTCGCCCAGGGACGACAGCATCGCCACCATGCGCAGGATGCCGAGCGGCTGCACGCCCGATCCTGCCGGGGCGTCGGTGCCGAGGATGACCCGCTCCGGCTGGCCGAGTTCGAAGGCGGTGCGCATGGCCAGAAGACCGGCGCGTTCATTGCCGTTGTGGACGATCTCGATGCCCCTCAGGCAGCTTTCGCAGAGGCAGGTGATCTGGTCGTCGGGAAGGGCTGTGTGGCCGCCGTTGATATGGCCGATGATGTCGGCGTCGGCCTCGAGCACCACGTCCTTGTCGATGAGGCCGGAGCCGGGGATCGACGGACCGCCGGTATGGATCGTCGACTGGATGCCGTATTTGCGGGCCCATTTGACCATCTGGGCCGCCGTCTCGCCCGCCTTGACCGAGCCGAGGCCGACCTCGCCCAAAAGCTTCACGCCGGCATCCGCAAGGTCCTTGAAGTCGCTTTCGACCATGCCCTCTTCCAGCACCGGGGCGCCGGAATGGACCTTGACGCCCGAGGGACGAAAATTCTCGTACCAGCGCTGCGAGGCGATCGCCATCGCCTTGAGGCCGACGATATCCTTTGGCCGCCCCGGCGCATGGACCTCGCCGGCAGAAATCATCGTCGTGACGCCGCCGTGGAGGCAGCTGTCGATCCAGTTGAGCTGTTGCTGGCGCGGCGTATAGTCGCCGATCACCGGATGAACGTGGCTGTCGATGAGGCCGGGGCAGAGAGTCACGCCCTTGGCGTCCACGACCGTCGTGGCCCGATCGGTGTCGAGGTCCTTCTCGTAGCCCACCGCGACGATGCGGTCGTTTTCGCAAACGACGCAGTCGCCGTCGATCAAGGGTTCCTCGATCCTGCCGGAGAGGATCTGGCCGGTATTGCGGATGACGAGTTTGGTCTTGCCGGTCGGGGCGGGGGCGGCGTCGGCCATGCGGAAGCCTCTTCTGTGGTGCCTCGGATGGCGGGATGGTCCCACAGAAATCGTTTGTCGGCAAATGTTTTGGGCGCGCTCAGGCAGAGAGGCCGAGCCGCTTCATCTTGTCGTTCAGCGTCCGCCGGGGAATGCCCAGAAGTTGCGCCGCGCGTTCGGTGTTGCCGCGGCAACGGTCGAGGGCGGCGCGGATTTCGCGCGCCTCGAAGTCGAGAAGCCGGTCGGCCAGAGTCTCTCCGCTGATCGCGCGCGGCGCTTCTGTGTCGTCGCCGTCGATCCCGAGTGCGAAGCGTTCCGCGGCGGCCTTCAATTCGCGCACGTTTCCCGGCCAGGCACGACGCGACAGGGCGCTGCGGGTCGCGAAGGTGATCGCCGGCGCCGCGCGGCCATGACGGGCGGCGGCGCGCGCGACGAAATGCGCGAAAAGAAGGAGGATGTCGGAGCCCATCTCCGAGAGCGGCGGGGTCGCGATCTCCGCCCCGGCGAGGCGGTAGAAAAGATCGGGGCGAAACGAGCCTTCGTAGCTCATCGCCTTGAGATCGGCCTTGGAGATCGCGATGACCCGAAGGTCGAGCGGGCGCAGGCGGTTCTCGCCAAGACGCTCCACGCTGCGCTCCTGAAGCGCGCGGAGGAGTTTCGCTTGCAAGGGCAGGGGCATCGCCTCGATCTCGTCAAGGACGAGCGTTCCGCCAGAGGCCAGTTCCAGTTTGCCGGGTTTGTCGGTCGCCGCGCCGGGGAAGGCGCCGGCGGAGTAACCGAAGACCTCGGCCTCGAAGAGTGCTTCGGGCAGGGCGGCGCAGTTGAGTGCGACATAGGCACCGGCGGCGCGAAGGCTCGCGGCATGGAGGGCGCGGGCGACCAGTTCCTTCCCGGTCCCGGTTTCGCCGGTCACGACGAGGTCGACATCGAGCGGGGCGAGGGCCGCGATGCGGGCGCGGAGGGCCGTGATCGCGGGACTCTCGCCGAGGATCTCGTCGGCTGACAGGGCCGATTGCAGGCGCGCAAGCTCCCGGCGCGTCGCGCGGGCCTTGAGCGTACGGTCGATGACCAGCAGCAAATGCCCGGCATCGTAGGGCTTTTCGAGGAAATCCTCGGCCCCTTCGCGGATCGCGCGAACGGCCTGGGCCACATCGCCGTGGCCGGTCATCACGATGACCGGATGGTCGCCGCCGCGTTCTTTCAGCGCCGCGATCAAGCCGAACCCGTCGATCCCCGGCATCCTGAGATCGGTGAGGATCACGCCGGGATCAGCGCGATCGAGCGCCGCGAGCGCCTCGGCGGCACCGGGAAAGCTGATCACTTCGTGCCCGCCCGCCTCGATCAGGTCGGAGGCGGCGGCGAGGTGGTCGGCATCGTCATCGACGACGAAGACAAGGCCTTTCATTCCGCCGCCTCCCCGAGCGCGGCCACCGCCGGCAGTTCCACGGTGACCGTGGTGCCCGCGCCGGGGGCGGAGGCGATGTCGATCCTTCCGCCGAATTCGGTGACGATGGCCTGACTGATCGACAGGCCAAGGCCAAGGCCCTCGCCGCCGATCTTGGTGGAAAAGAACGGCTCCGTCACGCGCGCCATGTCCTCGGGAGCGATGCCCGCGCCGGTATCGGTGACGGCGAGGAAGGCCGTGCCCTCCCTGACGCCGGTCGCGAGGGTGACGGCGGCACCCTCGCGCCCCTCGACCGCGTCGAGGGCGTTGAGAAGGAGGTTGAGGCAGACCTGTTCGAGACGGACGGGCCCGGCCATCACCAGTGGCGCCGTGTCGGACGGCCGGAACCCTGGCGCCACGCCGGCCGCTTTCGCGCGCGGCGCGACGAGGTCGAGCGCGTTTTCGGCGACCTTGTTGAGGTCGGTGATCTGCCGGGTGTTCTGCTCCTTGCGGCTGAAGCTTTTGAGGTGCTTCGTGGTGCGCTGCATCCGGCGGATGAGGTTGCGCGCGGTGCCGATGCGGGTCGTCGTCTTCTCCGCGTCGGCGGAGAGTTCGGCGGCCGCGAGCGTCGCCTCCATCGCGGCCAGCGGTTGGCTCATTTCGTGCACGATGGCGGCGGACATCCGGCCGAGGGCGGCCATCTTCTCGGTATGGACAAGGGTTTCCTGCGCCGCGCGCAGATCGGCCTCGGTCTTCCTGCGCGCCTCGATCTCGTGTGCGAGTTCGCGCGTGCGTTCTGCGACGCGCGTTTCCAAAAGGGCGCCCTGACGCAGGCGAAGCTGGGTAAGCTGCCGCCGCTGGTTGTAGATCATGGCAAGGCCCGTCGCGGCAGTGGCGACGAGCGCAGCGCCCGCCGCCCAGAGCGCGGAGGCGGCGATGATGCGGGCAAGGGGGGCGGCGGAAATGACGCGCCAGCCATCCGCCTCGATCGCGGCGACGCGTCCGTGCAACCGGCCGCCATCGGGTCCGCGCAATGCCAGCGCCGTCGTTGCCGCTCCTGCCGGCAGAAGCGGCGGCGCCGAAGCGAGGGCGATGCCGTCATAGGTGCGGCGGGCGGCGAGTTCCGCCAGCGCCTCGGGTGAGAGGGGCGTCAGGGGGCGGTAAAGCCAGTCCGCGATGCCGGACAGGAACACCACCCCGTCGCGGTCGGCGATGGCCGTCGGGACGCCGGCGGCTTTCCAGGTTTCCTCGAGCGGCTTGAGGTCGATCTTCACCACGATCACACCCGGCGTGTCGACGCCGCCGATGCGGGTGGAGAGGAAATAGCCCGGCTTCCCGGTGGTGACGCCGATGGCGTAGAACCGACCCTTTCCTGTCGCGAGCGCATCGGTGAAATAAGGGCGGAAGGCATAATTGCTGCCAACGAAGCTTTGCGCGGTGTTCCAGTTCGACGCGGCAATCGCGGTGCCCGACGCGTCGAGCAGGTAGAGGTCGGCAGCCCCCGACCGCGCGGTCACGGTTTCGAGGTAGCGGTTGGCGGCGGCGGTCGCGGTTTCGGTCCGGTCGCGGAGCGCGACGCCGATCCGGACATCCTCGGCGGCGACGTCGGGCAGGTAGCGGAAGCGCTCGATCTCGCTCTCGATGGCGCGGCGGGTGAGGATCAGGGATTGGTCGAGTTCGGCATCGAGCGCCCTGAGCCCGGCCCGGTAGCTGAGCGCGTAGGCAAGGCCGGCCGCGATTAGGGCGACGGCAAGGAAGGTCAGGAGGATGCGGCGCATCGCCATCGTCCTCGACTGTCCCGGTCCTGCCTTTGCCACTGCCGAATTCGCCTTTGCACCCCGAGGATTCGGACCAAAGCGTAGACGAGCGCGGGGTTAAGGTCACGGTCCTGTCGCATCGCCTAGTCCGGGCAGGGCGCAAGGCGGATGGCCGTGCCGGGGCGTTCGCCGATCTCATGGCAGGTGTCGGCGTCGCAAAGCCGCCAGCCGCCGCCGGTTGCGCCCGAGGCGGCGAGGGTCAGGTCGGGAACCGGGGGAAGATCGGGTGTCCAGATCCACCAGCCGTCTTCCAGCCGCGCGCCCGGCCCGGGATCCATCCCGGCGCCTGACCCCTTCACCGCGGCTTCGGTCAGTCGCAGCGTGCGGCCTTCGATGCGCCAGCTTTCGCGCCATTCGGTCTTTTCGACGGAATGCCGCCAGGTCAGGTCGAAACTCCCCGAGGCCAGGGTCAGCATCGTGGCGCCGACGAGGAGGCAGGGACCCGTCATGCCGGCCGGGCGGTGCGGCCGCGCCAGATCGCAACGGCGAAGAGGGCGGCCAGCGCGAAGCCCGCCTCATCCGACAGCGGCAGGGCGGCGATGAGGGTGATCGCGGCCAGCGCGGCGAGCGCCCTGAGCGGCCAGCCGAGCGGGCGGCCGAGCCAGCCGATGACCGCCGAGCCCCAGAGACCGATGGCGAGAACGGTCTTGGCGACGATATAGGCGACCGCCGGCGCGAACCCCAAGGCTTCGGCCAGCGGTCCGCCATCCTGAAGCATCAGCGCGGGCGTGTAGACCGCCATGAACGGAATGACGAAGCCGGCGGCGGCGACCTTGATCGCCTCCATCGAGATCCTCAGGCCGCTTTCCTTGGCGATGGGCGCGGCGGCGAAACAGGCAAGCGCCACCGGAGGGGTCAGGTCCGCGAGGATGCCGAAATAGAAGACGAACATGTGGCTGACGATCAGCGGCACGCCAAGCGCCAGAAGCGCCGGGCCGGCGATCGAGGAGGTGATGATGTAGTTCGGGATCGTGGGGATTCCCATCCCGAGTACGATGCAGGTGATCATCGTCAGGATCAGCGACAGGATAAGGCTCTTGTCGCCGACATGGACGATGAACTGGCCGAACGTGTTGGCCGCCCCGGTCAGGGTCATCGTGCCGATGATGATCCCGACAAGCGCGCAGGCGATGCCGACCGGCAAGGCGGTCTTCGCCCCTTCGGCCAGGCTGTCGCGGCAGAGCGTCAGCGTCTCGCGCCCGCCTTTCGAGATCGCGTTCCAGCCGATGAGCGCGGCGATGGCGACGGCGACGGGCAGGATGCCGAATTCAAAGAACGCGGCAGCGACCGCGCCGAGGCCGATCCAGAAGAGGATGCGGATGACGCCTTCGGGCAGACCAAGCGCGACAGAGCCGCCGAGGATGAGCATCACCGTCATGGCAAGGCCGATCGTTCCGGCGAAGAGGGGCGTGAAGCCGGAGAAGAGGAGGTAGACGAGCACCGCCAGAGGCAGGATCAGGTACCAGTTCTCCTTCAGCGCCTTGACCGGCGACGGCAGGTCGGCCTTCGCCATGCCCCGAAGGCCGTGGCGGCCGGCTTCAAGATGGACCATCCAGAAGGCCGAGGCGAAGTAGAGGATCGCCGGGATCAGCGCCGCGCGCACGACCTCGATGTATTCGACGCCCAATGTCTCGGCCATGATGAAGGCGACCGCACCCATCACCGGCGGCATGAGTTGGCCGCCCATGGATGAGGTGGATTCGACCCCGCCCGCAAAGGCCGGGCGATAGCCGAATCTTTTCATCAGCGGGATGGTGAACTGACCCGTCGTCACGACATTGGCGACGCCCGAGCCCGAGATCGTGCCCATGAGGCCCGAGGAAACCACGGCGACCTTCGCCGCGCCGCCCTGCTTGTGGCCGACGAGGCCGAGCGAGACATCGGTGAAGAGCTTGATCATCCCCGCGCGTTCGAGGAACGAGCCGAAGAGGATGAAGAGGAAGATGTAGGATGATGAGACATAGGTCGGGATGCCGTAAATCCCTTCGGTCCCATAGGCCATGTGGTCGATGACCTGCGAAAAATCGTAGCCGCGATGATTGAGCGGCGACGGCAGATGCTCGCCGAAGAAACAATAGGCCAGGAACGCGCCCGCGATGATCGGCAGGGCCGGCCCCATCAGCGACCAGGCGGCGGCGAAGACGGTGAAGATCGCGAGGATGCCGAAGACGATGTCGCGGGGCAGGGGATCGCCGGCGCGCAGGATGAGGGGTGTATATTCCCACCACTGGTAGAGCGCGACGAGAACGCCGGCGAGCGCCATCGTCCAGGCCAGCGCCTTCATCGGTGGCGACTTCCGCCGGAGCGCCGCAAGCAGAGGAAAACCGAGAAGCGTCAGGAACCCGACATGGAAGGCGCGGACGATCTGGCTCGGAAGGTCGACGAGATGCGCCGCCGTGGCAATCTGGAAGACCGAAAAGGCGACGGCGATCCAGAAGAGCGCGCGCCCCTCCGCAGTCGCGGGAAAGCTCTCGGCCAGGGGATCGTGCAGCCCCAGATCGGGCGCATCCTTTGGCAAGTCGTGATGAATGTCCTGAGACATGCGGCTTTCCCCTCCCCTTGAAAACCGTGCGGACCGGGCGGCGCGGGGCCGCCCGGTCCGTCGAGCTTACATCAGGCCGGCTTCCTTGTAGAAGCGTTCGGCGCCCGGATGCAGCGGGATCGGCATGCCGTTGAGGGCATTTTCGAGCTTGATCTGCGCGGCGGCCTTGTGGGCGGCCTCAAGCTCTCCGAGATGTTCGAAGAGAAGCTTCGTCATCTGGTAGGCGGTCTCATCCGAGACATCCTCATGCGTGACGAGGAAGTTGACGACGGCCACGGTCGGCACGTCCGCGTCCTGGCCCTGGTAGGTGCCGGCGGGGATGGTCGCGGCGATGTAGGGTGCGCCGAGCTTCTCGACGACCTCGGGCGGGACGGCCACCATGTTGATGTCGATCGAGGTGGCGAGGTCCTTGATCGAGGCGACGCCGAGGCCGGCCGATTGCAGCGTCGCGTCAAGCTGGCGGTTCTTCATCAGTTCGACCGATTCCGCGAAGGGCAGGTATTCGACCTTCGCAAGGTCGTCATAGCTCATCCCGGCGGCGGCGAAGATCGCGCGCGCGTTGAGTTCCGTGCCGGACTTCGGTGCGCCGACCGACATGCTCGTGCCTTTCAGCGCATCGAGCGACGTGGCGCCGCAGGACGCGCAGGCGACGATCTGGATGTAGTTCGGATAGACGGCGGCGATCCCGCGCAGCTTCGAAAGCGGCTCCTTGAAGCCGGCATCGGCATTGCCTTCCCAGGCGAGTTTCACGCTGTCGCCGAGGGCGAGCGCCAGTTCGCCCTTGCCCTGCTGGAGAAGGTTGAGGTTCTCGACCGAGGCCTTGGTCGACTGCACTTGGGTACGGGCGCCCTCGATGTTGTCGGCGTAGATCTTCGACAGGCCGACGCCGAGCGGATAGTAGACGCCCGACGTGCCGCCGGTGAGGATATTGATGAACTCCTCGGCCTGCCCGGTGGCGGGCGCCGCGAGCGTGGCGGCGACGAGAATTGCCGCGAATTTGCCTTTCAGATTGATCATGCTGTCCTCCCAATGACGCATCGTCCCGCCCGGTATGCCCGGTCGGGGATGGGGTTTGCTAGTCGCGCGGGCGCGGCGCGCACAAACTCTTTCGCCCGCATGGGCGAAATTTCCGCGCAGGTTCCCGCCACGCCCGGCGCAGTTTCTTGCCTTCGTCTCCCGCGTGTTCCGTCTGGCCTTCGCCCCCGTGCCTTCGCTAGACTGCGAACCCGGAGGAGGAGGCGCATGATCCGACGCGCGGCCGTTCTGGCCGTCTTTCTCGTGTTGGCGGCAGGCGTCACCGGCGGGGTCTGGTGGCGAGCGTTGACAGATGCGCTGTCGCGGCTGGAAGAGCGCGGGCAGGCCGATCTTGCGCTGGCGGGCGACCGGCTTCTGGGTCAGCTTCAGCGGTATCGGGAAATGACGGTCCTGATGGCCGACCATCCGGACGTCTTGGCGCTGGCGCTCGATCGCGGCAGGCCGCCGGCGCCGGTGGATGCGCTTTTGCAGCGGACGGCCGACATGACCCGCTCGGACGAGCTGATGCTGACCGACAGTGCGGGGCGTGTCCTGGCCGCCTCGGGCTCCGACAAGGGGACCGACCGCTCCGCCACGCCCTATTTCAAGCGCGCGATGCAGGGTGCGCTCGGCTTTCACCACGAGATCGATCTTGTGACCGGTCGCCGCTTCTTCGTCTATGCCGCGCCGGTCTTTTCGCCCGAAGGGCCGGTCGCGGGCGCGCTTATCTCACGCATCGACACCGAGGCGGTCGAGGTGATCTGGCGCGGTGAGCCGATGATCGTGTTCTTCACCGACCGCGACGGCGTCGCCTTCGTGTCGAACCGGGACGAACTGATCCTCGTGCGGCTCTCGCTCCTGCCGGACGGGGCGAGCGACAAGCTCTTGCGGCGCGAAGAGAGGACGCTGGGGCGCCACGTCGTCTGGGATCTCGACGGCGGGCCCTATCTGCCGGCCCATGCGCTGCATCTGACCCGGGACCTGCCGGTGATCGGGATGACCGGCGAAGCGCTCGTGGATGTCGCTCCGGCCGAACGCCAGGCCGTTCTCCAGGCGCTGGTGGCGGCGCTCGTCTGTCTCGGTCTGGGCGCGGTTCTCTATGCCCTGATGGAGCGGCGCCGGGCGCTGGCCGGGCGGCTCGCCGCCGAGGCGGAGGCGAATGCCCAGCTAGAGATCCGCGTCGCCGAACGGACGCGTGAGCTGACCGAGGCCAACGATCAGCTGCGCCGGGCCCAGGCGGAACTGGTGCAGGCCGGAAAGCTCTCCGCGCTCGGCCAGATGTCGGCCGGGATCAGCCACGAACTCAACCAGCCCCTGATGGCGATCCAGTCCTATGCCGAGAATGCCGGCCTCTTCCTCGACCGGGAGGAGCCGGTCCGCGCGGCGGAGAACCTCGGCCGGATCTCGGATCTGGCCCGCCGCATGGGGCGGATCATCAAGAACCTGCGCGCCTTCGCGCGGCAGGAAAGCGAGGGGATGAGCGATGTGGATCTCGTCCAGGTCGTCGCGGCGGCGCTGGAGCTGACCGAAGCGCGGCTCAGGGCGGCGTCGGTCCGGGTCGACTGGGCGCCGCCCGCGCGGCCGGTCTGGGTCAGGGGCGGCGAGGTGCGGCTCCAGCAGGTGCTCGTCAACCTTCTTGCCAATGCCGCCGACGCGATGGAGGGCGGCGGGACCGTGACGATCCGCGTCGCACGGGCCGACGGGCGCGTGCGGATTTCGGTCGCCGACACCGGGCCGGGCATCGCCGAGCCCGACCGCATCTTCGACCCCTTCTATTCGACGAAGGAGGTGGGGGCGAGCGAGGGCATGGGCCTTGGCCTCTCGATCTCTTACGGCATCGTCCAGAGCTTCGGCGGCACGATCGCGGGGCGCAACCGCGACAGCGGCGGGGCGGAATTCACGGTGGAACTGGCGGCGGCGGCGCGGGGGGCGAAGGCGGCATGACGGACAGGGTGCTTCTGGTCGATGACGACCGCGCGGTGCGCGAGGCCCTGGGCCAAACGCTCGAACTCGCCGGCCACAGGCCGATCCTGGCGGGAAGCTTCATCGAGGCGAAGGACCACATCTCGGCCGACTTCGCCGGTATCGTGGTCAGCGATATCCGCATGCCGGGCAAGGACGGCTTCGCGCTTCTCGACCACGCCCGTAAGGTCGATCCCGACCTGCCGGTGATCCTTCTGACCGGCGAGGGCGACGTGCCGACTGCCGTCCGGGGAATGGCGGGCGGTGCGTTCGATTTCCTCGAAAAACCGTGCGGCCCGTCGGACTTTCTCGCCGTCGTCGGCAAGGCGCTGAAGACACGGGCGCTCATCCTGGAGAACCGCGCGCTGAAGCGCGAGATCCGGCGCGGCGACGCGGCGTCGCGCATGCTGGTCGGCTCCTCGGCGATCTCCGAACAGATGCGCGAGGCGGCCCGGCGCGCGGCGCGGACCTCGGCCGAGGTGCTGATCTCGGGTCCGCCGGGGGCGGGGACGGCGAAGATGGCGGAGGTCGTCCACCTTCTCTCCGCCGCCGCGATGCGCCCCTTTCAGAAGCTCTCCGCCGCCGCAGCGACGCCAGAGACGCTGGCCGCCCTCTTCGGGCGGGCCGAGGGCGGGTCGATCTTTCTCGACGAGGTCGCGGCCCTGCCGCCGGCGGCGCAGTTCGCGCTTCTCGACCTGATCGACAGCCACCCCGGCACAAGGGTCATTGCCGGCACCTACCGCGATCTTGCCCGCGAGGCGGCCGAGGGGCGTTTCAACCCCGACCTCTTCTACAAGCTCGACGTGATGCGGGTGCGGATCCCCGCGCTGACCGAACGGCCCGAGGATATTCCCGTCCTTTTCCGGCACTATGTCTCCATCGCCTGTGAGCAGTCCGACCTGCCGATGCCGGAAATCACCCCCGAAGTGATCGCGGACCTCATGGCACAGGACTGGCCCGGAAATTCCCGCGCCCTGATGAACGCCGCGATGCGCTTTGCAATGGGGCTGGGAGAGACGCACGAGGACGCCGAAGCCCCCGGCCTCGCCGGCCAGATGGCCCGGGTGGAGCGGTCGCTTCTGATCGAGGCGCTGGTCCGGCAGGGGGGAAACGCGACCGAGGCGGCTGCCGCGCTGAAACTGCCGCGCAAGACCTTCTACGATAAGCTGGCCCGGCACGGGATCCGGGCAGAGGACTATCGCGGCTGAGGCGACGGAAGCGGGCACGGGCCGCACCGTGCTGACCAGCGGGCGCGAGGTCGTCAGTCTGCGACCGAAGATATTCGACCCGTTGAGGGCCATCGTCGAGGGGGCCCTGTGCGATTCCGCGGCGGTATGGCCCGGCGCGGTGTGCGGATTTCCGCACGGTGAGCGATAACCTTTGTGTGAAATTCCGCCCGGCCATTGTGCGGCGCGCCTCAAGAAATTTTCGTAATATACAGAAATGAATGTGAAAAATCTGACTTTCCTTGCGCGGAAAACTAATCGTTGATCGCGGCGCCCAGCACCGCTTTGCTGTCGTGGATCGCTGTACCCACAGCGTGACGAACGAGTGAATCGACGACGGGAGGAAACCGATGAAGACGATGACAACCGCCATGACGGCGATCGCGCTTGCCTTGTCCGCCGGCGCGGCCGTGGCGAGCCCCGGCTGCGACGAGGGCGAGATCGTGATGAAGTTCGCCCATGTGACGAACTCCGACAAGCATCCGAAAGGCATTGCCGCGAGCCTCTTCGCCGAGCGGGTGAACAACGAGATGGACGGCAAGGCCTGCATGGAGGTCTATCCGAACTCCACGCTTTACGACGACGACCAGGTGCTCGAAGCCATGCTTCAGGGCGACGTGCAGTTCGCTGCCCCCTCGCTGTCGAAGTTCGAGGCCTTCACCAAGCAGTTCCAGATCTTCGACCTGCCGTTCATGTTCAAGAACATCGAGGCGGTGGACGGGTTCCAGAACTCCGAATCCGGCCAGGCGATGAAGGAATCGATGGTCCGGCGCGGGCTTCTCGGCCTTGAATTCTGGCACAACGGGCTGAAGCAGATGTCGGCGAACAAGCCGGTTCTGCTGCCCGAGGACATGAAGGGGCTGAAGATCCGCGTGCAGCCCTCGGACGTGATCGTCGCCCAGATGGAAGCGCTTGGCGCCTCGCCGCAGCCGATGGCGTTCGCCGAGGTTTACGGTGCGCTTCAGACCGGCGTTGTCGACGGGCAGGAGAACACCTGGTCGAACATCTACGGCCAGAAGTTCTACGAGGTGCAGGACGGCACGACCGAAACCAACCACGGCGTGCTCGACTATCTCGTCGTCGCCTCGGTCGACTGGATGGACAGCCTGCCCGAGGACGTGCGCACGCAGGTCACGACGATCCTCAAAGAGGTGACGACAGAGCGCAACGCCGCCGTCGGCCAGGTTGACGCCGACGCGCGCCAGGCAATCCTCGACGCCGGCGGGGTGATCCGCGAGCTTGACGACGCGCAGCGCCAGGCCTGGGTCGAGGCGATGAAGCCCGTCTGGGACAAGTTCGTCGACGGTGTCGGCCAGAACAACATCGACGCGGCGCAGGCCTTCAACTCCGGCAGCTGAGGCGCCACGCACGAACGGGGTTGACCGGACCCGGCTGGGGATGGCCGGGTCCGGACTGCCGGACAGGGGGAGGGGACAATGAGCGGCAAATACGAGCCCGCCACCGGCCTTGGCCGCGTGGTTCACGAATTCGAGGAAACCGTCATCGCCGTGATACTCGGGCTGATGACGGTCATTACCTTCGTCAACGTCGTCCTGCGCTACGTCTTCAACTCCTCGCTGATCTGGGGGCTTGAACTGACGTCGGCGCTCTTCGCGTGGCTGGTGCTCTTCGGCATGTCCTACGCCGTCAAGACGACCGCCCATCTCGGGGTCGATGCGGTCATCAACATCCTGCCCCATCGCGGCCGCCGCATCCTCGCGCTCGTCGCGGCGGCCTGCTGCCTCGTCTATGCGTTCCTGTTGATGAAGGGCGCCTGGGATTACTGGGCGCCGTTCGGCGGGTTCGAGCAGACCGGCGGGCGCTGGTTCCCCGAAGGGTTCATCAAGACCCGCGACCAGGCCTGGTACGAGACCGAGCAGATCCCGATGCCGGACTGGCTGAGATTCATCGAGCCGATCTTCAACCAGGGCGAGCACTACGAAAAGCTCCCGCGGTTCATTCCCTATGTCATGCTGCCGCTTGGTTGCGCGCTGCTGCTGTTCCGGCTGATCCAGGCGAGCTGGGGCATCGTCACCGGCACCCGCGAAAGCCTGATCGTCAGCCACGAGGCCGAGGACGCGGTCGACGACGTCCGCCACATGAATTTCGAGGAATAACATATGGAAGTCGTTCTTCTTTTCGTGATGGTTGTCGGCTTCATGCTGATCGGCGTGCCGATCGCGATCTCGCTCGGCCTGTCGTCCACGCTGTTCCTCCTGTGGTTCTCCGACACCTCGCTCGCCTCGATCGCGCAGACGCTCTATCAGGCGATGGAGGGGCACGCGACGCTTCTGGCGATCCCGTTCTTCATCCTCGCCTCAAGCTTCATGTCGACGGGCGGCGTGGCCAAGCGGATCATCCGCTTCTCCATTGCCTGCGTCGGCCACTTGCCGGGCGGGCTCGCCATTGCCGGGGTCTTCGCCTGCATGCTCTTCGCCGCCCTCTCGGGGTCGAGCCCCGCGACCGTGGTCGCCATCGGCTCCATCGTCATCGCAGCGATGCGGCAGGTGGGCTATTCCAAGGACTTCGCGGCGGGCGTGATCTGCAATGCCGGCACGCTCGGTATCCTCATTCCGCCTTCCATCGTCATGGTCGTCTATGCCTCGGCCACCGACGTCTCGGTCGGGCGGATGTTCCTCGCCGGTGTGTTCCCCGGCCTTCTGGCGGGCGGCATGCTGATGGCCACGATCCTGATCTGGGCGATCTGGAAGAACCTGCCCAAGGGCGAATGGCTCGGCTGGGGCGAGATCGCCGAAAGCTTCGGCGAGGCGTTCTGGGGCCTGATGTTGATCGTCATCATCATGGTCGGCCTCTACGGCATTCCCGGCATCACCAAGGCGATCTTCACACCGACCGAAGCCGCCGCCGTCGCCTCCGTCTGGGCCTTCATCGTGGCGACGTTCATCTACCGCGACATGGGGCCCCTGGCGCGGGAAGGAAAGAATCTGTCGCTTATCCAGAAGCCGATGGCACTTCTGACCTGTCTTGTTCACCGAGATACGAAGGCGACGCTGTTCGAGGCCGGCAAGCTGACCGTCACCCTGATGTTCATCATCGCCAATGCGCTGATCCTGAAGCATGTGCTGACCGACGAGCAGATCCCGCAGCAGATCGCCGCCGCGATGCTCGACGCGGGCTTTGGGAAGATCGTGTTCCTCATCATCGTCAACGTGATCCTTCTGATCGGCGGCCAGTTCATGGAACCCTCGGGCCTCATCCTGATCGTGGCGCCGCTGGTCTTCCCCATCGCCATCTCGCTCGGGGTCGATCCGATCCATCTCGGCATCATCATGGTGGTGAACATGGAGATCGGGATGATCACCCCGCCGGTCGGCCTCAACCTCTTCGTGACCTCGGGCGTTGCTGGCATGTCGATGATGCGTGTGGTGAAGGCGGCGCTGCCGTTCCTCGCCGTGCTGTTCGTCTTCCTGATCATCGTCACCTACGTGCCGATCCTCTCGACCTGGCTGCCGACGCAGGTGATGGGGCCGGAGACCATCGTGAAGTGAGGCGCCGGACAAAGGCGCGTTCTGCCGCCGGCTAGCGGCCCGCCATCTCGCGCGCGATGTCGAAGAAGGTCTGGACGAGCTTGCCGCCCTTCCGCTCGCGCAGGCAGACCAGCGCCTCGTCCATCACCATCGCTCCGGCCCCCTCGACCGGGATCGCGACAAGCCGCGCGTCGGCGCCGAATTCCGCCGCCGAGACAAAGCCGATCCCGGCGCCGGATGCCACGATCTCGCGCACCGCCTCGCGCCCTTCGGCCTCGATCGCCGGGATCAGGGCGACGCCGGCAGCGCGAGCCGCGTCTTCCAGCTTGCGGCGTGTCTTCGATCCTTCTTCGCGCAGCACCAGCGGCAGGTTCTTCAATTCGGCGAAGCTCAGCGACGCGCGCCGGGCCAGCGGGTGGGTTCGTGCGACGAAAGCGGTGATCGGGGTGGAGTTCAGCTGCAACGCCTCGATATCGCGGCTTTCGGGCAGGTCGCCCAGAACCCCGATATCGGCCTCGTAGCCGTGGAGCGCGGCCAGAACGCTTTCGGTATTGCCCGCGCGAACGGTGATCTTCACGCCGGGATGCCGCTCGCGGAACCGCGCGAGGATATGGAGGAGGTGGTGGGCGCTGTCGGCAACGATGCGCAGCGTCCCGGCGCGCAGCGCGCGCGATTCCGAAAGGAGTTCCAGTGCCTGCTGTTCGCTGTCGAACAGTCTTCGCGTGATCTCCAGAAGCTTCTCGCCCTGCGGGGTCAGGCTCACCTGCTTCTTGTGGCGATTGAAGAGGAGGAGGTCGTATTCCTCCTCGAGCTTGCGGACCTGATCGGAGATCGCCGGTTGGGTGAGGTGAAGCTCTTCTGCCGCGCGGGAAAAGCCGCCGGAGATGGCGACGTAGTGGAAGGCGCGAAGCTGGACGTAACGCATGGGCAAGGCTCTCGGGTGGCTACCTGACGGTATAAAAGTAAAACTTATGGATCAATCTAAAATAACGATTTTACATATGGGTTGGCGCGTGGGACATGCGAGGCATCCCGTGCTGCCCGTCAAGGAGGTCCGCCGATGCCGTCCCGTTCCGAACCACTGCCCGCGCCGAAGCTGGGCGAGCCCTACCTCCTGACGCCGGGGCCGCTCACCACGGCTTACGAGGTCAAGGAGGCGATGCTGCGCGACTGGGGGTCGTGGGATGCCGATTTCCGGGCGATGACGAAATCGCTGCGTGACCAGATCGTGGCGCTGGCAGGCGACACGACGGGGGAGTTCACCTGCGTTCCGGTTCAGGGCTCCGGCTCCTTCGCGGTCGAGGCGATGCTGGGCACCTTCGTGCCCCGCGACGGCAAGGTGCTGGTGCTGGCCAACGGCGCCTACGGGCTTCGCGCGGCCGAGACGATGCGCTATCTCGGCCGGGCCTACACCCTCATCGACAAGGGCGACTACATGCCGCCGCGCGGAGACGAGGTCGGTGCCGCGCTTGACGCCGATCCGGCGATCACGCACGTGATCGCGATCCACTGCGAGACGTCGAGCGGTATCCTGAATCCGGTCGCCGAGATTTCCGAGGCCGTTTATGCGCGCGGCAGGAAGCTCCTGATCGACTCGATGTCGGCGTTCGGCGCGTTGCCGCTGAACGTGACCGAGATCCGGTACGAGGCGATGGTCTCCTCGGCCAACAAGTGTATCGAGGGCGTGCCGGGCTTCGGCTTCGTCGTCGCACGGCGGACCGAGATCGAGGCCGCGAAGGGCAACAGCCATTCGCTGGCGCTCGATCTTCATGCCCAGTGGGCCTACATGGAAAAGACCGGTCAGTGGCGCTACACGCCGCCGACCCATGTCGTCGCGGCCTTTCTCGAGGCGCTGCGCCTGCACGCGGCGGAAGGCGGCGTCGCCGCGCGCGGCGCGCGCTACACCCGCAACCGCGACGTGATGGTGGAAGGGATGCGGGATCTCGGCTTCGAGACGCTTTTGAAGGACCGCTGGCTCAGCCCGATCATCGTCACCTTCTTTTGCCCGGCCGATCCCAGGTTCGTCTTCGCCGACTTCTACGACCGCATGAAGGCCAAGGGCTTCATCATCTATCCGGGCAAGCTGACGGTCGTGGATTCGTTCCGCATCGGTTGCATCGGGCGGATGGACGAGCATGTGATGCTGAAGGTGGTGCGGGCTGCGAAGGAATCGCTGGCTGGGATGGGCGTGGCCTCGGCCGCGCCGCCCGAAGCGGCCATCGCTGAACGCGCCAAACTCGCCGCCTGAGGCGCAAACGGAATTCTGACGGAAGGACTGACGATGAACATTCAAAACCGCGCCCCCGTGATTGCGAACGGTCGTGCCTATCCGTGGCCGAAGGTGCCCGCCATCGCGATCTGCCTTGACGGGTGCGAGCCGGCGTATCTGGAGGTGGCGATCGCGGAAGGTCTGATGCCGAACCTCAAGCGGATGCGCGCGACTGGCACCGACCGTCTGGCGCATTCGGTCATTCCGTCCTTCACCAACCCGAACAACCTGTCCATTGCCACCGGCCGGCCGCCGAGTGTGCACGGGATCTGCGGCAACTACCTCTACGACCCGGAGACGGGCGAAGAGGTGATGATGAACGACGTGCGGTTCCTGCGCGCGCCGACGGTGTTTTCGCGCTTCTACGAGGCGGGCGCGCGGGTCGCGGTGGTGACGGCGAAGGACAAGCTGCGCGCGCTCCTGGGCGCGGGGCTGAGGTTCGACGAGGATCGCGCCATCGCGTTCTCCTCGGAAAAATCCGACACGACGACCAAGGCGGACCACGGGATCGACAATGCGAGCGCCTGGCTCGGCATGCCGGTGCCGGAGGTCTATTCGGCGGAGCTGTCGGAGTTCGTCTTCGCCGCGGGCGTAAAGCTTCTGAAGGAGTGGGCGCCCGACGTGATGTATCTCTCGACGACCGATTACGTGCAGCACAAATACGCCCCCGACCAGCAGGGGGCGAAGGACTTCTACGAGATGTTCGACCGCTACCTCGGTGCGCTCGACGCGCTCGGCGCCGCCATCGTCGTGACGGCGGACCACGGCATGAAGCCCAAGCACAATGCCGACGGGACGCCGGCGGTGATCTACGTGCAGGACCTGATGGACGACTGGCTCGGCAAGGACGCGGCGCGGGTGATCCTGCCGATCACCGATCCTTACGTCGTCCACCACGGCGCGCTCGGCTCGTTCGCCACGGCCTATCTGCCCGAAGGTGCGGACAAGGCCGGCATCATGGCCCGCCTCGCGGCATTGCCGGAGCTGATCCTGGTCGTGGACCGCGCGGAGGCGGTGAAGCGGTTCGAGCTGCCCGCCGACCGGATCGGCGATATCGTGATGATCTCGGGCGAGACCATGACCATCGGCACCTCGGAACATCGCCACAACCTCGCCGCGCTGAAGGAGCCCTTGCGGAGCCACGGCGGCTTGACCGAGCAGGAGGTGCCCTTCATCGTCAACCGTGTCGTCGACCTGCCGAACGCGCCGGTTCTGAGGAACTTCGACGCCTTCTTCTACGCCACCACTGCGGCGGCGCTCTGACCATGAAGGATCAGGACATGAAGATCGAGGTCCGGCACGAAGGCATGCGGATCGGCGGCGAGACGGTCTTCACCGACAAGGTGATCGAGGTCCGCTATCCCTATACCGACGAAGTGGTGGGGACGGTCCCGGCCGGAACCGCCGAACATGCCCGCCGCGCCTTCGAGATTGCCGCCAATTACCGCTCGAAGCTGACGCGCTACGAGCGCAGCCAGATCCTGAAGCGGGCGGGCGAGCTGATCGGCGAGCGGCGGGATTATCTGGCCAAATGGCTTGTGCTGGAGCTTGGCATCTGCTGGCAGCACGCGGTCTATGAGACGAAACGCGCGCAGGATGTCTATACCTTCGCCGCCGCGCAGGCGCTGCAGGACGACGGGCAGATCTTTTCCTGCGACCTCACCCATAACGGCAAGGACCGCAAGATCTACACCAAGCGCGAGCCGGTGCGGGCGATCAGCGCGATCACGCCCTTCAACCACCCCCTGAACATGGTCAGCCACAAGATCGCGCCGTCGATCGCGACCAACAATTGCATGGTCTGCAAGCCGACCGAACTGACGCCGCTCACCGCACTGACCCTCGCCGATATCCTCTACGAGGCCGGGCTGCCGCCCGAGATGTTCCAGGTGGTGACCGGCCTGCCGGCCGATATCGGCGACGAGATGATCACCAACGAGAACATCGACATCATCACCTTCACCGGCGGCGTGCCGGTGGGCAAGATGATCGCGGCGAAAGCCGTCTACAAGCGTCAGGCGCTGGAACTGGGCGGTAACGACCCGCTGATCGTGCTCAACGACCTCGACGATGCCGATCTGGAAAAGGCGGCGACCATTGCCGTCGCGGGCGCCACGGGCAATTCCGGCCAGCGCTGCACGGCGATCAAGCGCATCCTCGTGCAGGAAAGCGTCGCCGACCGCTTCGTGCCGCTGGTGCTGGAGAAGGCGAAGAAGATCCGCTTCGGCGACCCGATGGACCCCGCGACCGAGCTTGGCTGCGTCATCAGCGCGAAGGCGGCGGCGCTCTTCGAAAGCCGTGTCTACAGGGCGGCGGAGCAGGGCGCGAAGGTCCTCTACGATCCCGGCCGCAAGGGCGCGCTCCTGCCGCCGATCGTCGTGGACCGCGTGCCACACGATTCCGAACTGGTGATGGAGGAGACCTTCGGTCCGGTGATCCCCATCGTCCGCGTGCCCGACAATGACGCGGAGGTCATGCGGATCTCGAACGGCACGGAGTTCGGCCTCTCCTCCGGCGTCTGCACCAACGACTTCCGCCGCATGCAGGCCTATATCGAGGGGCTGAACGTCGGCACCGTGAACATCTGGGAACAGCCCGGCTACCGCATCGAGACCTCGCCCTTCGGCGGCATCAAGGACAGCGGCAACGGCGTCAAGGAAGGCGTCACCGAAGCCATGAAGTTCTTCACAAACGTCAAGACCTATTCGCTCCCATGGCCACGTTAGGCCCCGTGGAGGGTGCGGGAGCCTCCGGCGGAGGTATTTTGGGCAAGATGAAAGCTGAGAGCCGGATCACCCATACCGAGGGCGAGTCGAACACCTCCGAAGCCCGCCGGAAATGGGCGGCGTGCCATCCCGATGCCGCGACGCGGGATCTCCTGGCGCGGGATGCCGAGGCCTTCCTCCACCAGTCGCTGTCCTCGCCCTGTCTTTCGACAATCGCGAAGGCCGAAGGGATCTGGATCGAGGACACGGCTGGACGGCGGTTCATGGATTTTCATGGTAATTCCGTGCACCATATCGGTTACTCCCATCCGCGTGTTGTGGCTGCGATCAAGGCGCAGCTCGACGATCTGAGCTTTTCCCCGCGCCGATTCACCAACGATGTTTCGGTGGAACTGGCGGAAACCTTGGGCAAGATCGTGCCAGGCGATCTGGGCAAGGTGCTCTTCACCACCGGCGGGTCGGATGCGAACGAGGTCGCGCTGAGGATCGCGCGGGCAGCGACGGGGCGGTTCAAGACACTGAGCTTCTGGGACGCGTTCCACGGTGCCGGGTTCGGCGCGTCGTCGGTCGGCGGCGAAGCGACGTTCCGGAGTGGTATCGCGGGGCCGCTCCTGCCGGGGGCCGAGCATGTCGCGCCCTTCAACTGCTATCGCTGCGCCTATGGGCATGCGGGGCCGGAACGCTGCGGGTTGGCCTGTGCGAAGATGGTGGATTACGTCCTCGAGCGGGAAGGCGATGTCGCCGCCGTCATCGCCGAGCCGATGCGGGCGGTGCCGGTTGTGCCGCCGCCCGGGTTCTGGAAGGCGGTGCGGGCCGCCTGCGATCGGCATGGCGCGCTCCTGATCATAGACGAGATCCCGACCGGCCTCGGCAAGACCGGCGCGATGTTCGCCTTCGAACATGACGGGGTGATTCCCGATATCGTGACACTCGGCAAGGCGCTCGGCGGGGGAATCCTGCCGATCGCCGCAGTCGTGGCGCGGCGCGACCTCGATGTCTGCGGCGACTTCGCCATCGGTCACTATACGCATGAGAAGAACCCGGTCACGGCGCGGGCGGCGCTGGAAACGCTTGCGGTGATCCGCGACGAGGGGCTGGTCGCGCGGGCGGCGGAGCTTGGGGCGCATGCGCAGACGCGGCTGCGTGAGGCGCTCGGCGATCACCCGCTGGTCGGCGACATTCGCGGACGGGGCCTGATGTTCGGCGTCGAGATCGTCGAGGACCGCGATACCAGGGTGCCGGCGAAGGAGCGGGCCGAACGGATCTATTACCGCTGCCTCGAGGCGGGGCTCAGCTTCAAGATCAGCGCGGGATGCGTGCTCACCCTGTCGCCACCCATGGTGATCGGGCGCGCGGATCTGGACCGGGCGCTTGGCATCGTCGTGGAGGCGGTCCGGGCCGAGGCGGTCTAGCCCGCCAGCGTCAGGGTGGTGCCGGCGGCGTCGAGGGCCGCCGTGATCTCGGGCGCGGGCGGCTGGTCGGTGATCACCTCGCCGATACCGTCGAACCCGGCGACGCTGATGAGGCCGCGCCGGCCGAATTTCGTGTGATCGGTGACGACGACCCGGCGTTCCCCGCGCGACAGGACGAGGCGGGCGAATTCGGCCTCTTCCAGCGCGTAGTCCATCACCCCGCACGGATCGACGGCACCGGCGGAGATCACCGCATGGTGGACCGTGAACCGGGCGATGAAGTCGAGGGCGGACTTGCCGAAGGCCGCGCCGGAATCGCTGCGCAACTCGCCGCCGGCCATGTAGACCCGGTTGCCGTTGACGGTGGCGAGCGTGCGGGCGATGTCGGAGGAGTTGGTGACGACCGTCAACCGCCGGTGCCCCATCAGTTCGCGGGCGACATAGCTCGTCGTCGTGCCCGTGTCGAACATCACGGATTCGCCGTCATGGATCGACGCCGCGAGGGCCCGGGCGATCGCCTGCTTCGCCGCCGCGTTCTCGCGCATCCGCTTCTGGAACGGCGCCTCGCCGATCTGTCCGGCAAGCCCGACGGCGCCGTGGACGCGCATCACCGCGCCGGTCTCGCTGAGCGGTTTCACGTCGCGCCGTACGGTTTCGAGCGAGACCCCGAGTTGTCGGGCGAGGTCCGAGATCGTCACGGTGCCCTCGGTCTCGAGGATCTTGAGGATATCGGAATGGCGTTTGGACAGCATGATCGGGCTCCGGTGATGGCGCGATCTTAGGCGAGATGGTGAGGGTCCGCAATTATCGGGCGTGAAACGGGCGCAAAAAACACAAAAAACCACACATGGAGATTGACGGAATCACTTCGCTCGGCCCTACTTGACGGCAGGGACGGGCAGGGCGCGCTGACGGTGCCCCGTGGAACGACCGTCCGAAGACCGGCGAAGCCGGCCGAACAGGGGGTTCACCAATGTCCAAGACCAATACCGTTATCCGGGGCCGCGCGATGGCCGTGTCGGCCGCCGCGCTTCTTGCCGGGGCCGCTTTGGCCCAGGAATCCACCGATCCGATCAAGCTGACGCTGCATGACTGGACTGGTCAGCTGATCACCACCCAGCTCATGGGCGATATCCTGCAAGAGGCGGGTTACAACGTCGAATACGTGCAGGCCGATTACCTCGCGCAGTTCGCAGGCCTTGAGACCGGCGATCTGCATGTCGCGATGGAAATGTGGGAAACGACGGGGCGCGACGCGATGGATGCGGCCACCGCGACCGGCAAGGTCGAGAATTTCGGCCCGACCGGAATGAAGGCCAAGGAGGAGTGGTGGTATCCGACCTATATGAAGGAGAAATGCCCCGGACTGCCGAATTGGGAAGCCTTGAAGGACGAGGCCTGCGCCGAGGCGTTCTCCACCGCCGAAACCGCGCCCAAAGGGCGCTATCTCGGCGGGCCGGTGACCTGGGGCGGCTTCGACGACGAGCGGGTCGAGGCGCTCGACCTGCCGTTCGAGGTGATCCATGCCGGCACGGACGCGGCGCTCTTTGCGGAGCTTGAAAGTGCCTATCAGCGTCAGGCGCCGATCATGCTCTGGATCTACGCGCCGCACTGGGCGCCGGCCAAGTACGAAGGCGAATGGGTCGAATTCCCGGAATACACGGCCGAGTGCTACACCGATCCGGCCTGGGGCTTGAATCCCGACATGGCCTATGATTGCGGCAAGCCATTCGGCGAGATCTGGAAGGTCGGCTGGGCCGGCGTGAAGGACAAGTGGCCGGGCGCCTATGCCGCGATCCAGGCCTTCACCATCGACAATGCCGAGATGGGCGCGATGATCACCGACGTCGATCTGAACGGCAAGACCGTGGAAGCGGTCGCCGACGAGTGGATGGCCGCGAACGAGGGCCGCTGGAAGGGCTGGATCGGGCAGTAATCCGCCCGGTTCCACCGCCTCCCGCCCGTGCGGCTCCCGGCGCGGGCGGGTCACTGACGCCTTTTTCGGACATGAGATGACCGACGCCACGTCCCTGCCTTCCGACGCCAAGCTTGTCTGCCGAGAGGTCTGGAAACTCTTCGGTGCCCGTGCGGGCGAGGTGTTGGGGGCGCTCGGCCCCGAACCGGACGTCGCGCGCATCGTCGGTGCCGGGCTGGTGCCGGCGGTGCGCGCCGTCAACCTCGCCGTGCGCGAGGGCGAGATCTTCGTGATCATGGGGCTCTCGGGGTCGGGGAAGTCGACGTTGGTGCGCCTGATGTCGCGGCTGATCGAACCGACCTCGGGCGAGATCCTCTTCAACGGCCGCAACCTTCTGGCGGCGTCGACCGAGGAGATGGTGGAGATCCGCCGCCACAAGATGGGGATGGTCTTCCAGCATTTCGCGCTTCTGCCGCATCTGACGGTCTTGGGGAACGTTGCCTTTCCGCTCGAAATCCAGGGCGTGGGGCGGGAGGAGCGCGAGGCGCGGGCACGGAAGATGATCGCGCTCGTCGGCCTGGCAGGGCGGGAGGACGCATTGCCGCGCCAGTTGTCCGGCGGCCAGCAGCAACGGGTGGGCATCGCCCGCTCGCTTGCCGTCGAACCCGAGCTCTGGTTCCTGGACGAACCGTTCTCGGCTCTCGATCCGTTGATCCGGCGCGAGATGCAGGACGAGTTCATGCGTCTGCAATCGGTGCTGAAGAAGACCATCGTCTTCATTACCCACGATTTCGACGAGGCGATCCGGCTGGCCGATCGGATCGCGGTGATGAAGGACGGCGCGATCGTCCAGCAGGGCACGCCGGAAGAGATCGTGATGAGCCCCGCGACCGATTACGTGCGCGAATTCACCCGGGCCGTGCCGAAGGCCAAGGTCGTGCGGGTGAAAAGCGCGATGCGGCCCGCGACAGGTCCGGCCAGCGGAACGGTGTCGGAACGCGCGACGGTGGCCGAAGTGGCGCCGATGTTCCTCGACGCGGGCGAGGTTCTCGCGGTGACGGGGCCGGATGGCGCGGTCACGGGGCACCTCCACCGCGCCGATGTCGTCAAGCTGATGCTCGGAGGGTGAGGGGATGGCCGAGGTCTCCGTTCCTTCGTCGCGGATCTGGCCCCGGTGGTCGGGCTGGGCCCTGGCACTTGGCGTCTTCGTCCTGATCTGGGTCGCCGGCAAAGATCTTGCCCCCTGGGCGTTCGATTGGCCGAAGGCGCAGACCGTGCCTGTCGCGCGGTGGATCTCGGCCTTCACCAAATGGCTGCTGAACGAAGCCACGTTCGGGCTTTTCACCTTCGCCGAGCTGACGCGCTTCATCGCCGCCGTCATCGACTTTCCCTACCGGGTCGTTCTGTCGCTGCTCTCGACCGGGTTCCTGAAGGGGCAGGGATCCGGGGCGGTGCAGGTCTTGCCGCCGCTGAGCTGGATCGCGGTGATCGCGGTCTTCGCAATCATGGGCGCCTGGGCCGGGGGGCGACGGCTCGCCCTGCTGGTCGCGGCCTGTTTCATCTTCATCGCGGTCTTCGGGCAGTGGCAAAGCGCGATGGTGACGCTCGCCTCGATCCTTGTCGCGGTGCCGCTGGGTGTCGCCGGCGGGCTCTTTCTCGGCATCCTCGCCTGGCGGAGCCGGCTATTCGAGCGGGCGATCCGTCCGGTCCTCGATCTGATGCAGACGATCCCGGTCTTCGCCTATCTGGTGCCGATCCTCTTTCTCTTTGGCTTCGGGCCGACGGCGGCAGTGGTCGCGACGCTGATCTACGCGATGCCTCCGATGACGCGGGTGACGCAGCTCGCGCTGGCGCGGGTGCCAAGGGAACTTTCGGATCTTGGTCACATGGTTGGCTGCACGCCTCGGCAGATGCTCTGGCGGGTCATGGTGCCGTCGGCCCGGGATGCGCTGATGGTCGGTGTCAATCAGGTCATCATGCTCAGCCTCAACATGGTGATCATCGCTTCGATGATCGGCGCGGGCGGTCTTGGCTTCGACGTTCTTGCGGCGCTGAGGCGGCTCGATTTCGGCGCGGGACTCGAGGCCGGGTTCGCCATCGTGGCGCTCGCCATCGCGCTCGACCGGCTGAGCCATGCGGTGGCGACGCGGCAGGGCAGGGTGATTGGCGGACGAATGGTTGCGCGCCACCCTTATCTCGCGGCGGCGCTCGCCACAGTCCTGATCGCGGGGGCTCTGGGTCTGGCGGCGCCGTCGGTGCAGACCTATCCGGCCGCCTGGGAGCTGTCGACCGGCACCTTCTGGAGCCGGGTCGTGGAATGGATCAACGTCAACTTCTTCGACTTCCTCGAGGCGATCAAGAACGCGGTCCTGCTCAACCTCCTCGTCCCGTTCAAGCGCTTCCTTCTGGGTCTGCCTTGGGCAGGGGTTGCCGGTCTTCTCGCCCTCGCGGGCTGGCGGCTCGGCGGCTGGCGCCTCGCGGGTCTGACCGGTGCCCTCGCCGTGCTGATCGCAGTGGCCGGGCTTTGGGAAAAGGCGATGATCACCGTCTATCTCTGCGGGATCTCGACCGTGATCGCGATGCTGATCGGCCTGCCGATCGGCATCCTAGCGGCCGAGCGTGACCGGCTCTGGACCGTGGTGCGCGTGGTCATCGACACGCTCCAGACGCTGCCCTCCTTCGTCTATCTCATGCCGGCGGTGATGCTGTTCCGGGTCGGCGACTTCACCGCGATGATCGCGGTCGTGGCCTTCGCGGTGGCCCCGGCCATCCGCTACACGGTGCTGGGGCTCAGGGGCGTCGATCCGCGGCTGATCGAGGCGGGACGGGCGATGGGCTGCACGGACCGGCAGATCCTCACCCGGATCCGGCTGCGGCTCGCCCTGCCGGAGATCCTTCTTGGCCTCAACCAGACAATCATGTTTGCGCTTTCGATGCTTGTCATCACCGCGCTCGTCGGCACCCGCGATCTGGGGCAGGAGGTCTATATCGCGCTGACCAAGGCCGATCCGGGGCGCGGGCTGGCGGCGGGTCTGGCGGTGGCGTTCATCGCGATCATCGCCGACCGGCTGATCCATGCCGGCGCGAGGGCGGCGCGTGCGCGGCTCGGGCTCGGGGAGGGGGCGGCATGAGGGTCGGGCGGCGCGCAGCGGCGGAGTGCGGATGCCTCCGGCGGGGATATTTCCGGCAAGATGAAGGGGCGGGCGCATGAGTTTGGACCGCATCGCTGCTTTGCCTTGTTGGGTGGGGGAGATTTCGGCCGAGCCGCTGGCGGGCGGGCTGTCGAACGAGAGCTGGAAGGTCGCCGATGCCGCCGGTGTCCACGTCGTGCGCTTTGGCGAGGACTTCCCGTTCCATCATGTCAGTCGCGCCAACGAGGTGATGGCGGCGCGGGCCGCGCATGCGGCCGGGTTCGCGCCCGCGGTGGAATTCACCGCCCCCGGTGTCATGGTCTCTGCCTTCGTCGAGGCGCGGACCTGGGGGGAGGCGGAGGTCCGCTCCGATCCGGCGCGGCTCGGGCGGCTCCTGCGCGACTTTCATGCGCGGATGCCGCGCGAAGTCTCGGGGCCGGGCGTCATCTTCTGGGTCTTCCACGTCATCCGGGACTATGCCCGGACCCTTGCGGGCAACGGCAGCCGGTTCGCCGGCGATCTGCCGCTTCTGGTGTCGATCGCGGATGCGATGGAGGCCGCGCAGGTGCCACTCCCCATCGTCTATGGTCACCACGATCTTCTGCCCGCGAACTTCCTTGAGGATGCCGGCGGGCGGCTCTGGCTCATCGACTACGAATATGCCGGGTTCGGCACGGCGATGTTCGATCTTGCCGGTGCGGCCTCCAATGCCGGGATGGGGGAGGCAGAGGCAGAGGCGCTGCTGGCGGCCTATTTCGGCGCCCCGCCGGATTCCGCCACGCGACGCGCCTTCGACGCGATGCAATGCGCGAGCCTCGCGCGCGAGGCGATGTGGGCGATGGTGTCGGAAATCTTCCTCGCCGCACCCGGTGCCGACTACGGTGCCCATGCGCGCGACTATCTCGGCCGGCTCGACGCCGCGCTCGACCGTTATCAATCCCTTCACGGAAAGATCGCCTCATGACCTTGCCTTCGCACGCCCAGATCGTCGTCATCGGCGGCGGCATCATCGGCTGTTCGACCGCCTATCACCTCGCGCGAGACCACAAGGCGGACGTTGTGCTTCTGGAGCAGGGGAAGCTCACCTCCGGCTCCACCTGGCATGCGGCGGGATTGGTGGGGCAGCTCCGGTCGTCGGCCTCGATCACCCGGGTGCTGAAATACTCGGTCGAGCTTTACAAGGAACTGGCGGCGGAGACGGGGCTGGAGACCGGGTGGAAGATGACCGGCTGCCTGCGCCTTGCCACCAACGAGGACCGCTGGACCGAATACAAGCGGCTCGCCACGACGGCGCGGAGCTTCGGGATGGAGATGCATCTCGTGTCGCCGGAAGAGGTGAAGCGGATGTGGCCCTTGATGGAGGTCTCCGATCTCGTCGGGGCAAGCTGGCTGCCGACGGACGGTCAGGCGTCCCCTTCCGACATCACCCAGAGCCTCGCCAAGGGCGCGCGGATGCATGGGGCGAAGATCCATGAAGAGATCCGGGTCACGGGCTTCGGAATGGAGGGCGGAAGGATCACCTCCGTCAAGACCTCGGCGGGTGAGATCACCTGCGAGAAAGTCGTGAACTGCGCCGGGCAATGGGCGCGGCAGGTGGGCGCGATGGCGGGGATCGAGGTGCCGCTCCAGGCCGTGCGCCACCAGTATATCGTGACCGGGAAGGTGCCGGGGCTGGCGGGCGACGCGGCGACGATCCGCGACCCGGACCGGCGCACCTATTTCAAGGAAGAGGTCGGCGGCCTCGTCATGGGCGGCTATGAGCCGAACCCGCAGCCCCTGCCCACGGGCGATATTCCGAACGACTGGCAGTTCCACCTCTTCGAGGACGACTACGACCATTTCGAACAGCATCTGGTGCAGGCGATGGCGCGGGTGCCGGCGCTGGAGACGGTCGGCGTCAAGCAAATGATCAACGGGCCGGAGAGCTTCACCCCGGACGGCAACTTCATCCTCGGTCCCGCGCCCGAATGCGCCAACATGTATGTCGGCGCCGGGTTCAACGCTTTCGGGATCGCGAGCGGTGGCG
This sequence comes from Defluviimonas sp. SAOS-178_SWC, assembly GCF_039830135.1. Taxonomy (NCBI): domain Bacteria; kingdom Pseudomonadati; phylum Pseudomonadota; class Alphaproteobacteria; order Rhodobacterales; family Paracoccaceae; genus Albidovulum; species Defluviimonas sp. SAOS-178_SWC. The sequence continues at coordinate 2,752,787 of NZ_CP156081.1, read as the reverse complement.
GCGCGGGCTGGGTGCTGGCCGACTGGGTCATGAACGGCGAGGCGCCGCTCGACCTCTGGGTGGTCGATATCAGGCGGTTCTCGGCGATGCATCGCGACCGGCAATGGGTTTCGGACCGGACCTGCGAGGCCTATGGCAAACATTACACGATCGGTTTTCCGCATGAGGAATACACCTCCGGCCGGCCGCGCATCACCTCACCGCTTTACGAGCGGCTGAAGGCGCATCGGGCGGTCTTCGGTTCGAAGCTCGGCTGGGAGCGGGCGAACTGGTTCGCAACCGAGGGGATGGTGGCCGAGGACGTCTATTCGATGGGCCGCCAGAACTGGTTCGCCCCGGTCGGAGAGGAACACCGGCATGTGCGCGAGGCGGTCGGCATCTTCGACCAGTCGTCCTTCGCGAAATACGAAGTGACCGGGGCGGATGCAGCCCGCGCGCTCGAACATGTCTTCGCCAACAAGGTCGCCAAGGGGCCGGGGCGGCTGACCTATACGCAGGCGCTGAACTCGCGCGGCGGGATCGAATGCGACCTGACCGTCGCGCAACTGGCCGAGGACCGGTTCTACCTGGTCACCGGCACCGGGTTCCGCACCCATGACCACGCCTGGATCGCGGAACATCTTCCGAAAGGCGACGTGGCGTTCCGCGATATTACCGAGGATTGGGGCGTGCTGTCGCTAATGGGGCCGAAGGCACGGGAGGTGATGGCGCGGGTGACCGAAGCGGATGTGTCGAACGCGGCGTTCCCCTTCGGCCATGTGCGGGAGATCGGCGTCGCCGGCGCAACAGTCCGGGCGCTGCGCGTGACCTATGTGGGGGAGCTGGGCTGGGAACTGCATGTCCCGCTGGCTGCGACGGGGGCAGTCTTCGATGCGCTGATGGCGGCGGGCGCGGGCGCGGGGATCCGGCCGGTCGGCTACCGGGCGATTGAATCGCTGCGGCTGGAGAAGGGCTATCGCGCCTGGTCGTCCGATATCACCCCGAACGACACGCCGTTCGAGGCCGGGCTCGGCTGGGCGGTGAAGCTACGTTCGAATGCGGAATTCATTGGTCGCCCGGCGCTGGAAGCGGCATGGGGCGGGCGTCTGAAAAAGCGCCTGGCCGGGTTCACGCTCGACGATCCCGATGCCGTTCTGGTCGGGCGCGAGACGATCCTGCGGGACGGGCAGCCGGTCGGGTATCTGACCTCGGGCGGGTATGGGTACACGGTCGGCAAGAGCATCGGCTACGGCTATGTCCGCAACCCGGACGGCGTCACCGACGATTTCCTCGGCTCGGGGCGCTACGAACTTGTCGTGGCCAATGAGGTTCTTCCGGCGCGGATCGCGATGGCGCCATTCTACGACCCGGAGAACCTGCGTATTCGATCCTGATGCGACAACCCACTCGGAGAAATTCGATTTTTTTCCGTTAGTTGCGCGCCGATATTCAACTCTTTCCGCGGCTGAGGCGGCTTGCGAGCAGGTCGCCCGTTTCCGACAGGATCGGATAGGCGATCATCGTGAAGGCGGAGTTCACCTGCTTCAGCGCACGCAGGGTTTCCTGATGGATGTTCGAGGTCTCGATGCTTTCCGTCAGGCCCTGCTTCAGGCGGTCGAGATGCGACCGTTGCAGGCGCTGTTCGATGTCGCGGACATGGTCCTTTTCCTCGACGAGGGCGCGGGCGGCGTCGGGGTTGAGCGTCATCAGCACGTTCAGGCCGGATTGGGCGTTCGACAGGACCCGGTCGTGAAAATCGCGGATCTCGCGCCAGCCGGTCTCGGAGAATGCGGCTCCGCTTTGATCGAGCCGCCGCGCTAGGCCGAGCATCGTGTCGGCGATCGCGTTGCCGGCACTTTCGAGATTGACCGCCATGTCGGCAAGCTCCAGCCCCCGCCGCGCGACATCCTCGTCGTTCAGATTTCGTTGCAGCTTTGCCAAATAAAGCTTTGTTGAGATGTGCATTTTGTCGAGTTCCGTTTCCTTCGCGCGGATCGCGGAGGCGGTCGTGTCGTTCCATGTCTCGTAAAGGCCGACGACGGAGCGAAGCATCGCCTCCACCCCTTCGCCCATCTGCAGGACTTCGCGCGCGGCACAGGCGAGCGCGCGGTCGGGATGCTGAAGGGCTGCGGGGTCGAGCGCGCTGATCCGCGACAGGTTCGCGGCCTCGGCAGGCGGCGTCACCCAGCGGGAGACGAGCTGCAACACCGGTCCGATCGCCGGCAATGCCAGAAGCGCCAGCGCAAGGTTGAAGACGAGGTGCAGGTTGATCACCTGCCGCGCCGGGGTGGCGCCGAGAAGGTCGAGGGGTGGCGTGAAGACCGAGAGACCAAGCAGCGCAAGGGCCGCGCCGCCGCCCCTGAGCGAGAGGTTGGCGATGATCACGCGGCGCGCGGCAATGTCGGAGCCAAGGGTAAGGACATAGGCGATGATCGCGCCGCCGAGATTGGCGCCTAGGACCATCGCGATGCCGGCCGTCACCGGGAGCACACCCTCGGCGGCCAGGGTCACGAACAGGAGGACCGCCGCGACCGAGGAATGCACGGCCCAGGCGAAGAGCGCCCCAATGACGAAGGCCGTTACCGGATCGCCGCCGAGATAACCCATCGCGCTGACCAGACCGGCGCTGTCGCGGAGCGGTTCCGTCGCCGTTCGTATCATCGCCAGCGACACGAAGATGAGCGCGAGACCGATAAGCACGCGGCCCGCCATCCGGTAGTCCCGGCTATTGGCCTTGAGGAAAAGCGCCACGCCCGCCACCAGCAGCACCGGCACCAGCCAGTCGGCGCGAGTCAGCAGGATCTGCGCCACGATCGCCGAGCCGAGATCGGCGCCGAGCAGGATCGCGAGGCCCGCCATGGCGGCCAGCGTTCCCGCGCCGACGAAATTCGCGGTCAGGATCGCGACCGCAGTCGAGCTTTGCAGGACGATCGCGGCCCCGGTCCCTGTCAGCGCGGCCAGCAGCCGGTTCTCGGCCCCCCGCCGCAAGAGCCGCCGAAGCGGCACCGACCACCCGCGTTCCACGCCGGTCCGAACCAGCCGCACGGCCCAGATCAGGAGGGCGGCGGCGCCGGCGACATGCAGCAGGAACAAGAGCGGCGAGGTTTCAGGCATTTTGTCGTCCTTGTGCTGTCCCGAGTCTCGCTGTCATAAAACTGTCACATAACCTTTACAATCCGCCAGTTTCCGCCCTTTGCCACTCCGTCAGTCCTGTTGACTTCAATCCGCCGAGGCCTCAGTTGGGTCAGTGGGGCGCTGCGGAGGTGCGGTTGGCATTCACCATCAGACAGTTGCAATTCTTCGTTGCTGCGGCCGAGAAAGCCAGCGTTTCCGGCGCTGCGCGGGCCCTTTCCATTTCCCAGAGTTCGGTCACCGAGGCGATCCAGTCGCTTGAGGACGATCTGGGCGTGATGCTCTTCGAGCGCAAGGCGCGGGGGCTTGAACTGACCCACAAGGGGTCGCTGTTCCTGCGCCATGCGACCCAGATCCTCGGCGACGTTTCGAACGCGCGGATGGCGTTCCGGGACGAGGCGGGGCAGATGGCTGGGAAGCTGTCGCTCGGCGTCACCTCGCTCGTGGCGGGTTATGTGCTTTCCGACATCCTTTCGCGCTTTCGGCGGGCCTGGCCGCAGGTGGAGCTCTCGGCGATCGAGGACAATGGCGACTATCTTCAGCACCTGCTCATCGGCGGCGAGCTCGACGTCGCGGTCATGCTGACATCGTCGATCCGCGACCGGGCGGCGATGCATGTGGAGCAGCTTCTGGTCTCTCCCTACCGGCTCTGGCTGCCGCTCGGCCATCCGCTGACCGATGCGGAGGCGATCTCGCTCGACCAGTTGGCGGGCGAGCAGTTGATCCTGCTCACGGTCGACGAGATCGAGGAGAGCACCCGCAAGCTGATGGCGGCGCTGTCGGTCAAGCCGGACATCGCCTTCCGCACCCGCTCGGTCGAGGCGGTCCGCAGCCTCGTGGCGACTGGGGCCGGCGTGGCAGTGCTGCCGTCGCTCGTCTACCGGCCGTGGTCGCTTGAGGGCGACCGGATCGAGATCCGCGACGTTTCGGGCGATCTGCCCTCGGTGCAGGTGGGCCTGTGCTGGCGCAAGGGGGCGCCCCTGTCCGACCTGGCACGGGCATTCATCCGGACCGCGCAGGGGGCCGTTCCGGAACGTTAAAATATCGGAATTTCCGAACGGACGTATCTTTCTTTTGATATTGCGATTGGTGCGAGGTGGCCGCAATGCTTTTCCTGTCGTGGTTCCGCGGGGGGCGGAACCCGATTTTCAGGGAGTCACCAGATGGCAATTTCGGCTTCGTGTGCGGTGCGTGCGCTGGCGCTGCCAGTGGCAGTGATGTGGGGCATGGGCGCCCTGGCGCAGGACGCGCTCTCCGTCGTGGACGGCTACATGGCCGCCTGGAATGCGCATGACAGCGCCGCGGCGGCGGAATTCTTTGCCGACGGGGTCGTCTATTACGATGCCTCGGTCGGCACGCCCGTGGAGGGCAGAGAGGCGGCGAAGACCCAGGTGGTGGATGCTTTCATCAACGCTGCGCCGGACGCGGCCTGGACCCGCGACGGCGAGCCGGTCGTCAGCGGCAACGCCGTCGCCTTCGAATGGACCTTCGGCGGCACGAATACCGGCGACTGGGCCGATGGGACAAAGGCCACCGGCAAGGCGTTCAGCTTCCACGGCATGTCGCTGTTCCGAGTCGAGGACGGCAAGATCGCCCGCCAGTCCGACTATTACGACGCGCTCGGATTCTACAAGCAACTGGGCCTGATGTAACCGGCCCGCGACAGGAGAGGTATGACGATGATGAAACGGTTTCTGCTGACATCGGCCGCGCTGGTGCTGGCCAATGCGGGCGCTGCGTCCGCGCAGATGACGTCTGTCGGAGACGGCGAGGGGCAGGTCGATATCGTCGCTTGGCCGGGCTATATCGAGCGGGGCGAGACCGATGCCGCCTTCGACTGGGTGACCAAGTTCGAGGAAGCCACCGGCTGCAAGGTCAATATCAAGACCGCTAACACCTCGGACGAAATGGTGGCCCTGATGAACGAGGGCGGTTTCGACCTCGTGACCGCGTCGGGCGACGCCTCACTGCGTCTTGTCGCGGGCAAGCGGGTGCAGGCGATCAACACGGACCTCATTCCCTCCTGGTCGAAGGTGGATGACCGGCTGAAGGACGCGCCCTGGTTCACAGTGGACGGCGTGCATTACGGCGTACCCTACCAGTGGGGGCCGAACGTCCTGATGTACAACACCGATGTCTTCCCCGAGGCGCCCACGTCGTGGAACGTGGTCTTCGAGCCGATGGATCTGCCGGACGGCAAGCCGAACAAGGGCCGGGTTCAGGCCTATGACGGGCCGATCCATGTCGCCGATGCCGCGCAATACCTAATGGCGCACAAGCCGGAACTGGGCATCACGTCGCCCTACGAGCTGAACGAGGACCAGTACAAGGCGGCGCTCGACCTGCTGCGCCAGCAACGCGAACTCGTGAGCCGCTATTGGCATGACGCCTTCATCCAGATGGACGACTTCAAGAACGAGGGCGTCGTCGCCTCCGGCTCCTGGCCGTTCCAGGTCAACCTCCTGAAATCCGAGGGGCTGCCGATCTCCTCGACCATCCCGTCGGAAGGGGCGACGGGCTGGGCCGACACCACGATGATGCAGGCCGACGCCGCGCATCCGAACTGCGCCTACAAGTGGATGGAACACACGCTGTCGTCGAACCTGCAATCCGACCTCTCGGTCTGGTTCGGGTCGAACCCGGTGACGCCGGCCTCGTGCTCCGACGGGTCGGGGATGCAGAACGCGGAAGGCTGCACCGCGAACGGGATGGACGATTTCGAGAAGATCCGGTTCTGGACCACGCCGGTGGCCAACTGCTCGCAAGGGGAAGGGGCGTGCGTGCCCTACTACCGCTGGGTTTCCGACTATATCGGCGTGATCGGCGGCCGCTGACGCCCGACCTCCGCCCGGCGTCCGAGGGGCGCCGGGACCGGACTGCTCCGCCCTCCGCGCGCATGCGGGGGTATCAGGGATGTTTTTCATGACCGCAGCCGTCGAATTCTGCTCCGTCTCGCGCCACTACGGGACGGTGCGGGCCGTGGACAATGTCGATCTCTCCATCGCCGAGGGGTCATTCTTCGCCATGCTCGGGCCGTCCGGTTCCGGCAAGACAACCTGTCTGCGGCTGATCTCGGGGTTCGAGAAGCCCACGTCCGGAACGGTGCGCATCTTCGGCGAGGATATGGGCGACGTGCCGCCCAACCGCCGACAGGTGAACACCGTGTTTCAGGACTACGCGCTCTTTCCCCACATGTCGGTGCGCGACAATGTCGCCTATGGGCTCATGGTCGCCGGCATCGGCCGCCAGGCCCGCCATGAGCGGGCCGAGGAGATGCTGGCGCTCGTGAAGCTCGACGGCTTTGGCGACCGCAAGCCGGCGCAGCTGTCCGGCGGGCAGCGCCAGCGCGTCGCGCTGGCGCGGGCGCTGGTGAACGAGCCGCGGGTGCTTTTGCTCGACGAGCCGCTCGGGGCGCTTGATCTGAAGCTCCGCGAGGCGATGCAGGACGAGTTGAAAAGTCTTCAGCAACGCCTTGGGATCACGTTTGTTTTCGTCACCCACGATCAGGGCGAGGCGCTCAGCATGGCCGACAAGGTCGCCGTCTTCAACGAAGGCCGCGTGGCGCAGGTGGGCACGCCGGCCGAGATCTATGAGCGTCCGGCGACGCGGTTCGTCGCGGATTTCGTCGGGTCGTCGAATGTCCTGCCGCCGGATCTGACGGCAGCCCTTGGCGGGCCGCGGGCGTGGGCGAGCCTCAGGCCGGAGGCGATCGCGATCGCACCGGCGGGCCGTCTGACGGGCACCGTCACGGGAGCGCGCTATCTCGGTGCCGGCACGCGGCTCAGCGTGCGGGCTGGGGCGCTGCCCCAGACCCCGGGATATTTGGAGCAAGGTGAAGGCGAGATCGCGGTTCTGGTGCCGGCTGGGGTGCCGGTGCCTGAGATTGGGGCCGAGGTGTCGCTCGACTGGGATCGGGCGGCGCTTCATGCGATGGAGGGCGAGGCGTGAGCGGGGCGGCGCATCCGGCAAGGGGGACGGGTGACCGGCTGGCGGGCCTTTTCTGGCGGCATCCGAAGCTGCTGACCCTCGTGCTGCTGCTGCCGCCGCTGCTCTGGCTGGGCGTCGTCTATCTCGGGTCGCTGGTGGCGCTCCTGGTGCAGAGCTTCTATTCGATCGACGAGTTCTCCGGCCTCGTCGTGCCGGAATTCACGCTGAAGACCTATGGCGAGCTGCTGATTCCGGCCAATGCCGACATCATCCTCAGGACCGTGGCGATGGCGGCGGCGGTGACGCTGGCAGCCGTCGTCGTCGCCTTCCCGGTCGCCTTCTTCGCGGCGCGCCACGCGAAGGGACGCTGGAAGGCGGTCTTCTATCTCGGGATCATGCTGCCCTTGTGGTCAAGCTATCTCGTCAAGGTCTATGCGTGGAAGCTGATCCTCGCCAAGGAGGGCATCGCCACCTGGGCCGCCGAGGGGATCGGCGCGGGGAATGTCCTGAACGCGATCCTGGCCACCCCGGTGATTGGCGGCAATTCGCTTTCCACGAGCTATATCGGGACCTTCATCGTCTTTCTTTACGTTTGGCTGCCCTACATGATCCTGCCGATGCAGGCGTCGCTGGAGCGTGTGCCGACGTCGATGCTGGAGGCGTCGGCCGACCTCGGCGCGGGCGGGTGGCGGACGTTCCGGAGCGTCATCCTGCCGCTGGCCCTGCCCGGGGTGATCGCGGGGTCGATCTTCACCTTCTCGCTCACGCTCGGCGACTACATCATTCCGCAGATCGTGGGGTCGAGCCGGTTCTTCCTTGGCCAGGCCGTCTATTCGTTGCAGGGCACGGCCGGAAACATCCCGTTGGCTGCGGCCTTCGCGGTGGTGCCGATCGCGATCATGCTGGTCTACCTGACGGTGGCGCGGAAGATGGGGGCGTTCGATGCACTCTGACGCGCGTCCGCCCCTTGGCCTCACCATCGGCGCCATTCTTGGCCTTGCCTTCCTGCATCTGCCGATCCTTCTCATCTTCCTCTACGCCTTCACGACCGAGGACCGGAGCTATCAGTTCCCGCCGCCCGGGCTCACGACGAAATGGTTCGCGGTGGCGTGGAACCGTGCCGACATCTGGCCGCCGCTCTATCTCTCGCTGAGGGTGGCCGCGATCTCGTCGGCGCTGGCGCTGGTCCTCGGCACGCTCTGCGCCGCCGCGATGGCGCGGGCGCGGTTTTTCGGGCGCGACACGATCTCGCTGCTGGTCGTGTTGCCGATTGCGCTTCCGGGGATCATCACCGGGATGTCGCTGCGCTCGGCCTTCGCGATCGGCGATATCCCGTTTTCGACCCTGACCATCGTCCTCGGCCACGCGACCTTCTGCATCGTCATCGTCTACAACAACGCCGTGGCCCGGTTCCGCCGCCTCGGGGCGTCGATGCTGGAGGCGTCGGCCGATCTTGGCGCCAGTCCCTTCCAGACCTTCCGCCATGTGATCCTGCCCAACCTTGGTTCGGCGCTTCTGGCGGGCGGCATGCTCGCCTTCGCGCTCTCGTTCGACGAGGTGATCGTCACGACCTTCACGGCGGGCCAGCAGTCGACCCTGCCGATCTGGATGCTGAACGAGCTTGTCCGGCCCCGCCAGCGGCCGGTGACCAACGTGGTGGCGATCGTCGTCTTCACGGCGACGTTCCTGCCGATCCTTGCAGCCTATTACCTCACGCGCGGCGGCGAAGAGACCGCCGGCGGAGGGAAATGAAAGGGAGAGCCCATGACCATGCAATTCGACACCGGCCTTCTCATCGACGGCGGGTTTGAACCCGGCCAGGAAGCTGGAGAGAAGGTTCTGAATCCGCGCACCGGCGGCCTGATCCTCGATCTGGCCGAGGCGTCGACCGATCAGGTGGATCGTGCCGTCGCCGCGGCGCGGGGTGCCTTCGAAGGCTGGTCGCGCACGACGCCGGGCGAACGGTCGGCGGCGCTTCTCGCCATCGCCGACCGGATCGAGGCAGAGGCCGACGGGTTCGCGGCGCTGGAAGCCCTGAACTGCGGCAAGCCGATCAACGCGGCGCGGAACGACGAGATTCCGGCCATCGTCGATTGCTTTCGGTTCTTCGCCGGCGCGGTCCGCTGCCAGAACGGGGCGATTGCCGGCGAATACCTTGCCGGCCACACCTCGATGATCCGGCGCGACGCGATCGGGGTCGTCGCCTCCATCGCGCCCTGGAACTATCCCCTGATGATGATGGCGTGGAAGCTCGCGCCGGCCATTGGCGGGGGAAATACGGTGGTGTTCAAGCCATCCGAGCAGACGCCGCTGACTGCGCTGAAGCTCGCCAGGATCCTTGCCGAGGTGCTGCCCGAGGGCGTCGTCAATGTCCTGCCGGGGCGGGGCGAAACGGTCGGCAACTACCTCATCAACCATCGCGGCGTCGACATGATCTCGCTGACGGGCGACGTGGCGACGGGCAAGAAGATGCTGGACGCCGCGGCGAAGACGGTGAAGCGGACCCATCTGGAACTGGGCGGCAAGGCGCCGGTCGTGGTCTTCGACGACGCGGACATTTCCGAGGTCGTGGAGGGGCTGAGGGCGTTCGGCTACTACAATGCAGGGCAGGATTGCACCGCCGCCTGCCGGATCTACGCGGGCAAGAAGGTCTATGACAATCTGGTGGCGGACCTGACCGCGGCCGTCTCCTCCATCCAGCTCGGCAACGAGGACGACACGACGAACGAGATCGGGCCGCTGATTTCGCTCCGCCAGCGCGACCGGGTGGCGAGCTTTGTCGAGCGCGCGCGCGAACAGAACCATATCCGGATCACCACCGGCGGCGAAGTGATGGGCGACGGCGGCTACTACTACCGCCCGACCGTCGTGGCCGGGGCGACGCAGAGCGACGAGATCGTGCGGCGCGAGGTCTTCGGGCCCGTCGTCTCGGTCACGCCGTTCTCGGATGTGGATGAGGCCGTCACATGGGCGAATGACAGCGACTATGGCCTCGCGTCATCGGTCTGGACCAGGGATGTCGGACGGGCGATGGGAACAGCGGCGCGGCTTCGCTACGGCTGCACCTGGGTCAACACGCATTTCATGTTGGTCAACGAGATGCCGCATGGCGGGCTGAAGCAGTCGGGCTACGGCAAGGACATGTCCGCCTATGCGCTCGAGGACTACACCGTGGTGCGCCACGTCATGGTCAAGCACGGCTAGCGTCAGGCCGCCGCGATCGCCTCGGCGATGAGCTGCGGCACCCGGGCGTCGGTGCCGAGGGGGGGGAGCGTGACACCCTGAAACCCGGCCGCGTGAAGGGCGGCCGGGATATCGTCCGTGACATGGCCCCAGCGGGCGACGAAGAGCGGCAGGCACAGGGCGCGCTTGCCGACATCCCCGGCGACTTCGACAAGCTCCGGCGCTTCCTCGATGAAGCCGAGGCGGCAATCGGCAAAGGCCAGCCGCGAGGAAATGGCGGTTTGCAGGCTTCGCGCGGCGGTGGCGGGACGCGGGCTGCGGCCCGATCCGTGGGCGGCGAGGATGAGCGTCGTCTCCTCTGGCTGCCAGCCTTGCGTCACGAGCGCATCCGTCAGGATATCGGCGGCGAGCTCTGCGGTTCCGGGCAGAAGGCCGAAGGGCGTAAGGATCCGGGCGTCAGGCGCGCCCGCTTCCGCAAGCCGGCGCGGCAGCAGCGATCTGATGAACCAGCCGTCGGCCATGAAGAACGGGAAGATAAGTGCGTTGTCAGAAGGTTGAAGCGCATTCTTCAAGCTTTCCGACGCCGCGAGGGTGGCCGACCCGATCCGCCAGTCGGGTAGCCGCCCGGCGACATTCCGTGCCAGCGCCGCCATCTCCGCCTCCGGCGGTTCGGGATCGGACGGTTGCCCGTGCGCGACGATGAGAGCGTGTCGTGTCATGGAGGATGAGCCTAGCTGATCGGTGGCCGAAGGCAATCAGTCGCGTGCCAAAGCCACCGTCTTCAGGATCGCGTGGCAGGCGACACCCGGCGCAAGGCCGAGGGTCGCGGTAGACCGGCGGGTGATCCGGGCCCGGAGCAGCGTGCCGCCGCAGTCGAGGGCAATGTCGGCAGAGGCGGGGCCCGCCCCGGTGACGGAGCGCACGACGGCGGGCAGGATGTTGAGCGCGCTCAACCCCTCGGGCCTCTCACGCGCGAGCATGACGTCGCGGGCGCGGACGAAGAGCCGCACCCTGGCGCCGTCGGCGCCAAGCCGCTCGGGTGTCAGGATCGTGCCGCCGGGAAAAGCGAGGGCGCAAAGGCCATCCTCGGTCATGCCCTCGACGGTGGCGGCGATCAGGCTGCCCGGTTCTTCGCCGGACAAACCCGGGGCGAGCGTGGGATCGCTGAGGATGTCGGATGTGGGGCCGAAGCCGGTGATGCGGCCCTCGGCCAATGTCAGCATATGGCCGCAAAGCCGCGCGACTTCGGAATGGACATGGCTGATATAGAGGATCGGGATCTTGGCTTCGTCCCGTAACTCCTCAATATAAGGGAATATTTCCTGACGCCTTGCGTGATCGAGCGCGGAAAGCGGCTCATCCATGAGGATCAGGCGCGGTGCGGTCAGAAGCGCCCGCGCAAGGGCGACCCGCTGCGCCTCGCCGCCCGAAAGGGTTTCGGGCCGGCGATCCATGAGCGGGGCAAGACCGAAGCGGTCGATCATCGCGGGCAGGGCTTGAACCTGGCCTGCCCGCCGCGCCGCGTAGGCGAGGTTGCCACGCACGTCGAGGTGACTGAACAGGCGCGGGTCCTGAAAGACGGTGGCGACGCGGCGGCGATGCGGCGGCACGAAGCTCCGCCCGTCTTCCCAGACCTCGTCCGCGAAGGCGACCCGTCCTGCGCCCCTTTCGAAGCCGGCGATCACGCGCAGAAGCGTGCTCTTGCCGGCGCCGCTGGGGCCGAACAGGGCCGTGACCCCGGAAAGCGGTATAGACTGGTAGATTTCCAGTTTGATACCAGAGAGTTGCAGCTTGATTCTGAGGTCCAGAACGCTCATGCCTGGCCCCGCTGCCGGCTGCGGCCATTGAGGGTGTAGAGCGCCAGAAGGATCGCGAAGGACAGGGCCAGGAGGAGGCCTGAAAGAAGATGCGCGGTCGCGTAGTCGAGGGTTTCGACATCTTCGTAGATCGCGATGGAGATGACCCGCGTCTCGCCCGGAATGTTACCGCCGACCATCAGCACCACGCCGAATTCGCCGAGCGTATGGGCGAAGGTCAGGATCGCGGCCGTCAGATAGCCCCGCAGCGACAACGGCGCGGCGACGGTCAGGAACGCGTCACAGGGGCTGGCGCCAAGGCTCGCCGCCGCCTCCATCGGTGCGCGGCCGAGGGTGGTGAAGGCCGCCTGAAGCGGCTGAACCGTGAACGGCAACGAATAGATCAGCGAGGCGAGGACGAGACCGGCAAAGGAGAATGTCAGCGTGCCGCCCGTCACCGACAGCCAGAAGGCCCCGAAGGGCGCCGTCGGATTGAATGCCAGAAGCAGGTAGAAGCCGAGCACGGTCGGCGGCAGGACGAGGGGCAGGGCGGTGATCGCCTCGAAAACCGGGACGATGCGCGAGCGGCTGCGCGCCAGCCACCACGCAAGTGGTGTTCCGAGGACCAGAAGGAGCACCGTCACGATCGCGGCGAGCTTCAGTGTCAGCCAGAGAGGGGCGAGGTCTGCAAGCGTCATGGGGCGGTCGTGTAACCGAATCGCGCGATCACCGCCCGGGCGGCATCGGAGCGGAGATAGGCGAGGAACGCGGATGCGGCCGGGTTGCCCTCACCATGCGCCAGCAGGACTGCATCCTGCCGGATCGGATCGTGGTGATCTGCCGGCACCGTCCAGCCCGTGCCGGTCCCATCGGTCACGGCCGAGCCTGCGACAAAGCCCAGTTCGGCCGCGCGCGAGGCGACGAGCGCATGCGTCTGGCCGATATTCTCGCCGGTGACGAACTTGTCGGAGAGGTCCGGCAGCCCCATGAAGGCGAGGGATTGCATCGCGGCTTTGCCGTAGGGCGCGATCTCAGGATTGGCGATGGCGATGTGACGGGCGGCCCGCAGGGCGGCGGTCGGGTCGCCGAGGTCGGCGGCGGGGTTCGCGGACCAAAGGACAAGCTGCCCGACCGCATAGGTGAACCGGCTCTCGCTGTCCGCGAACCCCTCCGACACCAGTCGGTCCGGCGTCGTCGTATCGGCGGCGAGGAAGACGTCGAACGGCGCGCCCGCCTCGACCTGGGCGGCGAGCTTGCCGGTGGCGGCCGCGCTCAACTCGATCCGGTGTCCCGTTTCGCCCTCGAACGCCGGTGCCAGCGCCTCCACCACCGGGCGGAAATTGGTCGCGACGGCGACAAGTGCCGTTTCGGCCCGGACGGGCACGGCCAGCGCGATGAAAAGGGCCGACAGAAGCAGACGCATCCCAGACTCTCGTTATGTCCGAGCGGAGATAACGGCAGGAAGCGGCGCTAGGCAAGCGTTATTTCCGGGCGGGAATAACGGACAGCCCGACAAGCTCCGCGATCTCTGCGGCAAGGGTGGTGTCTGCCTTGGCCTGCATCGTCCTGTAGAGGGCCAGCACCCTCTGTCCGGTCTCGGTCAATTCGGCCCCGCCATGCCCGGCGCCGCCCCGGCTCGCGCTCACCAATGGCTCGTGGAACATCCCGTTCAGCACGTCGACGAGGCCCCAGGCACGCTTGTAGCTCATCCCCATGCGCTTGCCCGCGGCCGAGATCGAGCCGGTCTGGGCGATCCCTGCCAGGAGGTCCGCCTTGCCGGGGCCGATCCAGTCGCCCCCCGCGACGACGAGGCGGAGCTTGAGGCCGGGGTCGGATTTTGGTGTTCTCGTCATACTGCTTTCGAATCCTGCCGGACCGCGCCATGGTACGGGGGCGAGTGCGGCAGGAAAAGGCGGGGGACGATCATGCGCGAGGTCACGGTCGCGGTCACGCAATTCGCATGCTCATGGGATCTGCCGTCCAATCTCGACAAGGCGGAGGCGCTGGTGCGCCGGGCGGCCGCGGACGGGGCAGGTGTGATCGTGATCCAGGAACTCTTCGCCGCGCCCTATTTCTGCATCACCGAAGATCCCCGCCATTTCGCCCTCGCCGCCCCGTTCGAGGGCCATCCGGTCATTGCCCGCTTTGCCGATCTGGCGCGCGAACTCGGCGTCGTCCTGCCGGTCACGGTCTTCGAGCGGGCGGGGGAAGCGCATTTCAACACGCTGGCGATGATCGACGGGGACGGACGCGTGCTCGGCCGCTACCGCAAGAGCCATATCCCGCAAGGACCGGGATACGAGGAGAAATACTACTTCACACCGGGCGATACCGGATTTCGGGTCTGGGAAACGGGCTTCGGCCGGATCGGTGTCGGCATTTGCTGGGACCAATGGTTTCCCGAAGCCGCGCGCGCCATGGCGCTTCAGGGGGCCGAGATGCTCCTCTATCCGACCGCCATCGGATCGGAACCGCCGGCGCCCGGCTACGACAGCCAGCCACACTGGGAAATGGCGATGCGCGGCCACGCGGCGGCGAATATCCTGCCGGTCGCCGCCGCGAACCGGATCGGACGCGAGGTGCAGGATGGGCGGGAGGTCACGTTCTACGGCTCGTCCTTCATCGCCGACCAGACCGGGCAGCTCGTCGTCAAGGCGGGGCGCGACGGCGAGGCGGTGCTGCTTGCCAGTTTCGATCTCGACGCGATACGCGACCTCCGCCGCAGCTGGGGGGTCTTCCGGGACCGACGGCCGGATCTCTACGCCGCACTTCAGGGCTTTGACGGTCGGAGCTGATAGCGATCAGAGCAAAGGCGGCCGCCGGTTCGGCCAGTCCGTGGCCCGGTGATAGGCATGGCCCATCGCGAGGATCGCCGCGTCGGCCCCGGTCCGCCCGAAGAGCTGCATCCCCATCGGCAGGCCGTTCTCCCCGAACCCGGCCGGCACGGCGAGGCAGGGCAGACCGATGAGACTGACTGGCACCACGACCTCCATCCAGCGGTGATAGGTATCCATCTTCCGCCCGCCGATCGCCTCGGGCCAGCGCCATTCCGCCGGGAAGGGCCAGACCTGCGCCGCCGGGAGCGCCAGCGCATCGAACCGGTGGAAGAGCCGCGCAGCGGCGGCGTACCAGCGCGACCGGATGACGCTTGCCGCGTAGACATCGGCGGCCGACAGCCCGAGCCCGCGCTCGATCTCCCACAGGGTTTCGGGTTTCGTCATGGCCCGCTTGGCCGGGTCGGAAGCAAGGTCGGCCTTCGCCCCGGCATTCAGCATCGCGCGAAGCGTGGTCCAGGACCGCCACAGATCCTCCGCCGCGAAGGGCGGGGCAAGCGGCTCGACGATGGCGCCTTCCGTCTCGAAGACCGCCAGCGCAGCCTCGCAAAGACCGGCGATGCCGGGTTCAAGCGCATAGGCGCCGCCCCAGTCGGCAAGCCAGCCGATGCGCTTGCCGCGAAGGGGTTGGTCGAGACCGGCGGCAAAATCCTCGCCGGGTCGCCCGAACGGGGTCTCGGCATTCGGGCCGGCCAGCACGGACAGAAGCCGCGCGACATCCTCGGGGCTCCGCCCCATCGGCCCCTCGGTGGAGAGCGTTGAGAGGAACGTGTCGCCCTCGGCATCCTGCGGCACGAGGCCCCAGGTCGGGCGAAAACCGTAGACGTTGCAGAAGGCGGCGGGATTGCGCAGCGATCCCATCATGTCCGACCCGTCCGCGACCGGAACGAGCCGCGCCGCCAGCGCCGCCGCCGCGCCGCCCGACGAGCCGCCCGCGCTTCGGCCGAGGTCATAGGGGTTGAGCGTGGTGCCATGTACCGGGTTGAAGGAGTGTGACCCGTGCCCCCATTCCGGGGTGTTCGTCTTGCCGATGAGAATTGCCCCGGCCGCTTTCAGCCGCCGGGCGACAAGATCGTCGGTGTCCGGCACGAAATCCGCGTGAAGCGGCGACCCGTAGGTGGTCCGAAGCCCCTTCGTCGCCACCAGATCCTTGACCGCGACGGGCATCCCGTGCAGCCAGCCGCGCCTCTCGGAGCGCTCCGCCGCGGCCGCCTCCGCCATCAGGTCGGCCCTCGGCCGCAGCGACACGATCGCGTTGATCTTCGGATTGATCGCCTCGATCCGGTCGAGAAAGGCCGACATGACGTCGCGGACCGAAACCGCCCCGCCCGCGATCCGGTCCGACAGCTCCGTCGCGCTCAGACCCGTCAGGTCCACCGCCTTGCCCTTCTTCTGTTCAAAAATACTCTCGGGGGTCCGGGGGGCAACGCCCCCCGGCGGGTCGGGCGCGGCAGCGCCCGAAACCCGGTCATTTCTGCAACTCGGTCCAGATCGCGGTGTAGTAGCCCTGCGCCTCGTCCGAGCAGGCGGGCGAGAACTTGCCGGCCGCCTTCAGCTCTTCCGGCACCACGATCTCCGGCGCGGTCTTCATGTCGTCCGGCATGAAGGCCTCCGACCCGGCGATGCCGTTGGCATAGCGCGCGAAGGCGGAGATCAGGGCGGCGTTCTCCGGGTCCATGATGAAGTTCTGGAAGAGCTTGGCGTTCTCGACGTTCTTGGCGTCGGCAAGGACCGCGATCGAATCCATCCACAGCGGATAGCCTTCCTTCGGATAGCCGTAGACCACATTCGGATTGGCCAGCCGCGCCCGGAACGTCGACCCGTTCCAGTTGACCGAGGCCATTACGTCGGACGAGGAGAGTTTCTCGGTCATCCCGTAATCCATCGACAGCCATTTCGGCTTGGCCGCGACCAGCGCGTCGCGGACCTTCTTCAAGGCTTCCTTGTCGGTCGTGCAGGGCTCGGAGCCGACATACATCAGCGCGAGGCTCATCACGTCCTGCATTTCCGGCACGACGTTCACCTTGCCGACAAGCTCCTCGGGCGGGTCCATGAAGATCGCCGAGGTGTTGGGATCACCCGAATAGGCGGTGGTGTTGACGGCGATGCCGGTCGTGCCCCACTGCCACGGCACCGAGTAGTGCCGGCCCGGATCCCAGTCCACATCCACCCATTCGGGCGCCATGTTCTTGAAATTCTCCATCTGGTCGGGCCGCGTCTCCATCAACAGCCCCTTGTTGATGTAGATCTGCATGTAGCTGTGGGTCGGCACGACCATGTCGAAGCCGTGGCCGCCGGCCTCGATCTTGGCCATCGCGGTGTCGTTTGAATCGTAGTCGGTGACCGTCACCTTGACGTCGTATTCCTTTTCGAACTTCGTGATCAGGTCTGGGTTGGTGTAGTTGCCCCAGTTGAAGATGTTGAGCTCGCCCTCGGCCAGCGCCGGTCCGGCGGCGACGAGGAAGGTGGCGCAAAGCAGTCTTTTCATCTTTCTCTCCATGTTGGTTTCGGTCGTCTTCGGTTGGGCGGGGTTCAGCCCCGCTTCTTCGTCAGCAGGAAAAACGCGGTCAGCATCGCCACCGTCAGCACCAGAAGCGCGGTCGAGATCGCGTTCACTTCCGGCGTGATGGCGCGGCGGAGCTGGCCGAGCATGTAGGTCGGCAGCGTCTCCTGACCCGCCGTCTTGACGAATTCGGTGATCACCACGTCGTCGAGCGAGATCACGAAGGCCAGCATGGCACCGGCGAGGATACCGGGCGCCATGAGAGGCAGCGTCACCCGCCGGAAGGTCTGCCAGCGATCGGCATAAAGATCGGCGGCGGCGGTTTCGAGCGTCAGGTCCATCCCTTCCAGCCTGGCGCGGATCGGCAGGTAGGCGAAAGGCACGCAGAAGGCGGAATGGGCGAGGACCAGGTAGCCAAGGCCGGTATAGCCGGTTGCGACCTTGACCCCCGCGAAGAAGATGAGAAGCGCCACGGCCGTCACGATCTCGGGCACCATCAGCGGCTGGTTGATTAGCACGTAAATGAAGGTCTGGCCCTTGAAGGCGCGCGTCCGCGTCGTGCCGAGTGCTGCCATCGTCGCCACCGCAGTCGCGACCAGCGCGGCCGAGACCGCGACGACGAGCGAGCGCACCGTCGCCTCCTGCACCGCGCGGTTCTCCCAGGCCTCGGCGTACCAGCGCAAGGAGAAGCCGCCCCAGACCGCGATCGAGGACGAGCCGTTGAAGCTGTAGGCGACCAGCGTCAGGATCGGCGTGTAGAGCGCCACGAAAGCCATGATCGCGATCGGCGCGAAACCGGGCAGGTCGGTCACGGAAAAGCCGCGTCTCCTCATTCCTTGCCCCCCTTTGTCGACGCGCGGACGTAGAAGAGCAGCGCGACCATCACGATGATCAGGAGCATCATCGACAGGGCCGAGCCGAGGGGCCAGTTGCGTCCCTGGCCGAACTGCAGCTCGATGAAATTGCCGATCATCATCTTCTTGCCGCCGCCGAGGATGCGCGGCGTCACGTAGGCGCCGAGCGAGGGCACGAAGACGAGGATGGAACCCGCGACGATGCCCGGCTTCACGATCGGCAGGATCACCCGGCGCAGCACCTTCCAGCGGCTGGCGTAAAGATCGTAGCCCGCCTCGACCAGACGCAGGTCGAAGCGGTCGATCGCGGCGTAGAGCGGAAGCACCATGAGCGGCAGGTAGACATAGGTCATCCCGATCAGAACCGCGGTATCGGTGTAGATGAGCTGGATCGGAGTCGAGATCAGCCCAAGCTTGATCAGCGCGGTGTTCAGCAGCCCCTCGTTGCGGATCACCTCGTTGATCGCGAAGGTGCGGATGAGGAGATTGGTCCAGAACGGGATGGTGATGAGAAAGAGCCACATCGCCCGCGCCGAGGGCGGCCTCGTTGCGATGAACCAGGCGGTGGGGAAGCCGACGACGAAGGTGATCAGCGTCGTCAGGAACGACAGTTTCACCGAGCGCCAGAAGATCGCCAGATGCGCGTCGGCCCAGCCGAGCGTGTCGTCGAAGATGTCGCGCGTGAGGAAGATGTTCATCCAGGCCTTGGGCGTGAACGACCATTCGACCCCGGAATACTGACCGGGTTCGAGGAACGAGTAGACGAGGACGATCAGAAGCGGCCCCGCCGCGCCGACGGTCAGAAGCACCAGCGCCGGCGCCGAGAGGAGCCAGTTGCGGCGGACCCGGTCGGCTTCGCGTCTCGCCTCGCCCCCCGCCATCTCAGTCCTCCAGAACCTGCACCGCGCCCGGCGCGAAGCTGACGCCGACGACGGCGCCGGGTTTCGGACCGCCCGATCCCTCGGGATCGGTCTGCTGGCGCGCGACAAGCTCGGTGCCGTCGAGAAGCGTCAGGTGCACGTGGCTGTCGGTCCCGAAATAGACCGAGTGGTTGACCGTGGCCGACAGGGCGCCCGCCATGCCTTGCGGCACGAGGCGCAGATGTTCGGGGCGCACGGCGAGCGTCGCCTCGCCCTCGGCGCGGGACTGGTCGAGCCTGATCTCGATCCCGCCGGCCAGATGAGCGGCGCCGCCCCGGATCCGGGCCGGGATGAAATTGGTCTCGCCGATGAAGTCGGCGACGAAACGGTTGGTGGGGTGGGCGTAGATCTCGCGGGGGGAGCCGATCTGCAGGATATGCCCGCCCGACATCACGCCGATCCGGTCGGACATCGTCAGGGCCTCTTCCTGATCGTGGGTGACGAAGATGAAGGTGATACCGGTTTCCAGCTGAAGCCGCTTCAACTCGCTCTGCATCTCCTTGCGGAGTTTCAGGTCGAGCGCGGAAAGCGGCTCGTCCAGCAAAAGGACCTTCGGCTTCGGCGCGAGCGCCCGCGCAAGGGCCACGCGTTGCTGCTGGCCGCCCGAAAGCTGCGACGTCTTGCGCCCCGCCATCGCCTCCAGCTTCACGAGCGCCAGCATCTCCGCCGTGCGCGCGGCCACCTCGGCCTTCGGGCGGCCGAGCATTTCGAGGCCGAAGCCGATATTGTCGGCCACGCTCAGATGCGGAAAGAGCGCGTAGCTTTGAAAGACCGTGTTCACCGGGCGTTTGTTCGGGGGCAGGTCGGTGATGTCCTGACCGTCAAGCAGGATCGTGCCGGAGGTCGGGCTTTCGAAGCCCGCGATCAGGCGCAAGAGCGTGGTCTTGCCACAGCCTGAAGGGCCGAGAAGCGTGAAGAATTCCCCCTGCCGGATCGCGACCGAGACGGAGTCGAGCGCTCGGACCGCCTGCGTGCCCTGGCCAAATTCCTTGACCGCGTTGCGGGCCTCGACGGCATGGGTCTCGGTCATTCTGCAGTCCCTCCCCGGATGGGCGTCAGAATTTGATCAATTGGCGGTGATAGGAGAGCACCTTTGGGAATGGTCGGCGAACGGGACATTTGTTGTCAAACGATTCTTCGAGAAATCCTCCCACTCAGGTGCCCTTTGGGGCCATGATCAAATCCCGCTTGCCTGTGCCGGTGCCCGCCATGCAGCCGCGCGCCGGTTCACCCAGGGGCGGGCCGATTCCAACGCTGCCGATAGTGCAATCAGGTCCTCGTCGGCCCCGAAGCGCGCGGCGAGGTGGATACCGATCGGCAGGCCCTCGGCGTTCCAGTAAAGCGGTAGTGAGGCCGCCGGTTGGCCCGAGGCGTTGAAGGCCGCGCAGAAGGGCGAATAGTCGAAGACCATGCCCGATCCCATGCGGTAGTCGACATAGTCCTTGCCGCCGTGGGAGAAACGCCCGACCTTCGCCGGCGGTTCGGCGAGCGTCGCGGTCAGGAGCATGTCCCAGCGGTCGAACCAGCCTGCCATTTCACGGCCATAGGCGTGGATCTTGCCAACCGCCTCAAGGTAATCCGCGCCGGACAGGGTCGCGGCGTAGGCCATCGCGCTGCGGCTCACCTCCTCCACGTCGTCCGGCGCGAGGTCGCGGCCCGTCGCGGCCAGCGTCTTGCGGATGCCGAGGGCGGTGCCGCAAGCGACGACCGTCGTCCAGGCGCGCATCATGCCCTTGGTGTCTGCGGTTGGCCGGGCCGGTTCGACGCTGTGGCCGAGGCTTTCGAGCAGCCTCGCCGCGTCGAGGACCGCCCCGCGGCAATCGGGGTGGATCGGATCCCCCGTCAGTGTCGTCTCGCAAAGCGCGATCTTCATCCGCCGGGGCGGCCGGGCGATGGCGGCCCGGTATCCCTCGGCAAGCGGCGGCGCCCAGTAGGGCGCGCCGGAATCGGCGCCTTCGCAGGCGTCGAGCAGGACCGCGCTGTCGCGAACCGACCGGGTCAGGAACCCGTCGATCGCCATCCCCGCCCAGCCCTCGCCGGTATAGGGACCGTCCGGCAACCGCGCGCGCGTCGCCTTGAACCCGTAGAGCCCGCAGGACGAGGCCGGGATTCGCACCGAACCGCCGCCATCCGAGCCGTGCGCGGCCGGGGCGATTCCCGCCGCCACGGCCGCGCCCGCCCCCCCGGAGGATCCGCCCGGAGTGCGCGTGAGATCCCACGGGTTGCGCGTCGGCCCGCCATAGACGGCGGATTCGGTCGCGGGGCCGATCCCGCCTTCGGGCGAGGTCGTCCGTCCGAAGGTTACGGATCCGGTCGCGCGAATGCGGTCGTAGATGGCGCTGTCGAGCCTGTAGGTCGTATTGGCGAGCAGCCGGGAGCCATTGTGTGAGGGAAAATCCACTGCTTCGCAGCCGAGATCCTTCAGCAGGAACGGCACCCCGCGCAGAGGCCCCGCGGGCAGGCCCGCCTTGATAGAGGCCCGGGCTTTTTCTTCCTGGACAAGCACGACGGCGTTGAGCGCGGGGTTCCGCTCCGCCACCCGGCGCAACGCTTCGTCGAGGAGTTCCGAAGCCGTCACATCGCCCGCGTCGACCGCCGCCGCCATCGCGGTCGCATCCCAGTCGCCGTATTCCGAAATCATGCCCGCCCCGCCTGCTATTGGGGCAATTAGACACAGCGCGCGGAATTCGGCAATCGGCCGACTGCCCCGCGGCCCGTGTCGCGGGTGCCCGAATATCCGGCCACCCGTCCCTCCGGGCGGCGACCGGCCCTTGCAGCCCCCGGTGCGCGTCTCTAAGACTCGGTCAAGGTTCTGAGCATAAGCATTTCACCCGGGAACAGCGACAGGCGGACGACGATGAAAGACCCCTATGACCTTTACATGAACACCCTCGTGCCGATGGTGGTCGAGCAGACCTCGCGCGGGGAGCGGGCCTACGACATCTATTCGCGCCTCTTGAAGGAGCGGATCATCTTCCTCTCCGGTCCGGTTCACGACGGCATGTCGACGCTGATCTGCGCGCAGCTTCTGTTCCTCGAGGCGGAAAATCCGTCGAAGGAAATCGCCATGTACATCAACTCGCCCGGCGGGGTCGTGACCTCGGGTCTCTCGATCTACGACACGATGCAGTATATCCGGCCGAAGGTCTCGACGCTGGTGATCGGGCAGGCGGCGTCGATGGGATCGCTGCTGCTGACCGCGGGTGAGAAGGGGATGCGCTTCTCTCTCCCGAACAGCCGGATCATGGTGCACCAGCCCTCGGGCGGCTATCAGGGCCAGGCGACGGACATCATGATCCATGCGCAGGAGACCCAGAAGCTCAAGGACCGGCTGAACGATATCTATCACAAGCATACCGGCCAGCCGGTGAAGAAGGTCGAGGCGGCGCTGGAGCGCGACAACTTCATGTCGCCCGAGGATGCCAAGGACTGGGGGCTGATCGACGAGATTCTCGCCGCCCGTCCCGGCGAAGACGCGAAGAAGTGACGGGGCCAGCCCGAATCCGTGATGCCAGGTAGGGTATTTTGGCATTGTGGTGACATGGTGGCTGCCCTAATCTTGTCGGAAAGGGCAGCCACAAAGACGATGAGCGATTTGCGAACAGGCCGCAGAGGGTGACGATGGCGAACAATTCTGGCAGCGACAGCAAAAACACGCTCTACTGCTCTTTCTGCGGAAAGAGCCAGCATGAGGTGCGCAAGCTGATTGCCGGCCCGACGGTCTTCATCTGCGATGAATGCGTCGAGCTTTGCATGGACATCATCCGCGAGGAGACGAAGTCGACCGGGCTGAAATCGACCGACGGCGTGCCGACGCCGCGCGACATCTGCAAGGTGCTGGACGACTACGTGATCGGCCAGGAGCACGCCAAGCGGGTCCTCTCGGTCGCGGTCCACAACCACTACAAGCGCCTGAACCACGCCTCGAAAGCCGCCGATATCGAACTGGCGAAGTCGAACATCCTGCTGATCGGCCCCACGGGCTGCGGCAAGACGCTGCTGGCGCAGACCCTGGCCCGCATCCTCGACGTGCCCTTCACGATGGCCGATGCGACGACACTGACCGAGGCCGGCTATGTGGGCGAGGATGTCGAGAACATCATCCTGAAGCTGCTTCAGGCCTCGGAATACAATGTCGAGCGCGCGCAGCGCGGCATCGTCTACATCGACGAGGTCGACAAGATCACCCGCAAGTCCGACAACCCCTCGATCACCCGCGATGTGTCGGGCGAGGGCGTGCAGCAGGCGCTTCTGAAGATCATGGAGGGCACCGTGGCCTCCGTGCCGCCGCAAGGCGGGCGCAAGCATCCGCAGCAGGAATTCCTGCAGGTCGACACGACCAACATCCTCTTCATCTGCGGCGGCGCCTTCGCCGGGCTCGAAAAGATCATCGCGATGCGCGGCAAGGGTTCGGCCATCGGCTTCGGCGCCGAGGTCAAGGATCCCGATGCCCGCGGCGTCGGCGAGATGTTCACCGAGCTTGAGCCGGAAGACCTTCTGAAATTCGGCCTGATTCCCGAATTCGTCGGCCGCCTGCCGGTGATCGCCACCCTGACCGATCTCGACGAGGCGGCGCTGGTCACGATCCTGACCGAGCCGAAGAACGCGCTCGTCAAGCAGTACCAGCGGCTCTTCGATATCGAGGGGGTGAAGCTGACCTTCACCGCCGACGCGCTGACCGCCATCGCCAAGCGGGCGATCAAGCGCAAGACCGGCGCGCGGGGGCTCAGGTCGATCATGGAGGATATCCTGCTGGATACCATGTTCGAACTGCCCGGCATGACCTCGGTCGATGAGGTCGTGGTGAACGAAGAGGCCGTCGATGCCGGCGCCAAGCCGCTTCTGATTCACGCCGACAGCAAGGCCGAGAAGACCGCGACAGCCGGGTAAGGCCGGGTGATCCTCGAGTGGCTGTTCAGGGCCGGCTTCGTGGCCCTCGCTACCGCCATCTTCTTAACGCTCACCGTGCTCGCATTAATGGGCGTTAGCGAGGGTTGGGACTACGCCAAAGGCCTCTTCGCGAACAAGTCGTACGCCCGTATGGTTTTCGGGGATTTGGTTCCCTACGACGCTGTTCTCGATTCCCAGAAGCATGGCGGGCTGTTCAATCGCTGCACCTCGGTCGTTGTGGAACCTTCCACGGAAGCGCCAGCGACGCCCCCGACCCGGACGGGTCGTCCGTTCAGGGCAAATTTTGGCGGCGAGTGGAAACCTGGGCCTTCACAGTGGCTATTGGCCGAATACGGCACTCCAGTCGTAGATCTCAGCGGGCGCGATCCGATGGTGGGGTGCGCGCAAAAGAACTGGAACGCAAAGATCTACGCGCGCGTTCGAGCTGCTGCGCGCGACGATGGTACATGGTGGACCGAGCATGGCGGCGCGCAACTCTACTCCAAGGCTCATCGCCTTGCTGTCCTCGTCTATTGGCGACCAATGTGAGGCCAACGCCCCCTAGACCTCGCCGGCGCCTGCGCTATAAGGGGGCAACGATGCCCCGGAGGTCGCCCATGGATTTTCTGCTGCGCCTGCTTACTTGGTGGAATGGCCAGACGCTTGGCACTCAGATCTTCACCGCCCGGAAGGGTGTGAAGGTGGGCGAGGATGAGCAGGGCAACACCTTCTACCAGACGCGCGACGGCAAGCGCCGCTGGGTGATCTACAATGGCGAAAGCGAAGCCTCGCGGGTCAGCCCCGACTGGCACGGCTGGCTGCACTTCACCTGGAACGAGCCGCCGACCAAGGCTGCGCTTGCGCACAAGTCCTGGGAAAAGCCGCATCAGGAAAACCTGACCGGCACCGCGATGGCCTACGCGCCCGCGGGCTCAATCCGCCGTGCCGCCCCGGCCGAGCGGCGCGACTATGAGGCGTGGAGCCCGGAATAGGATGGCCGAGAACATCACAGAGGTTCTGACCGGCGCAGGCGTGCTGGCTGCGGCGCTCGGGTTTCTGGTGTTCGCGAGCAACGGCGAAGGTCTGACCCGTACCGCCGACAGCTACGAGCTGACCGCGAGTTTCCGCTCGGTCGAGGGGATTACGGTCGGCACCGATGTCCGGTTGGCGGGCGTGAAGGTCGGTACGGTGACAGAGCTTGCCCTCAACCCCAAGACGTTTTTCGCCGATGCGAAGGTGACGGTGCGCAAGGACGTGGCCGTGCCGGACGACAGCACGATCGTTGTCGCCTCGGAGGGACTTCTCGGCGGCGCCTTCATCGAGATCCTGCCGGGCGGCAGCCCGATGGATCTCGAACCGGGGGCCGAGATCGAGAACACGCAAGGCGCGGTCAGCATGATCGCCCTGATGATGAAGTTCGTCGGCGCCGCTTCCGGCGACAGCACCGATACGGCCGAGCCATGAAGATCGCCCTGGCGTTTGTCCTGGCGCTTTCCGGCGCCGGCATCGCGTCGGCGGAAGAGGTCGCAAGTGCGCCGTCGGCGACCTTGCGCGGCCTCGACAAGGTGTCGGGCGAGACGGTCGATATCGACCTTTCCCGCGGGCAGACGGCGAATTTCGGGCGGCTGGCGGTGACGCTGTCGGATTGCCGCTATCCCGTCGAGGACCCGTCATCCAACGCCTATGCACATCTGACCATCACGGATGCGACGTCGGGCGCCGCGCTCTTCGACGGCTGGATGATCGCGTCGAGTCCGGCCCTGTCGGCCCTCGACGATCCGCGCTACGACCTCTGGGTTCTGCGCTGCAGGAGCAGCTGAGCCGGCGGCGTTTCCGGCACGGTGAAATCGGCGTCCTGTCGCAGGGCCTCCGCCAACCGTTTCCGGTAGTCCGCGCGGGAAATCTCGATCGCGCCGAGCGAGGCGAGATGCGGGGTCAGGAACTGCGTGTCGAACAGCGAAAACCCGCCCTCTGTCAGCCTGTCGATGAGGAAGGCCAGCGCGATCTTGGAAGCGTCGGTGCGGGTGGAAAACATGCTCTCGCCAAAGAACGCCCCGCCAAGGCTGATCCCGAAGACGCCCCCGGTCAGCTCGCCGTCCTGCCAGACTTCGAGCGAATGAGCGTGGCCGATCGCGTGCAACTCGTCGTAAAGGGCCGCGAGTGTCGCGTTGATCCAGGTCTCGGACCGGGACGCGCAGAGGCACACAACCTCTGAAAAGGCCGTGTTTGTTCGAATTTCATAGTTTTCTCGACGGATAGCCTGGGCAAGGGACCGAGAAACGTGGAAATTGTCCAAGGGAAAAATTCCGCGCAACCGCGGGTCCACCCAATGGAGTTCCGCATCCTCGCGCGCGGCCGCCATCGGGAAGATTCCGCGCGCATAGGCGTTGAGCAAGAGATCGGCATTGGTTGTTCTAGACATTCGGGGCGGGAATCTTCATGCACGAGGGGCGTATGCGAGATAGTGTATCTGCATCGGGGCTTATATGGGGTTCTTTGATTTTCTGACGGGTATCGAACGCTATGCGGAGGATGCCCGTTCCGTTGCCCGTCTCAATGAGCGCTATCGGATGCTGATCCGGCCGCTCAGGGCCGAGATCAACGGGGCGCGGGTGCTGGACCTTGCCGCGCATGACGGGCGCTGGGCCTATGCCTTCGCCGCGACCGGCGCGCGCGAGGTGGTGGGGATCGAAGGACGCCAGAGCCTGATCGACCGTTTCGCATGCTTTCCCGAAGGCCGGCCGCGCGACAAGGTCACGCTCAAATGCGGCGACATCTTCGATGGCTTGCGGGCGGAGATCGCAGAAGGCCAGCGCTACGACGTCGTCGGCGTGCTCGGCATCCTCTACCATGTCATGGATCATTTCCTCCTGTTCCGGCTGATCCGGCAGCTTGAGCCGCGTCTGATCATCGTCGACAGCGAGTTTGCGATGGCGCCGAACGCGGTGATCCGGGTCATGCCCGAAGACACGGACAACGAGTTGAACGCGATCCCGAATGAAGAGGGGTTCGCGCGTACGCTGATCGGTGTTCCGAGCCACAAGGCGATGGAGCTGATGGCGGAGGTGCTGGGCTATGATACCGAATGGCTGGACTGGGAGAGGGTTCCGCATGACCGCCGGGGGGCGCTTCCCGACTACTACCGGGAAAAATTCAAGCGTCGCGGCACCTGCCTGATGCGACCGCGCTGAGACCGCACGGCCGCGATCTGCGCGGTTCAGCCGAATTCCTTCGCCAGCCACTTTTCCAGCCAGTGGATCGAGTAGTTCCCAGTCTGGATATCCTCTTCCTGCAAGAGCGCATGGAAGAGCGGGATCGTGGTGTCGACGCCGTCGACAATAAGCTCCGACAGCGCCCGCCTGAGCCGGGCAAGCGCCTCGGGCCGGTCGCGGCCGTGAACGATCAGCTTGCCGATCAGGCTGTCGTAATAGGGCGGGATCGAATAGCCGTCGTAGAGCGCGGAATCCATCCGCACGCCAAGGCCGCCGGGTGCGTGGTACTGGGTGATCTTGCCGGGGCAGGGCGAGAAGCTCGGAAGCTTCTCGGCATTGATCCGCACCTCGATCGCGTGGCCGTTCACTTCGAGCTCGTCCTGGGTGAAGGAGAGAGGATAGCCGTCGGCCACGCGGATCTGCTCGCGTACAAGGTCGACGCCGAAGATCGCCTCGGTCACCGGATGCTCCACCTGAAGCCGTGTGTTCATCTCGATGAAGTAGAATTCACCGTCCTCGTAGAGAAACTCGATGGTGCCGGCACCGATATAGTTGATGCTGGCGATCGCGTCGGCGCAGATCTTGCCGATCTCGGCCCGCTTCTCGGGCGTGATGACCGGGCCTGGCGCTTCTTCGAACACCTTCTGGTGACGGCGTTGCAGCGAACAATCGCGCTCGCCCAGATGCACACCCTTGCCCTTGCCGTCCCCGAAGACCTGGATCTCGATGTGGCGCGGCTTCTGGAGGTACTTCTCCATGTACACTTCGTCGTTGCCAAAGGCGGCCTTGGCCTCGGACCGCGCGGTGCGGAAGGCGATTTCCAGACCTTCCTCGTCCTGCGCGACCTTCATGCCGCGCCCGCCGCCGCCGGCGGTCGCCTTGATAATCACGGGATAGCCGATCTCCTTCGCCACCGTCTTCGCGGTCGCGATGTCCGGCACGCCGCCGTCCGAGCCGGGCACGACCGGAATGCTAAGGTTCTTCGCGGTTTCCTTGGCCGTGATCTTGTCGCCCATGATGCGGATATGCTCCGCCGTCGGGCCGATGAAGGCGATGCCATGATCCTCGAGCGCCTGCACGAAGGTCGCGTTCTCGCTCAGAAAGCCGTAGCCCGGATGAATCGCCTGGGCGCCGGTGATCTCGCAGGCCGAGATGATCGCCGGGATCGACAGGTAGCTTTGCGACGACGGGTTCGGACCGATGCAGACGCTTTCGTCGGCCATGCGCACATGCATCGCATCGGCATCGGCCGTCGAGTGGACGGCAACCGAACGGATACCCATTTCCCGGCAGGCGCGGATGACCCGCAGAGCGATCTCGCCCCGGTTGGCGATCAGGATTTTTTCGAACATCAGGCCCTCACTCGATGATGAGAAGCGGAGCACCGTATTCGACGGGGCTGCCATCCTCGACGAGGATGCGCTTCACCGTCCCGGCGCGCGGGGCCGGGATGTGATTCATGGTCTTCATCGCCTCGATGATCATCACGGTCTGGCCTTCCTTGACCTGGGCGCCGGTCGTCACGAAGGCGTCGGCACCCGGTTCCGGGGAAAGGTAGACGGTCCCGACCATCGGCGAGGTCACGGCGCCGGGATGGCTGGCCGGATCGGCCGCCGCGGCGGCGGCCGGTGCGGACGGGGCGGGGGCCGCGACCGCGGCGGGCGCTGCGGCGGCCATCGGCGCCGGCGCGGCCGGGGCGGCGCTTTGGGCCGCGTATTTGGTCACGCGGACGTTCAGGCTGTCGTTGTCGCCGTATTCCCGCTTCACGCTGAGCTCGGCGAGGCCGTTCTTGTTCAAAAGGTCGGCCAGCGCTTCGATGAAGGCCACGTCACTGTCATGGGAAGGTTTTGTCATCGATATCCTCGATCGGTCCTGTCCGGCGCCCCGTCATTTCCCGCGGGGCCTTGTCGTCTGGCCGCTTATACGCGCTTGGCCGGACGGTGAAAAGCGCCACTTTCCCCGCTCGCTACCCCGATAAAAATTTACCAGTTGATAAAAAAATGATTCGCTGGCAGCCTTTCGGGTAAGAAAAGATCAGGGAGGTCGCCGTGACCAACAGCCAGCTCACTCCGGGCATTGCCGCCGGTCGTCTGGGGGCGGGGGACTATGCGAGGAACTTCTCCGACATCGCGCCGCGTTTCGACCCGCACGAGGCGCGGGTGGCGGCGGACCGCTGTTATTTCTGTCATGACGCGCCCTGCATGACCGCCTGTCCGACGACGATCGACATTCCGCTCTTCATCCGCCAGATCGCGACCGGAACGCCCGAGGCGGCGGCGAAAACCATCTTCTCGCAGAACATTCTCGGCGGCATGTGCGCCCGGGTCTGCCCGACCGAACAGCTCTGTGAAGAGGTCTGCGTGCGCGAGGTGGCCGAAGGCAAGCCGGTCGAGATCGGGCGCTTGCAGCGCTTCGCCACCGACAGCCTGATGGAACAGGGTGTCCATCCCTTTGCGCGGGCGAAACCGACCGGGAAGCGCGTGGCCGTCGTGGGCGCGGGGCCGGCAGGTCTTGCCGCCGCGCACCGGCTGGCGATGAAGGGCCACGACGTCGTGATCCATGACGCGCGCGCCAAGGCCGGGGGGCTCAACGAATACGGCATCGCCAGCTACAAGGCCCCGGACGATTTCGCGCAGGCCGAGGTGGACTGGCTTCTGAAGATCGGCGGGATCCGGGTCGAGCCCGGCAAGAGCCTTGGCGGCGGCCTCACCCTCGACGGTCTGCGGAAGGATCACGACGCGGTGCTCTTGGCGATCGGGCTAGCCGGGGTGAATGCGCTGCGCGCCGACGGCGAAGCGCTTGAAAACGTGCTCGACGCCGTCGATTTCATTGCCGGATTGCGGCAGGAGCCCGACATGTCGAAGTTGCCCATCGGCCGTGATGTCGTCGTTATCGGCGGCGGGATGACGGCGGTCGACGCGGCGGTGCAATCGAAACTTCTCGGCGCCGAGAACGTGACCATCGTCTACCGGCGCGGGCAGGAACGGATGTCGGCCTCGCTTGACGAACAGGAACATGCGACCTCGGTCGGCGTGCGCATCGTCCACCATGCGGCGCCGGTCCGGGTGATCGGGAACGGTGCTGCGACCGAGGTGGAATTCGCCTATACCGAAGACGGGCCGGACGGGCTGAAATTGAAGCGCGAGACGTTCCGGCTGAAGGCTGACCAGGTGATGAAGGCCATCGGCCAGACGCTTGCGGGCGCGCCAGACGGGCTGGAGATCGCGGGAGGCAAGATAGCCGTGACCGGTGCGGGGCGGACAAGCGTTCCCGGCGTCTGGGCGGCGGGCGACTGCGCGAGCGGAGGCGAGGATCTGACCGTCACGGCGGTGGCCGAGGGGCGCGACGCCGCCGAGGATATTCATGCGAGCCTGATCGCCTAGGAACACACCCCGCCCCGGACCCACTCCGGGGCCTCCACCCCGCGCCGGAAGGACCCGGATCAAGTCGGGGACGCGCGCAACAGGAGACCGAGACATGGCCGATCTGACCACCAATTTCATCGGGATCAAGTCCCCCAACCCCTTCTGGCTCGCCTCGGCCCCGCCGACGGACAAGGAATACAACGTCCGCCGCGCCTTCGAGGCCGGGTGGGGCGGCGTCGTCTGGAAGACGCTCGGCTCCGAAGGGCCGCCGATCGTCAACGTCAACGGCCCGCGCTACGGCGCGATCTGGGGGGCGGACCGGCGGCTTCTCGGGCTGAACAACGTCGAACTGATCACCGACCGGCCGCTCGAGGTGAACCTGCGCGAGATCAAGTCGGTGAAGCGCGACTACCCGGACCGGGCGCTTGTGATCAGCCTCATGGTGCCCTGCGACGAGGAAAGCTGGAAGGACATCCTGAAGCGGATCGAGGATACCGGCGCCGACGGGGTGGAACTCAACTTCGGCTGCCCCCACGGGATGAGCGAGCGCGGCATGGGTTCGGCTGTAGGGCAAGTGCCGGAGTATATCGAGATGGTGACGCGCTGGGTGAAGCAGTATTCCCGCACGCCCTGCATCGTGAAGCTCACGCCCAACATCACCGATATCCGCAAACCGGCCGAAGCCGCCAAGCGCGGCGGCGCGGATGCGGTGAGCCTCATCAACACGATCAACTCGATCACCTCCGTGAACCTCGACAGCTTCAGCCCCGAGCCTTCGATCGACGGCAAGGGCGCGCATGGCGGCTACTGCGGACCGGCGGTGAAGCCGATCGCCCTCAGCATGGTGTCGGAAATTGCCCGCGCCGAGGTGACGCGGGGAATGCCGATCTCCGGCATCGGCGGGGTCACGACCTGGCGCGATGCGGCTGAGTTCATGGCGCTTGGCGCGGGCAACGTGCAGGTCTGCACGGCGGCGATGACCTATGGCTTCAAGGTCGTGCAGGAGATGATCTCGGGACTGTCGCAATATCTCGATGAGAAAAGCATGACCTCCACCGCCGACCTCGTGGGTCGTGCGGTGCCGAACGTCACCGATTGGCAATACCTCAACCTCAACTACGTCACCAAGGCCGAGATCGACCAGGACCTCTGCATCAAGTGCGGTCGCTGCTTTGCCGCCTGCGAGGACACCTCGCACCAGGCCATCGCGATGTCGGACGACCGGACCTTCAGCGTCAAGGACGAGGAATGCGTCGCCTGCAACCTTTGCATCGACGTCTGTCCGGTCGAAAACTGTATCACCATGCGACCGCTCGCGAAGGGAGAGGTCGATCCCCGGACCGGCAAGACCGTGGGCGACTACGCGAACTGGACGACCCATCCGAACAACCCCATGGCGGTGAAGGCGGCCGAATAGGCCGTCCGCTCACCCTTCGGTGCCTTGGCAGGCCGGCGACTGGCCGATGTGACCGGGGGCGAACCGAGGGACGGTATCGCATCGAGGCGGACGGCTCGGTCTGCTTGGATTTCGTCAACGGCGCCTCGCGCTGCGACCTGTTTATCCGCAGCGTCGGACGGGTGCTCCTGATCGACGGTAAGGGCGACCGCTATCCGCTGAAACCGGCAGGCTGACGCTCAGGGGGCGAGAAGCTTGCGAAAGAGCGTGTCGAGAAAACCCTGCGCCTCGGCATAGGGATCGTGACCTTCGCCGAGAACCGCGCGCACCTGCACGTCGAAATCCGCGTAGTGCTGGGTCAGGGCCCAGATCGAGAAGATCAGGTGGTGCGGCGGCACATCGGCGATGCGGCCCGCCGTGGTCCAGCGGGTGAGGACGGTGGCCTTCTCGTCCACGAGCGATTTCAGGTCGCCCCGAAGCGCCTCCATCATCCGGGGCGCGCCTTGCAGGACTTCATTCGCGAAAAGCCGGCTTTCGCGCGGATAGTCGCGGCTGAGTTCCAGCTTGCGGCGCATATAGCCGAGGATCTCCTCCACCGGATCGCCCGCCGGATCGAGCGCCCTGAGGGGATCGAGCCAGGCATCCATCAGGGTGGACAGAAGCTCCACATGGATCGCCTCCTTCGAGGGGAAGTAGTAGAGCAGGTTCGGTTTCGACAACCCCGCCACCTCGGCGATCTGGTCAAGCGTCGCGCCGCGGAAGCCGTGTTGGGAAAACACCTCCAGCGCCGCCTCGAGGATGGTCTGCCGGTTCTTCTGCTGAATCCGCGTCAGCGGCCGTTCGGCCGGCTCGTTTTCCTCCACGCGAGATCTCCTCCCCCTGTCTTTTTCTGCTAGCCTGTTCTCGACCGTTTGGTCAAATGGCAATTCCAGGGGCGATCCCTGCGAGGCATGAATTCACGCTTCCTTTCCACGTGAGGGGAACATTATCCGATTGAAAACAAACGGAACGACAGTTTCGGCCAACCGACCATCAAGCAACGGAGACGCCATGCGCCCGACCTGCAAAGCCACGCGTTCCATCGAAGAGCCGCATCTGCGCGCCACCCGGTTCGATTTCGAGCCGGGCGCCGAGACCGGCTGGCACGTTCATGGTGCGGACTATGTCATCGTCGCCGTCACCGATTGCGAGATGCTGCTCGAAGAACCCGGTGGCGGAACGCGTCGGGTCACGGTGCCGGCCGGTACCGCCTATTCCCGCAAGGCCGGGGTGGAGCACAATGTCGTCAATGCCGGTCCGAACGCGATGACCTTCGTCGAGGTCGAACTGCTGTGACGAACCCTCCCCGGCCGATCTCCGACGGCGCCCGCATGATCGTGGAGATGACACCGGAATTACTTCCGGGCGAATACGTCTTCTGCACGATCCCGGCGCCGGATCGGGCTGAGCCGCTGATCCGCGAGGCGCTGGCGATCTTCCGTGAAGAGGAGGGCCTGTCGCTGATCCTTGCCAGGGACCGCGCGGCCGCAGCGGGGGTCGCGACCGATGCGGTCATGCGCTGCATCCGGCTCAACGTCTATTCGGCGCTCGACGGGGTGGGACTGACAGCTGCGGTTGCGGGTGTACTCGCGGAGGCCGGCATCGCCTGCAACATGGTCGCGGCCTTTCACCACGACCATGCCTTCGTTCCCGCAGACCGGGCGGAAGAGGCGGTTGCGCTTCTGGTGGCCTTGCAGAGCGCCGGTACCGCGTCGCACTGATCGGCCGGCCTCTGCAACGATCAGGCCGGTGTGCGGACCGGCTCTGCCGACGAATTCGTGGCCGCCGCGCCGGATTGGGGTCCGGCGCCATGCGCGGTTCCGGCAAGGTCCGGTTTCGACGCCCGGTACATGAGGTAAGCCCGTCGTCCCTCCGCGAAATCCCGATAGATCCACGAGCCGCGTGTACCGGCCCAGAGATGCGCGAAGCGCCTTGTGCCGAAGGGGAAACGCGCCTTGATCTCGCGGTGCCGGCGGTCGTCGTCGTGGTCGAGGCCGCGCAGGATGTTCGACGTTATGTCCCGAAGTTGGGCCTCGGCGAACCCCGCCGCCGCCAGATCGGCACCGACACGCAGGCGCTCGGCCGCCGGATCGGTCCGGGGCGGAGTGAAATCGGTGTAAAGAAAGTGCCCCCCGGGCTTGAGGACCCGGAAAACCTCGGCGAAGAACGCGGCGCGGCTGGGGTAGCAGTGCGAACTTTCGACATTCAGAATAGCGTCGAATTCCGCCGCGTCGAAGGGCAGGTCCATCGCATTGCCGCGCCGGAAGCTCAGCCCCGGTATATCGGCGTAAAGTCGAGTGCAAAAGTCGATCGCGTGTTCCGCCACGTCGCACCCCACCGTCTCCGATGGGCCGCGATACCGGTGTACGTAGGACGCGCCGCCGCCCCGGCCCGATCCGATGTCGAGCACCCGGCGCCCCCTCAGGTCGGCTTGCGCTGCGACAGCGTGATAGAGATGGGCGCAGTAGCGCTCCGCCTCGTCCTCGGGGCGGATCTTCGGCACGTCGCGGTCGCTCTCGAACGCGTAGCCGTAGTTCATGAAACGCAGGTCGGTGGCATCGCGAAACCACCAGCCGATCAATTCGTAGAGGATCCTGGCGCGCGATCCGTGAAAGACCTGCTGTTCGCTCGGTTTTCTGATGGTGAAATGCAAAAGGTTCACTGTCCGGTTTTCTTGAATGGGTCCACGATTGGCGCAAGTGGCCGCGGCGTCAACGTATTCTTTCGTTGTTTCCCGTCCGGCAGCGCGCGGCGCGGTGAACAGGTTTGGGTTGCCGGGGCGGCCGTCCTCGTCGCATCCTGACGCCGGGTGAGTGACTGGACGACGCCGGGATAGGCGGAAGGTGAGGGGGGCGACTATGAAGGGTGCGCTCATTTCTGGCGTTGCGGTGGTATTCGTGCTCTCTGCCGCGGCCATCTGCGGCGCGCTTCGGGCCGACACCGTGGCGTGCGCGGATGCGGTCTTTACCGTCTCGGCCGATAGCGGCGAGGTCGCGGCGGCGGCCTGTGATGCCCTGGTCTCGGCCCGTGCGTCGCTGGCCGAATGCGGGATCGAACCGACGCGGCCGATCTCCGTTTCGATTGTCGATGCCCCGTCGCATCCGCAATTCGGCGTGTGCCTCGGCTACTTCGATGCCCGGAACGACTGTATCGAGGTGGCCGATCCGAAGGGATACGCGGCACTTCTTCCCGAAAGCGATGCCCGGCGCGACCTGCCGGTGGACGTCGTGTTCCGCGGGCTCATTGCGCACGAACTCGCCCACGCGCTGGTCGCGCACAACGCGGATCAGGCGCGGATCGCCCCGGCGGGCCATGAATTCATCGCCAGCGTCTTCGAGATGACCGCCTATGGCGAAGAGGCGCGGGAGGCGCTGCTGGCCGCCGATCCCGTGCGGCCGAAAGGCTCGCGCGACATGGTCAATCCCGGCATATATGCGCTCGCCCCGCGCGTCTTTGCCAACAATGCCTGGCAGCTGTTCCAGGGCGCGGAGGATGGTTGCGCGATGATACGGGACATTCTCGGCGGACAGGTGTCGCTGCCCTTCAAGTGACCGCTTCGCTGCCGCCCCAGGATAGCCGCAGCACCGCTAGGCCGGAAGCGCCGAGATTCCGCGCAGGATGATCGTCTTGACGCTGTCCTTCGCGGCTTTCCACTGCCGGTCCGAAAGCGGCTTGCCGCCGTTCAGCGTCTCGATCTGGTGGCCGAAATCGGCGTAATGCTGGGTCGTCGCCCAGAGCATGTAGAGCAGGTGACGCGGATCGACGGGGGCCATCTTGCCTTCGTCCACCCAGCGCTGGATGACCCCGGCGCGGCCTTCGGTCCAGTCCCTGAGCGTAGTTTCCAGGTAGTCCTGGATGACCGGCGCGCCGTGCATCACCTCCGACGCCCAGACCTTCGATCCGAACGGATGCCGCCGCGAGATTTCCATCTTCGCGTCGATATAGGCGCCGATCCCCTCGACGGGCCCCGGTGCTTTGTCGAAGACTTCGGCCGCGTGCAGCCAGATTTCGAAGATCTGCCGGACGACCTTGCGGTAGAGGTCTTCCTTCGTCGCGAAATAGTAATGCAGGTTGGCCTTCGGCAGCCCCGCCATGTCGGCGATGAGTTGCATCGTCGCCCCCCCGAACCCCGCCTCGGCGAACACTTTTTCGGCAGCCTCCAGGATCACCCGCTCATTTTCCCGGCGGATCGCGTTTCGCTTCGAGATGCGTTCGGGTGCGGTCATCGGCCCCTAGATTATCGTTGACCGGTTGGTCAGGTTGTGGTGCTCTCAACCTTGACCATACGGTCAGAAAACGAGTCGTCGCAAGGGGCAGAAAGACCCCGGGGACGAGACCGACAGGAGGAAGACATGCCCGCACCCGGAGAGAATCTCAGGATCAATTCCGCACGTCTGTGGGAAACCCTCATGGAGATGGCCAAGATCGGCCCCGGCGTGGCGGGCGGCAACAACCGCCAGACGCTGACCGATGACGACGCCAGGGGGCGGGAGCTTTTCAAGTCCTGGTGCGAGGCCGCCGGCATGACGATGGGCGTCGACCAGATGGGCACGATGTTCGCCCGGCGCGAGGGGACGGACCCGGACGCGCTGCCGGTCTACATGGGCTCGCACCTCGACACCCAGCCGACGGGCGGGAAATATGACGGGGTTCTCGGTGTCCTAGGCGCCCTGGAGGTGGTGCGGACGATGAACGACCTTGGGGTCAAGACCAGGCACCCTATCGTGGTCGTCAACTGGACAAACGAGGAGGGGACGCGCTTCGCCCCTGCCATGCTCGCCTCCGGCGTCTTCGCCGGGATGCACGAGCAGGGCTGGGCCTATGACCGCAAGGATGCCGAGGGCAAGGCTTTCGGCGACGAGTTGAAGCGCATCGGCTGGGTCGGCGAGGAAAAGGTCGGCGCCCGCAAGATGCACGCGCTTTTCGAGCTGCATATCGAGCAGGGCCCGATCCTCGAAGCCGAGGGAAGGGATATCGGCGTCGTGACCCACGGGCAGGGCCTCTGGTGGCTGGAAGTGCGGCTGACGGGGAAGGACGCCCATACCGGCTCCACGCCCATGCATATGCGGGTCAATGCCGGGCTCGGTATGGCGCGGATCACGGAAGCCGTGCACGAGATCGCGATGGCGCACCAGCCGAACGCGGTGGGGGCGGTCGGGCAGGCGAACGTCTACCCGAATTCGAGGAACGTCATTCCGGGCAAGGCGGTCTTCACCATCGACATCCGCTCACCCGACATCGCCAAGCTGACCTCGATGCGGGACCAGATCGAGCATGCCGCCCAGCAGATCGCCCGCGACCTCGGCCTCGGGATCGAGATCGAGCCGACGGGGCATTTCGACCCGGTGACCTTCGACCCCGGCTGCGTCGGGGCTGTGCGCTCGGCGGCGGAGCGGCTCGGTTATTCCCACATGAACATCGTCTCGGGCGCCGGCCACGACGCCTGCTGGATCAACCGCGTGGCGCCGACCGCGATGATCATGTGCCCCTGCGTGGACGGGCTTTCGCACAACGAGGCCGAGGAGATCAGCCCGGAATGGGCGGCGGCGGGGACGGATGTGCTGCTGCACGCGGTTCTGGAGACGGCGGAGGTCGTGGGTTGATGATCGAAATCCGCGCACTGATATTGACGTCGCTGTCTGCGCTAACACTTGGATTAGTATTTTTCACAGTCTGGTTTACGAAAAATGAATATCGTGAGCTTGAATCCCGGGTCGCCTACTGGGAAAATCAAAGTTCCCAACACCTAGCAGCATACGAAAGGCAACTGACCGCTCTCGACGAATTCGGTAGTGTTTTGGCGAGCGACGAATTTTCTGAGAAGCTTGATAGGCTGGTCGTAACCTCCGATCCAAATGAGCGGTCGCTTAGGGTTGAAGTAATTGCTGACCAATTGACCGGCTTATACGTCAAGTTTCCAAAAGGCGCGGAATTTGTGGAGCACTTAAATCAGGTGTCAGCAGCGGCAACTGTCGAAGAGCGAGGACAGC
This sequence comes from Defluviimonas sp. SAOS-178_SWC, assembly GCF_039830135.1. Taxonomy (NCBI): domain Bacteria; kingdom Pseudomonadati; phylum Pseudomonadota; class Alphaproteobacteria; order Rhodobacterales; family Paracoccaceae; genus Albidovulum; species Defluviimonas sp. SAOS-178_SWC. The sequence continues at coordinate 2,714,767 of NZ_CP156081.1, read as the reverse complement.
TTAAAGAAAGGTTTTTAAAAGACATACATGCAGACTTTGACGAGCCTGTTGTTGAGGCAGAGCCGTACGTTATTGTAGAGAATGATTATTTCAAGCTTTCACTCCCGTTGCTTCTATTTGCCTGTGTAATGTCAGCTGCTATGCTCTGCATTTTCTTTTTGATTGGTCGGCGCAAACAGCAGGTAGAAGACACGAAGCGCGAACTTGAGATGCAGAAACTACAGATTGAATTGGATCAGGCGCGGCATGACATGCGTAGTCTCGCGCTTCGAGATCTACAAAATGATATGAAGCGGTTGCGTCGCGAGACCTCTATAGTAGCTCACAATTCAGCCGTGGAACAATTCAGAGAGTCCGATGTCAAGGATGATGAAGCCTAGGTGTGGCCTCGTTGAGTGTTATTGAAATGGGAGCAAGGACATGACCACAGTCATCAAGAACGGCACCATCGTCACCGCCGATCTGACCTACAAGGCGGATGTGCTGATCGACGGCGGCAAGATCACCCAGATTGGGGAAAACCTCAAGGGTGACAAGGTGCTCGACGCGACCGGCTGCTACGTCATGCCGGGCGGGATCGACCCGCATACGCATCTGGAAATGCCCTTCATGGGCACCTATTCCACCGACGATTTCGAGAGCGGCACCCGCGCGGCCCTCGCCGGCGGCACGACGATGGTCGTCGATTTCGTGCTGCCGGGGCAGGGGCAGGGGCTGATCGACGCCAAGAAGATGTGGCACAACAAGTCCACGCGGGCCAACTGCGACTACTCCTACCACATGGCGGTGACCTGGTGGGGCGAGCAGGTCTTCAACGAGATGAAGGACGTGATCGAGAAGGAGGGGATCACCACCTTCAAGCATTTCATGGCCTACAAGGGCGCGCTCATGGTCAATGACGATGAGATGTATGCCTCGTTCAAGCGGCTCGGCGAACTGGGCGGGATCGCGCTGGTCCATGCCGAGAACGGCGACGTAGTGGCGGAACTGTCGGCCAAGCTTCTGGCCGACGGCAATGCCGGACCCGAAGCCCATGCCTATTCCCGCCCCCCGCAGGTCGAGGGCGAGGCGACGAACCGCGCGATCATGATCGCCGACATGGCGGGCGTGCCGCTTTACGTCGTGCATACGAGCTGCGAGGACGCGCATGAGGCGATCCGCCGGGCGCGGATGCAGGGCAAGCGGGTCTGGGGCGAGCCGCTGATCCAGCACCTGACGCTGGACGAGAGCGAGTATTTCAACCCCGACTGGGACCATGCCGCGCGGCGCGTGATGAGCCCGCCGTTCCGCAACAAGAAGCATCAGGACAGCCTTTGGGCCGGGTTGCAGTCCGGCTCGCTCTCCGTCGTCGCGACCGACCACTGCGCCTTCACAACCGATCAGAAGCGCTTCGGCGTCGGCGATTTCACCAAGATCCCGAACGGGACCGGGGGGCTTGAGGACCGGATGCCGATGCTCTGGACGCATGGGGTGAATACCGGCCGCCTGACGCCCAACGAATTCGTCGCGGTCACCTCAACGAACATCGCCAAGATATTGAATTGCTATCCGAAAAAGGGTGCGGTTCTTGTCGGGGCCGATGCCGATATCGTGGTCTGGGATCCCGAGCGGACGAAGACCATTTCCGCGAAGGCGCAGCAGTCGGCCATCGACTACAACGTCTTCGAGGGCCACGAAGTCAAGGGTCTGCCGCGCTACACGCTGACCCGTGGCATGGTCGCGGTGAACGACGGCACGGTCGAGACCAAGGAGGGCCACGGCGAATTCGTCCGGCGCGCGGCCGGCAACCCGGTCAACACGGCGCTGTCGTCGTGGAAGGAACTGACGAACCCGCGTCCCGTGCAGCGGACGGGCATTCCGGCGAGCGGGGTGTGATGCGAGCGCTTCGGAAGCGGTGGGGAATGGATGAGCAACTCGTCTGGTTGCTGTTTACTGCCGTCTTCTTCACTAATGCTGGCGTTGCAGTCTTGCTCGGCGCCAAGGCCATGTTCCAAAGCCCCGGGGAAATAGGAACCACAATCGTTACCGTTCCCTCGGTAGTCTTCTTTGGTCTCCTATCTGTTCTTATTCTTGCACTGAAGATGCCCTACCTCTTCGTCGGGGCCGTGACCTTCTGGAGTGTATGCTTCCGTTTGCTCACGGCGAGCGGCGTGTCGAGACGTCGAGCGGCCCAGATCGCGGCAGCAGTGACCGGGCTTGGCTTCTTCATCGTACTTTTCGTCTTAAGCTGGGATGAAGCGTGGAGGCAGGACCTTGGTAATTTCCTTTTTCTCGGGGGAATTGCGGCCGTTGCCAGCGGCATGGCGGCGACACTGATCTATCGACGAGAACCGAAATCTGTAGCCGGGCTGGAGCGCGCATGAAGGACACCCTCACCACCGCGCCGGTCATCGAGGCGAAGGGGCTGGGGCTGACCTTCCAGACCAATGACGGGCCGGTCCATGCGCTGAAGGATGTGACCCTGACCATCGGGAAGGGGGAGTTCGTCTCGTTCATCGGGCCGTCGGGTTGCGGCAAGACGACGTTTCTGCGCGCCATCGCGGCGTTGGAGTATCCGACCGAAGGCACGCTGAGCGTCAACGGGATGAGCCCCGATGCCGCCCGGCAGGCGCGGGCCTACGGTTACGTGTTCCAGGCGGCGGGGCTGTATCCGTGGCGGACGATCGCCGGAAACATCAAGCTTCCGCTTGAAATCATGGGGTTTTCCAAGGCGGAACAGGCGGCCCGGGTGGAGCGGGTCCTGGCACTCGTCGACCTTGAAGGGTTCGGCAGGAAGTTTCCCTGGCAGCTTTCGGGCGGCATGCAGCAGCGCGCCTCCATCGCGCGGGCCTTGGCTTTCGACGCAGATATCCTCCTCATGGACGAGCCCTTCGGGGCCTTGGATGAGATCGTGCGCGACCGGCTCAACGAGGAGCTTCTGAAGCTCTGGGCGCGGACGGAGAAGACCATCGGTTTCGTTACCCATTCGATCCCGGAGGCGGTGTATCTGTCCACCAAGATCGTCGTGATGTCGCCCCGGCCGGGGCGGATCACCGACGTCATCGAAAGCACGTTGCCGCGGGAAAGGCCGCTCGATATCCGTGACAGCCCGGAATTCATCGCCATCGCGCACCGGGTGCGCGAGGGGCTGAGGGCGGGGCATGGCGATGAGGTCTGACACCCGTCATCTTCCCGTCGGTCCGGCGTGGTTTTCATGTAGGTTTTCCGTAGCTACAGGGGGCACGCTGCGTTCGGGCCTTGCGCAACGTCTTCGGGCGCGGCGCGGTGGGCGGTCTGCCCCCCGGTCCCGGACCGGGTCCGGGACACCCCCCGAGGATATTTCCGGCAAGATGAAGGGGGACGCGGCGTGAAATCCTTTCTGCCGATCCTCACCGTTCTCGCCGCTATCGTGGCGCTCTGGTATGCGGCGACCGTTTGGCTGAATGCGCAATGGACCTACGACCAGGCGGCGCGGGCCGGGGTCGAGGTGACGTTGCCTGAGCTTCTGGCCGACACGATGGCGCAGGAACGCCCGGTCCTGCCGGCGCCGCACCAGGTGGCGGCGGGACTTTGGGAGGGGCTATTCGGGCAGAAGGTGAGCTCGAAGCGGAGCCTCGTCTATCACGGGCAGGTCACACTCTCGGCGACGCTGGTCGGCTTCGTCATCGGCACGCTCGCGGGGATTCTCCTTGCTGTCGGGATCGTCCATAACCGGGCGATGGATCTGAGCGTGATGCCCTGGGCCATCGCCAGCCAGACCATCCCGATCCTCGCCATCGCGCCGATGGTGATCGTGGTTCTGGCCTCGGTCGGGGTGACAGGGCTTTTGCCGAAGGCGATCATCTCGGCCTATCTCAGCTTCTTCCCGGTCGTCGTCGGCATGGTGAAGGGGCTAAGGAGCCCCGACGCGATGCAGCTTGACCTTCTGAGGACCTACAGCGCGGGGCGCTGGGACACGTTCTGGAAGCTGCGGCTGCCGGCCTCGATGCCCTATCTCTTCGCTTCGCTCAAGGTCTCGGTCGCGGCCTCGCTCGTCGGCGCGATCGTGGGCGAATTGCCGGCGGGGGCCTCGGCGGGGCTTGGCGCGCGGCTTCTGTCGGGGAGCTATTACGGCCAGACGATCCAGATCTGGGCGGCGCTTTTCGCCGCGGCGATCCTCGCGGCCGGTCTGGTGATGATCATCGGCGTGATCGAGCGCGGCACGCTGCGCCGCATGGGGATGGTGCGATGATCTGGTTGTGGGGCGCGGTGATCTTCTGGCTCGCGGCCTGGGCGTTCAACGTCTGGCTCGCCAACCGGAAGGTCGCGCGGAGCCGGGTGGTGCGGCTCTTCATTCCGGCGCTTTTCGGGGTGACTCTGCTCATTCTCTGGGAAGGGGCGGTGCGGGGGCTCGGCGTACCCGGCGTGATACTGCCCGCGCCCTCGGCGATCTGGGCGACGATCCTCGCCTCGGTGCCGGTCCTTGCGGGCGATTTCGTGCAGACGATCCTGAAAGGCGCGCTGTCGGGCTATGTCATCGGCTGCGGCGCGGCGGTGCTGACGGCGATCGCCATCGACCGCTCGCCTTTCCTGAAGGCGGGGCTCTTGCCGGTCGGGAACTTCGTCGCGGCGTTGCCCATTGTCGGCATCGCGCCGATCCTCGTCATGTGGTTCGGCTTCGACTGGCAGTCGAAGGCGGCGGTCGTCGTTGTGATGGTCTTCTTCCCGGTCCTCGTGAACACCGTCGCGGGGCTTGCCGCCACAGACCGGATGCAGCGCGACCTGATGGCGACCTATTCGGCGAGCTATTGGCAGACGCTGTTCAAGCTGCGGCTGCCGGCGGCGATGCCGTTCATCTTCAACGGGCTGAAGATCGCGACTACGCTTGCGCTCATCGGCGCCATCGTCGCGGAATTTTTCGGCTCTCCCATCCGGGGGATGGGATTTCGCATCTCGACGGCCGTGGGCCAGCTTGCGCTGGACATGGTCTGGGCTGAGATTGCCGTGGCGGCCCTGGCCGGTTCGGCATTTTACGGGCTTGTGGCGCTGATCGAGAAGAGCGTCACGTTCTGGCATCCGTCGCAGCGCGCGCGGAGCTGACAACAGGGGAGTAGAACGATGAAGAAACTGATGACTTCGGTTCTGGCCGCGGGGCTCTTCGCCACCGCCGCCCAGGCCGCCGACGACGTGACCTTGCAGCTGAAATGGGTGACGCAGGCCCAGTTCGCGGGCTACTACGTGGCCAAGGACAAGGGCTTTTACGACGAGGAGGGGCTGAACGTCACCATCCTGCCGGGCGGGCCGGACATCGCGCCGACCCAGGTCGTCGCCGGCGGCGGGGCCGACGTGGTGATCGACTGGATGCCCTCGGCGCTGGCGGCCCGCGAAAAGGGCCTGCCGCTTGTCAATATCGCGCAGCCCTTCAAGTCGTCGGGCATGATGCTGACCTGCCTGAAGGAGAACGGCGTCGCGGGACCGGACGATTTCAAGGGCAAGACGCTCGGTGTCTGGTTCTTCGGCAACGAATACCCGTTCCTGTCGTGGATGGCGCATCTCGGCATTCCGACGACGGGCGGGGCCGACGGGGTCGAGGTGCTGAAGCAGGGATTCAACGTCGATCCCCTGTTGCAAAAGCAGGCGGCCTGCATCTCGACCATGACCTACAACGAATACTGGCAGGTGATCGACGCCGGGATCAGCCCCGACGACCTTGTCACCTTCAAGTACGAGGACGAGGGCGTGGCGACGCTGGAGGACGGGCTTTACGTGCTCGAGGACAAGCTTGCCGATCCAGCCTTCGAGGACAAGATGGTGCGCTTCGTCCGCGCCTCGATGAAGGGCTGGAAATGGGCCGAGGAGAACCCGGACGACGCCGCGATGATCGTGCTCGACAATGACGAGACGGGGGCGCAGACCGAGACCCACCAGAAGCGGATGATGGGCGAGGTCGCGAAGCTGACGGCGGGGTCGAACGGCGCTCTGGACGAAGCCGACTATGCGCGCACGGTGGCGACGCTGCTCGGCGGCGGCTCGGATCCGGTGATCACCAAGGAACCGGAAGGGGCCTGGACGCATCAGATCACCGACAAGGCGCTCCAGTAAATCCCGAAGCCCGGGTCATGGACGCGCGCGGGGCCACTCGGTCCCGCGCGTTTTTCATTTGCGCTTGATCGGCATCAAGGCGGCGCGGTCGCGAACCGCGACGATGGTTTGAGGGCGCAGCGTTTCTGCCGTCGCCTGACGCTTTCATCAACGGAAGGGCCTGCCCCGCGCCTGCGGACGGGCGGAAGGAGAGTGAGAATGCGCTTGACCGACAGAACCGGCGACCGGCGTCCGCATCTCGCGGGCTTTGCCCTGGCCCTCGTCATGGCGCTTGCCGCCTGTGCGGAGCCCGAACAGAAGCTTGGGGAATGCGAGGAAGGCGTCGGCGGGCTGAGCGCGGCCACGACGCTGGTGCCGGCCAACTGCTGACCGGCCTTGACGGGGTGGATCGCGATCCGCCTCTTGTCGGGTTTGGAAAGGGCCGCAGGCAGGACGTGCCGCCGCCGCCCGCATGGGCGCATTCCCGTGCCGCTTCGTTCCGGGGGCCGCTGCGTGGACCTTTTCGCTTGCCCTCGGTCGCGGATCGCGGTCTATCTCGGGGGCAGGGGCGCAGCACGGGGGGCGAAGGCGATGCGGGCGAAGACGGAGCGGTTCGGGATCGGGCGCGGCGCGGCAATGGCGCTGGTTCTGACGGGGCTGGGCGTCCTTGCGGGCTGCAATCGCGACCGTCTTTACCTGACCGAATGCGTCGACGGCCGCCCCGTGGTGGAACGCACGCTCGACGTGGCGCCGCCGAATTGCTGACCCTGCCGGCTGATGCTGAAAAGCTTGCTCCAAGGCTCGCAAATCGTTTGAAAAAGCTGTAAAGTCGCGCCGGGCCGCATGGTTGGGCGAGAGACGACATGGTGCGATCGGCACTGACGGGGACGCGGGTGCGCGAAAGGCGGCTCCGGATCGGCATGAAGCAGGCCGATCTGGCGCGGGCCGTGGCGATCTCTCCTGCCTATCTCAACCTGATCGAGCATAATCGCCGCCGGGTCGGGGCGGAGCTTCTGACGGCGCTCTCCGATGCGCTCGGGGTCGAGGAGACGGCGCTGGCGGAGGGCGCCGAAAGCGCCCTCTTCGAGGGGCTGCGCGAGGCCGCGGCGGCGATGACGGCGGCGGGAACGCCCGAAGCCGCCGCCGAGTTGGACCGGATCGAGGAGTTCGTCGGACGGTTTCCCGGCTGGGCGGCGCTTCTCGCCGACCGCCAGGCGCGGATCGGCGTCCTCGAACGCACGGTGGAGGCGTTGAGCGAGCGCATGGCGCATGACCCGCACCTCTCGGCCTCGCTGCACGAGGTCGTCTCGGCGGTGACATCGGTCCGGTCCACCGCCGCGATCCTCGCGGAAAGCGAGGAGATCGCGCCCGACTGGCGCGAACGCTTCCACCGCAACATCTACGAGGACAGTATCCGTCTGTCGGAGGCCGCCGCCGCGCTCGTCGCCTATCTCGACGCGAGCCAGGAGAGCGAGACGGGGCTCTCGTCGCCGCAGGAGGAGGTCGAGGCCTGGCTGGCGCGAACCCATTATCACCTCGCGGGGCTGGAGCGGGCCCATCCGACGCCGGCGGAGAGCCTCGTGAACGGTGTCCCGGAACTGGCGAGCGGGGCGGGGCGGAAGCTGGCGCTTGCCCATATCGCCCGCTACCGGGCCGACGCGATGGCGCTGCCGCTGGAGCCGTTTCTTAAGACGCTGGCCGAGGAGGGGCCAGACCCCGCCGCGCTGGCGCGGCGCATGGGAACCGGGCTTGCCCCGGTCTTCCGGCGGCTCGCGACGCTGCCGGAGGGGATAGGCCCGCAGGTGGGCCTCGTGATCTGCGACGCCTCCGGGACGCTGACCTTTCGCCGGCCGATGCCGGGCTTCACGCTGCCGCGCCACGGCGCCGCCTGTCCCTTGTGGCCGCTCTACGAGGCGCTCGCCCGGCCGACGGTGCCGATTCGGGCGGCGGTGGAAATGGCCGGTCGGGTGCCGGTCCGGTTCCTCACCTATGCCTATAGCGAGCCGCGCCATCCGGGCGGGTTCGACGGGCCGCCCGTGGTCGAGGCGCTGATGCTGATCCTGCCGGCATCCGAGGCGCGGACCGGCGCCGAGCGCCCGATCGGGCCGTCCTGCCGGATCTGCCCGCGCGGCGCCTGCGTCGCCCGGCGCGAACCGTCGATCCTGGCCGAGAGCGGCTGATGGGCGTGCGCGGCGTCCCTCGCCACAGGGCCGGGCGGCCCCCCTTTCCCGTTTCCGGCCGTCGCCATAGCTTTTGACAGGGCCGGGGCCGATCTGTGATAGTCGCCGTCAGGGGGCGGAGATCAGGGAGGAAAACGGCATGACGAGACGTGTCCTCCTCATCGAGGATGAACCGCATATCGCCGAGGCGATCCGATACATCCTCGTCCGCGACGGCTGGGCGGTGGCGAGCCACGGCGAGGGCCGGACAGCGGTCGAGGTGATCCGCCGCGAGGCGCCGGACGTCGTGGTTCTCGACGTGATGCTGCCGGGGCGGTCGGGCTACGAGATCCTCGAAGAGATGCGCGCCGATCCCGACCTGTCGACGCTGCCGGTCCTCGTCCTGTCGGCGCGCGGGCAAAGCGCCGACCGGGCGCTGGCCGAAGGCGCCGGCGCGTCGCGCTTCATTGCCAAGCCCTTCGCCAATGCCGAGATCGTCGCCACCCTTCGCCAGATGGCGGGCGCATGACACGTCGCGCGGGAAGAGGGGCGCCATGAAGGCGCAGACACCGCCGAAATTCCTGGCGCACCGTTCCTATCGCCGTCGCCGCATGATCGACGCGGCGCGGCTCCTGCCGCTTCTCGGCCTGTTTCTCATCCTCTTGCCGATTCTCTGGCGCCCGGCCGCCACGCCGGAGCCGGACACCGCGCCAGGCGGGGTCTATCTCTTCGCGGTCTGGTTGTTCCTCATCGCCGTCGCCTTCGTCCTCGCCCGCCGCCTGTCGAGCGCGGCGCGGGATGAAGGTGCCGCGGACGGCGCGCCGGATGACGGGGCGCGCTGATGGTGCCGTTCAATATCCTCGTCGCGGTCTGCCTTTCCTATGTCTGCCTTCTCTTCCTCGTCGCCTTCGCGGCCGAGCGGCGGGCGGAACGGGGCCGCGCCGGCTGGATGCGCTCTCCGGTGATCTACACGCTGTCGCTGTCGATCTACTGCACCGCCTGGACCTTCTATGGCGCCGTCGGCTACGCGGCGCGGTCGGGGCTGGAATTCGTCACCATCTATCTCGGCCCGACGCTGGTGCTGACCGGCTGGTGGCTGGTGCTGCGCAAGCTCGTCCGTATCGGGCAGGCGCAGCGCGTGACCTCGATCGCCGACCTCATCTCGTCGCGCTACGGCAAGTCGAACCTGCTCGGCGTCATCGTCACGATCATCGCGGTCGTGGCCGCGACGCCCTATATCGCGCTCCAGCTCCAGTCGGTCACGTTGTCCTTCGGAGTCTTCGCCTCCGGCACGCCCGAGGGCTGGGCCCTGCCGGACCAGAGCGCCACCGCGCTTTGGGTCGCGGGGGGGCTCACGCTCTTCACCATCCTGTTCGGCACCCGCAACCTCGATGCGAACGAACGGCACCACGGCGTCGTCATGGCCATCGCGCTTGAAGCCGTGGTGAAGCTGGTGGCGCTTCTCGCCGTCGGGGTCTTCGTCGTCTGGGGCGTCGCGGGCGGGGTCGGCGACGTGATGGCGCGGATCGACGCCTCGCCCATCGCCGACTGGCCGCTGATGCCCGGCCGGTGGATCGGCCTCACCTTCGTCGCCGGCGCGGCGGTGCTGACCTTGCCGCGGATGTTCCAGGTGATGGTGGTCGAGAATTCGGACGAGCGGCACCTCGCCACCGCCTCCTGGGCCTTCCCGCTCTATCTGATGCTGATGAGCCTCTTCGTGCTGCCGATCGCGGTCGTCGGCCTCTCGGTCCTGCCCGAGGGTGCCAATCCCGACCTCTTCGTCCTGACGCTGCCCTTGGCGCAGGGCCAGGGCAAGCTTGCCATGCTCGCGTTTCTCGGTGGCTTCTCCTCCGCGACCTCGATGGTCATCGTGGCGGCCATCGCGCTCGCCACGATGGTGTCGAACCATATCGTCACGCCGCTTTGGCTCTCCTTGCGCGCGGGCGGGGCGCGGGCGCCGGGCGATGTCCGCGGCCTTGTCCTGATGTCGCGGCGGGTATCGATCGCGGGCGTGCTGGCGCTCGGCTACAGTTATTACCACCTGTCGGGCGGTTCGGCGGCGCTCGCGGCGATCGGGCTCATCTCCTTCGTCGGCGCGGCGCAGGTCCTGCCGGCGATGCTTGGCGGCATCTTCTGGCGCGGGGCAACCGGCGTCGGCGCGGCGCTGGGCCTCGTCACCGGGTTCCTCGTCTGGCTTTATACGCTCTACCTGCCGTCCTTCGGGCCCAGCGGGCTTCTGTCCGAGGCGCTGCTCAGCGAGGGGCCGGGCGGGATCGGCTGGCTCCGGCCGCAGGCGCTTTTCGGGATCAATGGGCTCGACCCGCTCCTGCACGCGCTTTTCTGGTCGATCTCGCTGAATACCGGAATCTTTGTCGCCGGGTCGCTCCTGACCTTCCCGAGCCCGGTGGAACGGATGCAGGGCCTCGCTTTCGTCAATGCCTTCGAGCAGGATCCCGGCGCGCGCGGCTGGAGCCGGGGCGGTGCCGAGGCCGAGGATCTCCTGATCATGAGCCAGGGCATCCTCGGGGCCGAGGTGGCGCAGCGCTTCTTCCAGACCGAGGCCGAGGCGCAGGGAAAGGCCGGGTTCCTGCCCGACACGACCCCCGAATTCATCGAACGGCTGGAACGCCGGCTCGCCGGCGCGGTCGGCACCGCGACGGCGCACGCGATGATCGCGCAGTTCGCCGTCGGTGCCGCCGTCTCGGCGCAGGACCTGATGGCGGTCGCCTCCGAGGCGCAGCAGATCCTCGAATACTCGACCCAGCTCGAGGCCAAGTCCGAGGAACTGGCGCGGACCGCACGGCAGTTGCAGGAGGCCAACGAGAAGCTGAAGGATCTCTCGGTGCAGAAGGACACGTTCCTGAGCCAGATCAGCCACGAGCTGCGCACACCCATGACCTCGATCCGGGCGTTTTCGGAGATCCTGATGGACCCCGAACTTCCCGGTGAGATGCAGCAGAAGTATGCCGAAGTGATCCATGACGAGACGATCCGGCTGACCCGGCTTCTCGACGATCTGCTCGACCTGTCGGTGCTGGAGAACCGCAAGGTGCAGCTCAACGTCAAGGTGGCGAACCTGCACGACATTCTCAACAAGGCGGTGCAGGCGGCGTCGAACACCCGGCCCGAGCGCGCCTTCACGATCCGTCGCGACTTCCCGTCGGAGCACCTGCCGGTGATCACCGACACCGACCGGCTGGTGCAGGTCTTCATCAACGTCGTGTCGAACGCGCGGAAATACTGCGATGCCGAGCGGCCGGAGCTGACCATCGCCGCGCGGCGCCGGGGCGGCCGGATTATCGTCGATTTCATCGACAACGGGTCGGGCATACCGAAGGCGTCGCAGCGGCTGATCTTCGAGAAGTTCGCCCGGCTGACCGATACCGCGCGGGCGGGCGGTGCCGGGCTCGGCCTCGCCATCTGCCGCGAGATCATGGCCAATCTCGGCGGCAATATCGCCTACCTTCCGGGGCAGGGCGGGGCGGCGTTCCGGGTGTCCCTGCCGGTCCGGCCGGAGAACGCCGTTGCGGCCGAGGCGGCGTAGGAGGCTGGTCCCGTTCCCGGCCGGGCGGGCTCCGCGCTTCGCGCAGGCCTCAACCCTTTGGTAACCCCGTTTCGCCTAGTCTTGCCGAGACCCGCATCCCGGGTCCGGGGACGGAGGAATGACGGATACCGCGCGACAGACAGTGCTGAAACGCAAGACGGCGGCTGGCCGTCCCCATGGTGGGGACGCGCCGCGATCGCCCGCGCGCCTGTTCGGGCAGGCCGTCGCCAAGTCCGCGCAGGACATGCTGAACCTGCCGATAGCCGTCATCGAGGCCGTCGAGCTCCGCGCATCGCTCGCCGAACTGCCGGAGCGGATGAGCGAACGCGCGCTTCTCGCGGTGATGGATGGTCCGGACGAGGCGCTCGGCCTCGTGGCGCTGTCGAGCGAGACGCTCGCCAGCCTGATCGAGGTACAGACGACCGGGCGGATCGGCGCGGCGGAGGTGCCGGCACGGCGGCCGACGCGCACCGATGCCGCGATGTCGGTGCGCTTCGTCGACCGGATTATGGCGGAGCTGGAGGTCACGCTCGCCTCCGACGCGGCGATCACCTGGGCGGGCGGGTATCGCTATGCGTCCTTCCTTGATGATCCGCGACCGCTGGGGCTGATGCTTGAGGATATCGCGTACCGGGTGTTGCATCTGACACTCGGCTTCGGCGCCGGAGGCGCGCGCCGGGGGACGATCATGTTGGCGGTTCCGGCCGAGGGCCGGGGCCGGATGCCGGACGCGCCCGATCGCGCGGTGTCCGATCCCGGCGCGGCCGCGGTCGCCGCGGAATGGGGCGAACGGATCGAGGCGGCGGTGAACGGGGCCGAGGTACGGATCGAGGCGGTTCTCGACCGGGTCAGCCTGCCGCTCGCGGCGGTGCTGGCGCTGAGGCCGGGGGCAATGGTGCCGGTGTCGAAGGCGGCGCTAAGCCGGGTCAAGATCGAGGGGAAAGGGCACCGCTTCGTCGCCTGGGGGCGGCTTGGCCAGAGCCGGGGGCACCTTGCCGTCAGGGTGCATCTGAGTTTGCAGGAGGACGGCGAGTAGCGGGTGGATTTCGAACCCGCGGCCGAAACCGCCGCACCCGTCCAATCGCTGGCACGGCCTCTGTCGCCGCCGCGCGTCGAGGAGGCGGGCGAGCCGCAGCAAGTGGCCGGGGCGGATGCCGCGCCCGTGCCGACCGAGAAGGGCCGGGCCGCTTCAGGCTGAGGCATTGGCGCCGGTCTGCCTGAACGCGCCTTGTCAGCCGGTCCCGAGCGCCTCCGGCGTGACGCCCGGTCAGGTCTGCGCGGCGAAGCCGTCGATGCGCGGCCGGAAGGGTTCGAGGTTGTAGCCCCAGCGCGCCGCCGTTTCGATCAGCGTGTCGGTCGGCGCCCGGCCCGCCTGGCTCATTGCCCAGACGATGGAGGAGCGGTTGCCCGAGGCGCAATAGGCGAAGACCGGCCCCTCGGCCGTGTCGATCGCCGCGCGCTGGGCCGTGACGTTCTGGTCGCTGATCGCGCCGCCGATCACGGGGTTCACGACGAAGCGCAGCCCGGCCGCCTCGACCGCCGCCCGCATCGGATCGGTGTGAAGCTGGGGCGGGATCTCGCCGTCGGGCCGGTTGTCGATCACCGTGGTGAAACCGGCAGCCCTGATCGCCGCGACGTCCTCGGGGGCGATCTGCGGCGAAACGGCGTAATCGTCGGTCAGGTATCGGATTTCCATCGTCTTTCCTCAGGCGGCGACGGGGCGGCTCATCCAGCCCCGTATCGCGGGTGTCGCGACCATACCGGCGATCATGGAAAGAAGGAAGACGACGCCTTGCCAGCCGCCGAAGCCGAGGACGGCCATCGACGGGCCGGGGCAGAGGCCCGACAGCCCCCAGCCCATGCCAAAGAGAAGGGAGCCGATGACGATGTCGGGCTCGGCCACCGGCTTCGGCAGTGCGGGAAACGGCGTGCCAAGCACGGACCGGTCCCGCCGGGCGGCGAAGACCCACGCGACCGCCATCGGCATCACCGCGCCGCCAAGCACGAAGGCGAGCGTTGGATCCCATGCGCCGAAGACGTCGAGCCAGCCCTGCACCTTGAGCGTATTGGTCATGTCCGACACCACGAGGCCAAGGCCGAACAGACCGCCAGAGAGGGCGGCGAAGACATTGCGCAGCATCAGATCACTCCCAGCAGATGACGGAAGACGAGGACCACGATCCCGCCACCGAGAAGGTAGAAGACCGTCGCCACCATGCCCCGGAACGAGAACCGGGACATGCCGCAGACGCCGTGGCCCGAGGTGCAGCCGTTGGCGAGCCGGGTGCCGACGCCGACGAGCAGGCCCGAGACGATCAGGACCAGAGGATTCGAGGTCAGATGGGTGATGTCATGGCCAAGAAACGGGGCCGCGACGACCGGCACCGCGACGAGGCCGGCGATGAACGAGAGCCGCTCTGCCGCCAAGTTCCGCGCGGTCCCGTCGACGAGGCCGCCGAGGATGCCCGATGCCCCCATGATGCGCCCGTTCACGAGCAGGTACAAAGCGGCCGCACAGCCGATGATCAGCCCTCCGGCCAACCCCCAGATCCAGTCAATATGCATGATGTCTCCCTGTTCCAGGCGGCGGGCTTTCATTTGCCGCCTGTTTCGCGCGTTCCGTTTCAGGTATAGCCCAGGTCAGATACATTGCAAGAATGGAATGTGATCGCGATGGGGCCGCGAAATTGCAGGATTGACTTGAATCAAGGCTGCCGGGAACACTGGTTCTCTAGAACGATAGGGAAGAGGCAGAGGAGAGCCCGATGAAATCCGTCCCCGAACGCAAGGCCGCAATGCTGGCGCGCCAGGCCGATCTTCGGGCCCGCATCGCCGGGATCGGCGCCGAACTTGACAGTCACGACGCCAAGGACTGGGAAGAGATGGCGACCGAACGCGAGGCGGACGAGGTGCTGGAGGATCTTGGCCAGTCGGCGCAGGTGGAACTGCGCATGATCGAGGCGGCCCTGGGTCGGATCGACGAGGACGAGTACGGCTACTGCGTGAAATGCGGCAGCCAGATCGCGGAAGAGCGGCTGGACCTTATTCCGGCCACCCCGTTCTGTGCGAGCTGCGCGTCGTCGAAGTGACGGGAGAACCCCGCGCCGATGCGGCGGGGCCATTGCCATTGAAAGCCGGACCCTTAGAGTAATCCCGAGGATCACGTCACCGGGAAGGGCCAGCCATGACCGAAGAGGTTCGCACCGCCAGAAGCGAAGGGATCGCGACGATCACCCTCGACAACCCGCCCGTCAACGCGCTCGGAACGGCCTTGCGCGCGGAGGTGATGGCCGCGTTCGACTCGGTCTCGGCCGATCCCTCGGTGCGGGTGATCATCCTCGCGGCGGCCGGAAGGACCTGGCCCGCCGGGGCCGATATCCGGGAGTTCGGCCATCCGCCCGCGGCGCCGGAACTGCCCGACCTCTGCGATGCCGTCGCCCGGTCTGCGAAACCTGTCATCGCCGCCTTGCATGGCACAGTGCTCGGCGGCGGGCTTGAGCTTGCGCTGGCCGCAGGCGTCCGGGTCGCTGAACCGGGCACGACGCTCGGCCTGCCGGAAGTCTCGCTCGGCATCCCGCCGGGAGGCGGTGCGACGCAGCGCCTGCCGCGCCTGATCGGCGCGAAGCCGGCGCTGGGCCTGATGCTGAGCGGATTGCCGATCGCGGCGGACCGGGCGCTCGATCTTCGCCTTGTCGACGCGGTAAGCGAGGGTGCCGCCGCGACCGCCGCCGAGGGGCTGGCGCGAGCCTATCTCGCGGGAACGGCGGAGCTGCCGACGGCCGCGGAACGCGGGAAGGGACGCGGGACGGATGCCGATGCGTGGCTTTCGGCCGTCTCGGCCGCGCGCGCCGGGCTCGGCAATCCGCGGCTCCCCGCGCCGGGGCGGATCATCGATTGCGTCGAGGCGGCGCTTCTTCTGCCGGAAGACGAGGGGTTCGCCTTCGAACGGACGGCCTTCGCCGAACTGGTCGCGACGCCCGAGGCGGCCGCGCTCCGGCATGCCTTCCTTGCCGAGCGGCGGGCGATGCGGCAGCCGGATCTCGACCGGATCTCGCCGCGAGAGATCCACCGCGCCGGCGTCGCCGGCGGCGGGCAGATGGGGGCGGGGATCGCCGTGGCGCTTCTCGGTGCCGGCCTGCCGGTCACGCTGGTCGAGCGGGACCCGACCGCGCTGGCCGCCGGGCTTGGCCGGGTCGCGACGATCCACGAGCGGGCGGTCGAGAAGGGGCGTCTGACGCCGGAGGCGCGCGAGGCGGAGTGGGACCGGATATCGGGCGCGACGGATATCGGGGCGCTCGCCACCGCCGATCTGATCGTCGAGGCGGTCACGGAGGACGAGGCGTTGAAGACCGAGCTTTTTGCTGGTCTTGGCCGGGTGGCGAAACGCAACGCGGTGCTTGCCACGAGCACCTCCCATATCGACGTGAACCGGCTCGCGGCGGCGGCATCGCGGCCCGAGGATGTGGTCGGTTTGCATTTCCTCGCGCCCGCTCAGGCGACGAAGCTTCTGGAGGTCGTGGTCGGGGCCGGGACGGCGCCGGAGGTGACGGCGACGGGCTTCGCGCTGGCCCGGCGGCTTGGCAAGATCGCGGTGCGGTCCGGTGTCTGCGACGGCTTCATCGGCAACCGCATCCTGACCGCCTACCGGACGGCGATGGACTTTCTTCTGGAGGACGGGGCCTCGCCGTACGAGATCGACCGGGCGATGCGAGATTTCGGATTTCCGCTTGGCCCCTATCAGGGGCTCGACCTTGCCGGCCTCGACATTTCCTGGGCGCGGCGGCGGCGGCTGTCGCTTCGCCGCGATCCGGCGCGGCGCTATGTGGCGATCGGCGACCGGCTGTGCGAGGCCGGTCGGCTCGGCCAGAAGGCGGGGAAGGGCTACTACCTTTATCCCGAGGGCGGGCGGAAAGGCGCCGAGGATCCCGAGGTGCTGCAACTGATCGCGGCGGAGCGGCAGGCGAAAGGGCTGATCGCGCGCAAGGTCGGCGCGGCAGAGATCCAGCGTCGGGCGCTTGCCGCGATGGCGAACGAGGGCGCGCGGCTTCTCGACGCGGGGATCGCGCGCTGTCCGTCGGATATCGACGTCGTGATGCTCGCCGGGTTCGGGTTCCCGCGCTGGCGGGGCGGGCCGATGATGGCCGCCGATCAGGCCGGACTTCTGGAAATCCGCAACGAATTGCGGGACTTCGCGCGCGAGGAGGAAGCCTTCTGGCGGCCGGCGGAGATCTGGGCCGAGTTGATCAAGAACGGCCGGCGCTTCGCGGATCTGAACGGGATCTGAGCGTTTCCACGGGGCGACGGGGCGGCACGGGTCAGCCGAGAAGGATCCCCGCCACGACCATCATCAAGCCGATCGCTGAAAGAAAGAGCGCGCCGAGATTGAGGGCCACGACCCGCTGGAGTCGGGTCCGCAGGTCGGCATCAGAGAGGCCCGCGCGCCTGGCCGCCGTAACTTTCAGGATGCACCAGACGAGCCCCGCGAGCCCCGCGAGCGTCACCACGGCCCCTGTCCAGATCAGCCAGTCCATGCCGGTCCCCTTCGTATCCTGTCCTGCCCGGCATGGCCTAGCGCGATGGCGCCGGCACGGCAAGGGCGGGGCTTGAAGGTATGGCCCCTTGCGTCTAGTCAGGGGCGTCCGCCAGAAGGAGCAACGCGATGAACCAGCCCGTTTCCGATGCCACCTACAACGTCGCCGCCGACGAGCTGCGCCAGTTCATCGAACGCTACGAGCATCTGGAGGCGGAAAAGAAGGACATCGCCGACCAGCAGAAGGAAGTGATGGCCGAGGCCAAGGGGCGCGGCTACGACACCAAGGTGCTGCGCAAGGTCATCGCACTTCGCAAACGCGACAAGGACGACCTGGCCGAGGAAGAGGCGGTTCTGGAGATGTACAAGGCCGCGCTCGGCATGGCCTGACCGCATCCGGTCACGGTTGCGGCGTTCCCGGCGTCGCCGCGGCCGCCGGACAAGGTGTTCGGGCCGGGCAGTCCGCACGGTCAAGGTACGATGAAATCGACCCCCGGCAGGTCCGCGATCTCGGCGCAGTCCTCGTCGTAGGCCGCGCTCAGCGCCGCGATCAGCTCGTCTGTCCAGCCGGGCAGGTTGACCTCAACCTCGATCTCCTCGGGCCGCGCGTATTTTTCGAGGAACGCCGTGGTCGCGCGGCGGCGCTGGTCGAGTGAGGCGGGGGGGTGCGTTTCGAGATAGGCCTTGAGCTTGCCAAGCCCTTCGTCCGTCATGATCATGCCGAGCACGTCGAAATCGCCGTCCAGCACCGCGTCGGGGCCAAGCCCCGCGACGGCGCGCAGGATCTCGGGCCAGAGCAGCGGCGTATCCTCGTTGCACCACACCGTCAGCACGATGCCGGGGACGGCGGCGAGGATGCGGCGGATCACCGGCGCCCAGCGGAGCGCGATCGGGCTCTGATCGCTCATCACCGTCTCGTAGGTGCCTTCGTTCACCCGCTCGATCAGCGCCGGGACCATCGTCGCCGGATTGCGCAAGGCGAAGAAGAATTCCGACTGCGCTTTTGGGAAGAGGTTCGCATAGGCCGCGATGCGCTGCGGCGCGGTCGCATAGAATCCCTGGGCCGAGATGGCGTTCACCGGATAGCAAAGCAGGTTGTCGTTGCTGAAGACCAGGCGTTCGGCCTCGTCCTCCTCCATGACGGCGTCGAGGATCACCTGCTCGGTGTCGGAGCCCGCAGGCGCGCCGCGCAACGATTTCGCGACCTTCGGCAGAAGCTGGCGGTACTTGCTCGGGCTCGGCACCACGATCCCTGAAGCGCCGAGCGTCCCGCGGTTCTTCAGAAGCGCCCGGACCAGCCGGTCTTCATCCGTACAATGAGCACCGAGGTGGTACGCGATCTGCATGCCGGTATCGTCCTGCCTGTTCCGCCGCCGACCCTATACGCGCTTGCTGGACAGGAAAACCGCTTTCCTGTAACCGCTTGGCTCATGACCGAGCAAAACAGTCAAGCAATGGGTGCCCCACCGGTCCGGTCGCGGGTGCCGGGCGGTCCGGGCGCGGGTGTCTGGTCGGCCGGGGCGCTGGTCATCGCGGCGCTCGTGGTCTTGCCCGTCCTGTCGGTGCTGGTGCTGGCTTTTCACCCGACCGAGAACATCTGGCCGCATCTTCTGTCCACGACCCTGCCGCGTTATGCCGGCAACACGGCAATCCTGACCTTCGGCGCCGGCGCGCTTGCCGCCGCGGTCGGCGCGGGGGCGGCCTGGCTGGTGACGATGTACCGTTTTCCCTTCGTCGGGCTTCTGGAATGGCTCCTCCTCTTGCCGCTGGCGATCCCCGCCTATATCGGCGCCTACGCGCTCGTCGATTTCCTCGACTATTCCGGCCCGGTCCAGGTCGCCCTGCGCGAGGCGGCGGGCTGGACTTCGTCCCGCGATTACTGGTTCCCGCAGGTCAGGTCGCGCACCGCCGCCGTGATCGTCCTCGCCGCGGCGCTATATCCTTACGTCTACATGCTGGCCCGCGCCGCCTTCCGCGAACAATCCGCCGGCAGTTACGAGGTCGCCCGCGCGCTGGGCGCCGGACCCTTCGGCCTTTTCTGGCGTGTCGGCCTGCCACTCGCGCGTCCGGCCATCGCCGCCGGGGCGGCCATCGTGATGATGGAGACGGTGAACGATTTCGGCGTCGTCGATTTCTTCGGGGTCCAGACGCTGACGACCGGCATCTTCACGGTCTGGCTGGAGACCGGAAATGCCGGGGGCGCGGCGCAGATCGCCTGCGTCATCCTCACGGTCATTCTCGCGCTCGTCGCGCTCGAAAAGGTCAGCCGCAGGAATTCGCGCTACTACCATTCCGCGCGCCAGCCCCGGCCGATCACCCGGATCCGGCTTGCGGGCGGGGCAGGGTGGCTTGCGACAGCGCTTTGTGCCCTGCCTGTCGCGGCGGGCTTCGTGCTGCCGCTCGGCGTGATCGCGGGCCACGCCTTCGACCGGCCGGAAAGCTGGGTCAGCGCGGGGCTTGGCCGGGCGTTCCTGCACACGCTCACGGTCGGCGGGGCCGCATCGGCGGTGACCGTCGCGGCGGCGCTCTTCATGGTCTACGGCGTGCGGCTGACGGGGCGGAAACTGCCGCGGCTGATCCTGCCGGTCACGACGATCGGCTACGCGGCCCCGGGCGCGGTGCTCGCGGTCGGCATCCTGATCCCGCTCGCGGCCTTCGATCACCGGGTGGCGGATGCGATGTTGTGGCTGACGGGCCGCGACCCCGGACTGATCCTGACCGGATCGGCGGCGGCGATCGTGCTGGCCTACACGGTGCGGTTCTTCGCCATCGCGCAAGGGGCCACCGACGCGGCCTTCGGCCGGGTCTCGCCCTCGCTGCCGATGGCGGCGCGCTCGCTTGGCCGCACGGCGGGCGGGGCGCTCAGGGAGGTCTATCTGCCGCTGATGCGGGGCTCGGTCGGCACCGCGCTCCTCCTCGTCTTCGTCGACTGCGTCAAGGAACTGCCGGCGACCCTGCTTCTGCGCCCGTTCAACTACGACACCCTCGCGACACGCGCCCATGAGAAGGCGAGCCTTGAGAACATCGCCGAGGCGGCGCCGCCCGCGCTTCTGGTCATCGCCGTCGGACTGGTCGCGGTCGCGTTCCTGGCGCGTGCCCATCTGTCCGGAGGGCGCCGCTAGCGATTGCGGGCGCCGCAGCGCGGCTGCCCCCGGCTCTCTCGCAACCGTGTTCCTGCGCCGCGCGCCCGACACGATGCTTGCAGAACCGCGCGCCTCGTTCTATGTGCGTCAGGGCGCCCCTATAGCTCAGCTGGTAGAGCATCTGATTTGTAATCAGAGGGTCGGGAGTTCGAGTCTCTCTGGGGGCACCAAATTTTTATTATATATCAATTTCTTAACGGCATGTTCGCGCGACGCGGGCCGTGCGTCGAAATCCATGGAGCACTATGGAAGCACGACAACGGTTACTGCGCGGTGTTGCGGATGAGCCACGGCGAGTCGGTCGATGGACTTGTTGCGCCGGATGGCCGGTCTCGGCCCTTACCGGACGCTCGCTCGACCGGTCCTTCGCTGCTGCGCAGCCCACCACACCGGACGCTCTCGGCAGGTATTGGATCACTGTTTTTTGCGATAGCTGGTGTGCGGGCTTGTTTGCTGGCAGCCTGGACGCAAGCCCTCACCGACCGTTGTCCGAATAGAGGCGCGGCGGCGAGAGGGACCGACCTACACCGGCCGCCTCGGCGCGAGATGTCAATTCCGCCGCCCTCTCGAGATCGGTGAAGGGGAACTCCAGGAAATGCGAGGGCGCAAGATCGATGCGATCGAGAAGCTTCCTGAAGGTGGCTGATCCGGTTATCGCAACATCGTCTGCTACTGCGGTCGCATAGACGAGTGCGTTCCAGGCGCCGAACGGATTCTGTTCATGCCCTTCCCTCGCCGCTTCGATCGCTCTCCCGGCCTGCCCGTCCAGCAGCCGCGCGATCGCGATCAGGGAGAAGTACAGCGGATTCTGGGAGTCGAAGGGCACCCTGTGCATCATCTCTTCGAGCCTAGTTGCCCCAACTTCGAACGCTCCGGAGAGGATGTCGCTCGTTGCAATCGTCAGGTGGGCAAGGTGGAAGGCCGGGTTGATGGCGAGCGCGCGCCGGCAATCAAGACGGGCACCCTCGTGATCTCCGAGCAGCCAGAGGCGGACATTGCCCCTGGTGCGGAGAACCCAGTCGTTCGACTGGTCGAGTTCGACGGCCCGCTCGCACAGCGCCATCGCACGATCGGGATCGGCCGCGATTTCGGAAAACGGGATCAGCGGGATCATCTGCGTCTCCATGGATGCAAGCATGCTCAGGGCGATCGGGTTGTCCGGCGCAAGTTTTGCAGCGCGCTCCAGTGCGGCCCGCGCCGTGCGCCAGTTCCTGCGGCGGTAGCGCATCATGTGCCAGGCCGCCTTGGCCAAGAGCTCCTGGACGGAAAGGTCGACGTCCTCGCGCGTGGCGTAGTCGGATCCGTCGCGCATTCCCATCTGCACGCGCAGTTGCGCTGCAATCGAGTCAGCGACCTTGACGGGCAGATCCCACATCCCCGCCGCGTCGGAGAGTACGGCGGCGGCATGGAGGTCGCCGCCACCGCCGAGCCGTGTGATGCGGTAGAATACCCGCACGCCACCGGAGCGCTCGGAAACATGCCCGGAGACCATGTACTTGGCATCGCAACGCCTGTCTGGATCGGTCTCGACCACGATCCCCCGCCGTGGCGCGAGGCGGACCAGGAGTTCCTCGAAGATGACCTCGCCCACTTCCTGCGCCAGCGCGGTCGTGGCGCTGAACCGTTCGACCAGAATGGTGGGCGGTGCATCCGTCGGGACGTCGGGCACACGGGCATTCAGGATGTATCCCTGGCCGATAGCCGTTTTCACGATCGTCCTCTCGCGGTCTGCAAGGGCGCGCCGCACGTCTTTAATACACTGCACCAGACTGTCGTCGGTGACGGCGATGCCGGGCCAGACCGCCTCGATCAGCCGATCGCGTGACACCAACTGGCCGGGCGTCCGTGCGAGTTCCGAGAGGACTCGAAGGGACTGCGACCTCAGCGGCAACACGGCGCCCGACGCATCTCGCAACGTCAGACTCGATGGTTCGAAGGCGCAAGTGCCGAGGATCATGGCTGTATTGTTCGTCTTTTCCATGTCGCGGGCCCCCGCAACGAGTCGAGATGTCTCAAGACTGGCCGCCAAATGCACTCCAGATCAACTCCCTTGGGGCGCCGTCGGCTCATGCAGGGTTCGATTTGACGTCACGCGCCCTGTCCGCGCCTTGCCTCCGCAGTGTTCGTGAGACGTACCCGAAGGACCATAGTCGCAGTTCAGCTTCTGCAGAACTCGCACTGGACCGGACGCAGGAAACCGAGCCGCTGCGCGAGCGAAAGCTCGGCGAAGGCCGGGGCGGTCCAATTGGCCTCAAGGACGTTCAGCCCGACGACATCCTGACGCAGGGCGTAGAAAAAGGCCTGCACGTAGGCTTCGTTGGGTGCGTCGAGAATGACGAAATTCGCCCCCTCCACGGAAAAACTCTGGATCTCGGTCGTCTCAAGAGACGCGAGGAGGCGGTCACTCGCGCCGTTGTAGGCCGAACCGAGCTGGACCACAAATTCTTCGGCAGTTGCAGGAAGGCCAGCTACGACCGCGAGGATGGCGGAAGCGAGAACATGGCGTGTCATGAAGCTCTCCATTGATATTTGCTGTTATGCGTTTTCGCGAAATCAGCTTCGCACAGGGCAGCTTGATCCGCGGGAAAGTCGGACGAAATCGAAACGAAATCGACGGTACGGGCGTGTCAGCCTGGAGGGGCAGCTTGCAACAGACACAGCCAGTTTCACTGCAGGGACCTATGCCTTTGACCTCGGCCTTTTCGGTCAGAGTGAACCGCCCCGGGTTTGCCGGAGGCTCCAACTCCTTGAGCGTTACTCAAATCGATCTTTGCATCGGACTTCGGAGCCAAACAAGGCGCAGCCGAATGGAAAACATCATGAAAGCGCCCCGGAACTCATGTTCCCGGGGCGCTACAGGTCACGTAGAAAGGAGTTGCCCCGCCCTGACTGGTCCCGATGGTTTAGCGTCCGTCGGTTTCCGAGAGGACGTGCGGGTGGCTATCGTCCCGGAACCAGTGCGGGACGAACCACCACCGCGCCGACGCGGCGGCGATGCTCAGTGCGAGGCTGATCGTCTCGGTCGGCTTGATGTTGTAGCTGACGGGAGCGCTGGTGCCGCGAATGACCGACCGGACCTCGTTATATTCCGTCCAGGTTCCGTCGCTGAGGATGAATCGCCCGCACATGGCCCGAGCCTATGCGGTTTCGCGTCGGCGTCGATAGACGATGGGATGGTGCGGGCCACCGACCCTGGCGGGACGCCGGAGGCCGCATCTCGCCCGGGCTGCCCCGGCGCGCGCGAAACGCTCAGCCCAGAACCACCAGCGCGTGGCGCTTCTTGCCCGCCGTCAGCTTCACCGGATCGGCCAGATCGCCGGCGCCGAACATCTGCCCGGCATCGAGCGCAGGCTCGTCGTTCACCCGCGCGCCGCCCTCGGCGATCAGCCGCTTGGCGTCCTTGCCGGACTTGGCGAGGCCGGAGCGGACGAAAAGCTGGGCAAGGCTCACCCCGTCGGCCGCCTCGGCTGCCGAGACATACAGCGTCGGCAGGTCGTCGCCCACACCGCCCTTCGCGAAGACCTCGAAGGCCGTCGCTTCCGCGGCCGCGGCCGCTTCGGCCCCGTGGGCAAGCTTCGTCACCTCATTCGCCAGCACGATCTTGGCGTCGTTGATCTCTGCCCCTTCCAGCGCGCCGAGCCGGTCGCATTCCTCGACCGGCAGTTCGGTGTAGAGCTTCAGGAAGCGGCCCACATCGGCATCGGTCGTGTTGCGCCAGAACTGCCAGAACTCGTAGGGCGACAGCATATCGGCGTTCAGCCAGATCGCGCCCGAGGCCGACTTGCCCATCTTCCTGCCGTCGCTCGTCGTCAGCAGGGGCGAGGTCAGCCCGAAGATCTCCTGATCCAATACCCGCCGGGTCAGGTCGATCCCGTTGACGATGTTGCCCCATTGATCCGAGCCACCCATCTGCAACAGGCAACCATAGCGGCGGTGCAGTTCGAGGAAATCGTAGGCCTGCAGGATCATGTAGTTGAATTCGAGGAAGCTCAGGCTCTGTTCCCGGTCGAGCCGCGATTTCACGCTCTCGAAGCTGAGCATCCGGTTGACGCTGAAATGCCGGCCGATGTCGCGCAGGAAATCGAGGTAGTTGAGGTTGTCGAGCCATTCGGCATTGTTCAGCATGACCGCGTCGGCCGGACCGTCGCCATAGGTCAGGTAGCGGGCGAAGACCTGCTTCATGCCGGCGATGTTGTCGTCGATCTGGGCCGGCGTCAGCAGGGGGCGTTCGTCGGCCCGGAACGAGGGGTCGCCGACCTTGGTCGTGCCGCCGCCCATCAGTGTGATCGGCTTGTGGCCGGTCTTTTGCAGCCAGCGCAGCATCATGATGTTCAGAAGATGCCCGACATGCAGCGACTTCGCCGTGGCGTCATAGCCGATATAGGTCGGCACGACGCCCTTGACCAATGCCTCGTCCAGCCCTTGGTAATCGGTGCAGTCGGCGAGGAAGCCGCGCTCCATCATCACGCGCATGAAGTCGGATTTCGGGTGGTAGGTCATTGCCGGATCGTCCATTCTGAGCTTGAAGGTCCGTATATCCGTGCGGACGGGCAAGGGGAAGTCCATGTTGAAACCGGGCGCGGTCTGGGCCTTGGGGGCCATGTCGGGCACGTCGCTCGACGGGGTGGACGCCGCCCTGGTGAAGACCGATGGCGACCGGATCGAGGCATTCGGCCGTCACGCCTACCGGCCCTATTCCAGCGCCGAGAGGGCGACGATCCGCGCCGCCCTCGGGCGCTGGCCGGGCGGCGACGGGGTGGAGGCCGCCGCCGAGGTGGTGGAAACCGCCCATGCCGCCGTTATGTCGGGTCTTGCCGGCGAGGCCGAGATCGCGGGCTTCCACGGCCAGACGCTCGCCCATGATCCGGCCGGGCGGGGCACCCATCAGGCCGGCGACGGATCGGTCCTCGCCGAGGTTCTGGGCCTGCCGGTCGTCTGGGATTTCCGCTCCGCCGATGTGCGGATGGGCGGGCAGGGGGCGCCTTTGGCGCCCTTCTTCCATTTCGCCTGCGCCCGCTGGATCGGCGCCTGCGAACCCGTGGCCTTCCTCAACCTCGGCGGGGTCGGCAACCTCACCTGGCTCGACCCGCGAGAGCCCGCGCCGGACGTGCCCGGCGCCTGCCTCGCCTTCGACACCGGCCCCGCGAACGCGCCCGTTGACGACCTGATGCAGGCGCGGCGGGGCGTGTCGCGGGACGAAGGCGGGGCGCTGGCGGCAGAAGGCGAGGCGGATGAGGGCATCGTCGCGCATTTCCTGAGCCATCCGTATTTCTTCAGGATGCCGCCCAAATCGCTCGACCGGAACGAGTTTCACGGGCTTCTCGACGCCGTTTCCGGTTTGCCGGATGCCGACGCGGCCGCGACCCTGACGGCGGCGGCGGCGGCGGCCGTCGCGCGCGGGGCGGAGCATTTTCCGGCGCCCGTCGCCCGGCTTCTCGTGACCGGCGGCGGGCGGCACAACCCGACGCTCATGCGGATGATCGCCGGCCTTCTCGACTGCCCGGTCGAACCTGTCGAGGCCGTCGGCCTCGACGGCGACATGCTGGAAGCGCAGGCTTTCGCCCATCTCGCGGTGCGGGTGGCGCGCGGCCTGCCGACCTCCTGCCCCGGCACGACCGGCGTCGCGGCGGCGGTGGGGGGCGGCCAGATCAGCCGGCCGGGCCACCTTCGCTGAACGGCTACCGCCCCGCCACGCGGGCCTGACGCACCATCGACCAGGTATAGAGGACGAGCGCCGCCCAGATCAGCGGAAAGGCGACGGCGCGTGCCGACCCGAACTCCTCGCCGAAGACGAAGACCGCCGTCAGGAAGATCATCGTCGGCGCGATGTATTGCATGAGAGCGATGGTCGACAGCTTCAGCCGCTTGGCGCCGTTGGCATAGAGAATGAGCGGCACCGCCGTCACGGCCCCGCAGCCGAAAAGCATCCAGCTGTCGAAGCTGACCCCTTCAAGGAAATGGCCCGTCCCCGCGCGGGCCAGATGGACCATGTAGTAAAGCGCCGCGGGGGACAGCAGCAGGACCTCGAGCATGAAGCCCTGATTGGGGCCGATGGGCAGCGACTTCTTGAACAAGGCATAGAAGCCCCAGGTCAGCGTGAGCCCGAGGGCCACGACCGGCAACCGCCCGGCCTCCAGCGTCAGGATCGTCACCGCCAGCCCGGACAGCGCGATGGCGACCCATTGCGCCGCCGCCAGCCGTTCCCGCAGGAGAACCGCGCCGAGGAAGATCGAGAAGAGCGGATTGATGTAGTATCCGAGCGCGGCGTCGAGCGTATGGCCGGAGCCGATGGCCCAGACATAGATTCCCCAATTGGTCGAGACGAGCGCCGCCGTCACCGCCGCCATGCCGAGCATGCGCGGCGTCGTGATCGCGTGCCGCAGGTCCGCCGTCCGTCCGGTCAGGATCAGGAGCGCCCCGGCGATCGGAACCGACCACAGGATCCGGTGGGCGATGACCTCGACAGGCGGAACATGCGCCAGCGCCTTCATGTAAAGCGGCAAAAACCCCCAGAGGAGATAGGCGGCGAGCGCGAAGCCGAAGCCGGAAAGGCTGTCTTCGTTCCGGGGAATGGGGGTGGTGGTATCGGCCATGAAGGAGTGCGCCCAAGGGTCGGGCCTGCCTAACCCATCGCTGCGGGCCGCACCATGCGAAGATTGTATCCCTTACATTCGCTCAGCGCCGCCGCGCGAGGTAGTCGCGGGTAAAGGCCGCGTAGCCGTCCGCGGTGACTTTCAACTCGTCCCGGATCAGCCGGTGCAGCTCCGGCAGGCGGTGGAAGGGAACGGTGGGAAAGACGTGATGCTCGACATGGTAGGGCATGTTCCAGGCAAGGAAGCGCACGGCCCTCGTGGTGAAGGTGGTTCGGGTATTCTCGAACATGTTCGCGACGCGCGGACAGTCGCCATGTTCGGCCAGGAGATAGAGCCTGAGCGCAGGCTGACCCAGAAGGATCGGCACGAGCCAGACCCAAAGAAGGACCGGCGACCAGAACATCGAGAGCGCCGCCGCGCCATAGAGGGCCAGCATGATCCGCGCCTCGCGTTCCATCCGGGGCAGGGCCCGCTCCGGCAGGTAGGGCGCGCGCTCCCGCCCCAGCGCGAGGCGGACAAGAAGACGCCCATTGCCCCACCAGACCGGCACGCCTGAGACGTGGATCATCCAGTCGCGGCGGGTTTCAGGCTTGGGGCTGTCAAGCTCGGGATCCTTGCCCGGCAGGTTGGTGAAGCGGTGATGGGCAAGGTGGAACGACCGGAACCACTCGAAGGGCAAGACAATCAGAAATCCGCAAAGCCGCCCGACCCAGTTGCTGAGCGCATGCGACCGGAACGGGGTGCGGTGCGTGCATTCATGCTCCAGCGTGAAGAGGAAGATGATCAGCACGCCCTGCGCCGGCAGAAGGAGCGGCCAGAACGGCACCCGCGCCGCGATCAGTGCGCCGGTGATCAGGATCATCCCGCCATGACCCGTCAGATGGATCAATCCCGCCCCGTCGCGCGTCTCGGTCAGCGCCGCCTTGTCGGCGGCGGGCAGGGCGGAGAGGAAGGTCTTGTGATCGGTCATGGGCGGATGATCCCGCTGCTCGGGCCGGGCCGCAAGCCATCAAATGCGTTATCCGGCGGATGGGATCGTGAACCCGTCCGGGGCGAGGTCGAACCCCTCGAACCGGAAGCCGGGCGACACGGTGCAACCGACGAGGGTCCAGTCTCCGGCCGTTCGGGCCGCCTGCCAATGATGGGGCGGCACGAGGATTTGCGGCCGTTCGCCGGACGGGAGATCCGGGCCCAGCCGGTGGTCGCGCGCGGGCCCTTTTTCTGTTTCCGAAATGGAAAGAACTAGGGGCGCACCGGCGTAATGGTGCCAGATCTCGGCGGCATCGACCCGGTGCCAATGGCTGCGCTCCCCGGCCTTCAAGAGGAAATAGATCGCCGTCCCCGCCGGCCTTCCGGGACCGTCCGCAACCCATGTCTGGCGGTACCAGCCGCCCTCGGGATGGGGCGCGAGGTGCAAGAGTTCGATGATGTCTTCGGCAGTCATCCGGCCATCCTTCCGTTTCGCCGACATGATGCCGGCAAATTGAGATGGATCAAGGCAGCGTGTCCGGGGGCGGCGCAGCCTTTCCCGGACTCAAGGGCGAAAGGACGGAAGCATGACGGTAACGGCACGTCAGGCGGAGCTGATCCGCCAGAGTTTCCACACCCTCCGGCAAAGGCTCGAACCCGCCTCGATGTCGTTCTACGAGGCGCTGTTCCGGCGCGCGCCGGAGCTTCGGTCTATGTTTCGCGACGACCTCGCCGGGCAGGGGATGAAGTTCATAACCACGCTCGACTCGATCATCGGCAATCTCGAAAGCCCGGAGGCGCTGGGCGACCGTTTCGCCGACCTGGGGCGCGGCCACGCGCTGCTCGGCGTGAAGGCGGCGCATTTCGCCCCGATGGGCGAGGCGCTTCTGGAGACGCTGCGGGACGAGCTGGGGGAGGGGTTCACGCCCGAATTGGAATCCGCCTGGCGGACCGCCTATGACGCGCTTGCGGCCCGGATCATCCGCCGTGGCGAGATCCGCTGACGCGGCTGGCCAACCCCCGCAAGCGCCGGTAGCGTGACGCCGATGTGTGGAAAGGGGTGACAGATGGCAGGCGTTTCGGGGCGCGTCGCGCTGGTGACCGGCGCGGGGAGCGCCGATGGAATCGGCTTCGCGACGGCGCGGGTGCTCAAGGCGGCCGGCGCGAAGGTGGCGATCACGGCGACGACCGGCCGGATCTTCGACCGGCTTCGTGCGCTCGGGCCGGACGGCGCGTTCGCGACGACCGCCGATCTCACCCGCGAGGATGACGTCGCACGGCTGGTGGCGGAGACCGAGGCGGCGCTCGGCCCCATCGATATTCTCGTCAACAATGCCGGCATGGTGCAGTCGGGGATCGACATGCCGGGAAAGCGCTTCGCGAGCCTGACGGACGAGGACTGGAGCTACGGGATCGACATCAACCTCACCTCCACCTTCCGCCTGACGCGGGCGGTCCTGCCCGGCATGTGCGCGCGCCGGTTCGGGCGGATCGTGCAGATGTCATCCGTCACCGGCCCGGTCGTCGGAATCGCGACGAGCAGCGTCTACGCCTCGGCCAAGGCAGGGCTGATGGGCATGACACGGGCCCTGGCGCTCGATGTCGGGCGCGAGGGGGTGACGGTCAATTGCGTCGGGCCGGGCTGGATCGAGACGGGATCGTCCGGCGCCGACGAGATCGTCGCCGGACACCACACGCCCGTCGGCCGGCCGGGGCGGCCGGAGGAGGTGGCGCATGCGGTCCTCTTCCTTGCGGCGGAGGAGGCGAGCTATGTCACCGGGCAGCTGATCGTGGTGGATGGCGGCAATACCGTGCAGGAATACAAGGTCGCGCTGTAAGCTCTTGCCCTGAAATAAAAACCCGCCGGAGGCGGGGTTGCCTCCGGCGGGAGTATTTGGGCCAAGAAGAAATCAGCCGCGCAGGATCGAGCGGCCGGCATATTCCGCCGTCTCGCCGAGCATCTCCTCGATGCGGATCAGCTGGTTGTATTTCGCCAGCCGGTCCGACCGGGCGAGCGAGCCGGTCTTGATCTGCCCGCAATTGGTCGCGACGGCGAGATCGGCGATGGTCGCGTCCTCGGTTTCGCCCGAGCGGTGGCTCATCACCGAGGTGTAGCGCGCGCGGTCGGCCATGCGGACGGCGTCGAGCGTCTCGGTCAGCGTGCCGATCTGGTTGACCTTGACGAGGAGCGAGTTGGCGCAGCCCTTCGCGATGCCGTCGGCAAGGCGGGCGGGGTTGGTGACGAAAAGGTCGTCGCCGACCAATTGGCACCTGGCGCCGAGAACATCGGTCAGGTGCTTCCAGCCGTCCCAGTCATCCTCGGCGCAGCCATCTTCGATCGAAATGATCGGGTAGTCCTTCACGAGCGCCGCGAGGTAGTCGACATTCTCTTCCGGAGAGAGGGTTTTGCCTTCCCCGGAAAGCACATACTTGCCGTTCTTGAAGTATTCGGTCGAGGCGCAGTCGAGCGCGAGGCAGATGTCCTCGCCGGGTTTGTAGCCGGCCTTCTCGATCGATTTCAGGATGAAGTCGAGCGCGTCGCGGGTCGAGGACAGGTTGGGCGCGAAGCCGCCCTCGTCGCCGACGCCGGTCGCGAGCCCGGCCGCCGAAAGCTCCTTCTTCAGCGTGTGGAAGACCTCTGAGCCCATCTGCACGGCGCCGCGGATATCCGGCGCGGCGACCGGCATGATCATGAATTCCTGGATGTCGATCGGATTGTCGGCATGTTCGCCGCCGTTGATGATGTTCATCATCGGCACCGGCAGGATCCGGGCATTGGTGCCGCCGACATAGCGGTAGAGGGGCTGCGTGGTGAAATCGGCCGCGGCCTTGGCGACGGCGAGCGAGACGCCGAGGATCGCATTGGCGCCGAGCCGGCCCTTGTTCGGGGTGCCGTCGAGCTCGATCATCAGCCGGTCGATCTCGACCTGCTCGGTCGCGTCCTCGCCGATGATCGTCTCGGCGATCTCGCCGTTGACGGCGGCGACCGCCTCCAGCACGCCCTTGCCCATGTAGCGCGCCTTGTCGCCGTCGCGTTTCTCGACCGCCTCATGCGCGCCGGTGGACGCGCCCGAGGGCACCGCGGCGCGGCCCATCGTGCCGTCTTCGAGGATCACATCCACCTCGACCGTGGGATTGCCCCGGCTGTCGAGAATCTCGCGGGCATGGATGTCGATGATCGTGCTCATGGGGCAGGTCCTTTCGGCGGAAACCACGGTTGGTCGGTCTTTACGCGGTCCCCGGCCCAAGGGAAAGTCCCCTCAGGCGGGCTGCGCGACAAGGGCGCGGCGTTCGCGCAGATAGGTGTAGAAGGCGGCGGCGACGATCAGCGCGGCGCCGGCGAGCGTCATCGCATCGGGGTGTTCGGCAAAGACGGCGACGCCGATGACCAGCGAGAAGACCAGACGCGAATAGCGGAACGGCATGAGGGCCGAGGCATCCGCCGACCGCATCGCCGCGACGATGGCGTAATAGCCGGTCGTGCCGCACAGGACCGCGGCGCCGAGCCGGGCCCAGACGCCGGCATCGGGCGCGACGGGCGAGGGACCGATGGCCAGAAGCACGGCGCCCGCGATCACGAGGGCGAAGAAGCCGTGGAACGACACCGCGACCGAGGGGACATGCGCGGGAATGCGCCGTGTGACGAGGTCGCGGAGCGCGATGGCCACGACCGTGACAAGGACGATCGCGGCCTCCGGACGGAAGCCCTCGAAACCGGGGCGCAGGATCATCAGGACACCGATGAAGCCTGCGGCGATGGCGCTCCAGCGCCGCCAGCCGACCGCTTCGCCGAAGATCAGCGCGGCGCCCGCCGTGACCGCAAGCGGTGTCGCCTGAAAGACCGCCGCGACGGTCGAGAGCGGTATCAGCGAGAGCGCGGTGATGAAGGACACCGCGCCCACGGCCTCTCCGGCGGTGCGCAGGGCCACCTGCGGCACGAAGAGCGCGCGGGCGATGCCCGGCCAGGCCCTCGGTCCGGCGACGGCCGCGAAGACCAGAACCCCGCCAAGGCCAAGCGACAGCATCACCTGTCCGACGGGCAGCGATCCCGTCAGCGCCTTGATGAACGCATCCTCGACCGAGAAGGCGGCCATGGAAAAGACGATGAGGAAGATGCCGCGAAGATTGTGCACTGGGTCAGTCCTTGCGCTTCAGGGGAACGCCGAAGAGTTCCAGGCGGTGTCCCTTCAGGCGGTAGCCGAGGCGCTTGGCGATCCGGTCCTGCAAGGCCTCGATTTCCGCGTCGACGAATTCGATGACGGCGCCGGTCGTGAGGTCGATGAGGTGGTCGTGATGCGCCCGCTCGGCATCCTCGTAGCGGGCGCGTCCGTCGCCGAATTCCAGCTTGTCGAGGATACCCGCCTCGTCGAAAAGCTTGAGCGTCCGGTACACCGTGGCGAGCGAGATCTTCGGGTCGATGGCGCAGGCACGGGTATAGAGGACCTCGGCATCGGGGTGGTCTTCGCTCTCCTCGAGCACCTGCGCGATCACCCGGCGCTGCTCGGTCATCCGAAGCCCCTTGGTCTCGCAGCGTTCGATGATGGTCTGACGCATTCCCGGCCACCTTTCCGCCGCGCGGTTTACGGGAAATCCCGAAGGGGGTGAAGCGCAAAACGCCCGCGACGTCGGGCGCGGGCGGTGCCGGGCAGGCGGGCGGGGCCCGCAAGAGCGTCATCCGCAGGTCGGAAAGGAACGCGACACCGCCGCGCCCGGTCCCGGATCATCGCGCCCGCAGGGCCGGGGACCGGCGGGGCGGAGGGGCCGCCTCGTCCGCAAGCTCCGGTTCGTGCCACGCAGGACCGGGAGGCACGACATGGACGAACCGCATCACCGCCGCGGCCGCGCGGCCCGACGGACCGCCGCTCCGGCGCGTGTCGTGGATTATCGGCATCTGCGCTACCCGTTCGCGCCGCAGAAGGTCATCAGCGACGACGCGGTTTCGGCGATCCACGACATGGCGCTGAAGGTGCTCGAGGAGCTTGGGATCAAGGTTCTTCTGCCCGAGGCTCGGGCGATCTATGCCACCGGCGGCGCGCTTGTGGACGAGACGACCGAGATGGTCCGCATCGGCCGCGACATGGTGGCGGCCGCGCTTCTCTCAGCCCCGAGATCCATCCGGATGCGCGCGGCCGATCCGGGGCGGGAACTCGACTACGAGGATGGCGCCCTGATCTTCTCGCCGGGCGGCGGCTGCCCGAACGTCACCGATGCCCTGCGCGGCCGGCGCCCCGGCAGCTTCGCCGCCTACGAGGAGACGCTGAAACTCCATCAGAGCTTCGACGTCATCCACAAGCTCGGCCCCTCGGCCGAACCGCAGGACGTGCCGACGCATTTGCGCCACTACGCGATGATGCGCGCCCAGTTGACGCTCGGCGACAAGCCGATGTTCGTCTACGCGCGCGGCCGCGGCCAGGTCGCCGAAAGCTTCGAAATGATCTGGATGGCGCTCGACCTCTCGGACGCCGACTTCACGGACGGCGCTTGGTGCGGGACGGTCATCAACACCAATTCGCCGCGCCAGATCGACAGGCCGATGGCCGAAGGCATCATCGACTTCGCCCGAGCCGGGCAGATGCTGATCATCACGCCCTTCTGTCTTGCCGGCGCGATGGCCCCTGTGACGGTGGAAGGGGCGCTCGTCCTGCAACATGCCGAATGTCTTGCCGGGATCACGCTCGCCCAGCTTGCGAAACCTGGCGCGCCGGTCAGCTATGGCGGCTTTTCGTCGAACGTCGACATGAAGTCCGGCGCGCCCGCCTTCGGCACGCCGACCCATATCCGGATGGCGATCGGCACCGGGCAACTCGCTCGCCATGTCGGCCTGCCGTGGCGCTCGGCGGCGGGCTCGGCCTCCAACACCGCCGACATGCAGGCGGCGGGCGAGAATCACATGGGTCTCTGGGCCAATCTGATGGCCAACGCGACGCTGACCGTGCATTCCGCCGGCTGGCTCGAAGGCGGGCTCAGCTTCGGCTACGAGAAGTTCATCAACGATATAGAGGCGCTCCAGACGATTGCCGAGTTGTGCCAGCCCCTGACCTCGCCCGAGGCCGATCTGGCCTGGGACGCGCTTGCCGATGTGCAGCCCGGCGGCCACTTCTTCGCGACCCCGCATACGATGGAGCGGTTTGACCGCGCCTTCTACGCGCCGCTTGTCGCCGACCTCTCGAACCACGGCACCTGGGAAGCGGCGGGGGCGAAGACCGCGACGGAACGGGCGACGGCGATCTGGCAGCGGATCCTTTCGGACTACCGGCCGCCGGAAGGGTCCGGGGAGCGGGGCGAGCGCATCGCCCGGTATATCGCGGACCGCACGGCGGCGGGCGGCAAGGCCCCGCTCGACTGAGCGCGCGGGCGGGGTGCAGCCGCGAAGAATCGCCGCCTGCCGTGGCTTGACTTCCCGCGCCACTTGCCCGATAAGCCCGCATCCCGGCGGGTCTCTCGGCCCGGCCGGGAGTCTATATTCGGTAACGTCGTCCCGAAACGGGGCGCGCTGCCCGAGGCGGGGAAACCCCGAAACGCCGGATGGATCCGGGGCCACAGGGCGCGGCAGAGATGAAGGAAAGACCCATGTTCGCGGTCCTCAAGACCGGTGGCAAGCAATACAAGGTTCAGGCGGGCGACGTGCTCCGCATCGAACTGATCGCGGCCGCCGCTGGTGACAAAGTCCAGTTCAACGAGATTCTGATGATCGGTGGCGACACGCCCGTGCTCGGCGCGCCGATGGTCAAGGGTGCCGCCGTGCAGGCCGAGGTCATCGACGACATCAAGGCCGACAAGGTCATCACCTATCACAAGCGCCGCCGGAAGCACTCCTCGCAGCGCACCCGCGGCCACCGGCAGAAACTGACGCTGGTTCGTGTCACCGACATCCTCGCCTCGGGCGCGGACAAGTCGGGCGTGAAGGAAGCGATCGGCACCCACGCCGCCCGCGTCGCCGCGCACAACAACGCGCCGGCCGAGGCGAAGGCAGAAAAGAAGGCCGCGCCTGCCAAGAAGGCGCCGGCCAAAAAAGCCGCCGCGACGAAGGAGTAACACCCCATGGCACACAAAAAAGCAGGCGGTTCGTCCCGCAACGGTCGCGACTCGGTCGGCCGTCGTCTCGGCGTGAAACTCTTCGGTGGCCAGTCGGCGCAGCCGGGTGCGATCATCGTGCGTCAGCGCGGCACCACGTGGTGGCCGGGCGAAGGGGTCGGCATGGGTCGTGACCACACGATCTTCGCGACCGTCGACGGACTCGTGACCTTCAAGAAGGGTCTCAAGGGCCGTACGTTCATTTCGGTCCTCCCTGCGGCGGAGGCAGCAGAGTAAGCCGAACCTTTACAATCGGATTGTAAACGGGGGATCGGCCGGAAGGTCGGTCCCCTTCTTCATTGGTGGCGGGAGTATGCCAGACATGTCACGCGAACAGGCGATTGTCAGCGCGACCGTCGCAAGCGTGAACCCGGCCCGGTTGAACCGGCCACTCTCACGCCCCATTTCGGGTGTATCGGGCAAGGCGGCGCCAACGGGTCCGGGAGGGGCCTGGCGCCGGGTTGCGAGTTTCAAAGAGGTCCGGGCCGGTAGGGCGGCCGTGGATCTCACGATCCGTTTCGGAGGAGGGACGGTATGATTCAGGAACCTATCGTCGTTCAGCCCGAACTCGCGGCTGAGCGGTTCGGGCTGCGCCCGCTCAGGCGCTCGGACGCCGGTCTCATCGCGATGTATGCCGCCGACCGCCGGCTCGCCGAAGGGACCCGCACGATCCCCCATCCGCTGCCCCCCGGCGCGGTCGAGGCCTATATCGCCCGCAGCCTCGCCGAGAAGCGGAGCGAGGATGTCTGGGTCATGGACGGTTCCGAACGCGGCCATGCGGAGGTTCTGGGCATCGTCAGCCTGACCCGGATGGAGCGGGACCAGAGCGAGATCAAGTACTGGGTCGCGCCCGCCTTCTGGAACACCGGCTACGCGTCGGAGGCGGTGTCCGCCATCGTCGCGGCCAACCCGCATCGCTCGCGCACGCTGTTTGCCGAGGTCTTTCAGGACAATCCCGGCTCCGCACGGGTGCTGACCAATACCGGCTTCGACTATCTCGGCGACGCCGAGGCCTTTTCGGTCGCACGGGGCGCCACGGTGCCCACCTGGACCTACCTGCGCAAGATGGGATGAGGCGCCGCATCCGGACCTGGCGGCAGGTCCGGACGGCGCGATGCTCCGGCTTTCGGGTGCGCGGTCTGTAGTTACGGAAAACCTACGCGAGACCTACGCCGCAACGACGCGAAACATACGCCGGTTTCGCGCCGCCCTTGCGAAATAGCCCGCCTGCCGCTATCGCCTGTCACATCCTTACGAAAGCGCCGCCATGAAGTTCCTCGACCTCGCCAAAGTCTATATCCGCTCCGGCGGGGGCGGTGCCGGCTGCGTGTCGTTCCGGCGCGAGAAATTCATCGAGTTCGGCGGGCCGGACGGGGGCGACGGCGGCAATGGCGGCTCGGTCTGGGCCGAGGCGGTGGAGGGGCTGAACACGCTCATCGACTTCCGCTACCAGCAGCATTTCTTCGCCAAGAGCGGCCAGCCCGGCATGGGCAGCCAGCGGACCGGCAAGACCGGCGAGGATATCGTCCTGAAGGTGCCGGTCGGGACCGAGATCCTCGACGAGGACGAGGAAACCCTGATCGCCGACCTGACCAGGGTCGGCCAGCGCGTCCTCCTCGCACAGGGCGGCAATGGCGGCTGGGGCAACCTGCGGTTCAAATCCGCGACCAACCGCGCGCCGAGCCGCGCCAATCCCGGCCAGGAGGGGGTGGAGCGCACGATCTGGCTGCGCCTCAAGCTCATCGCCGATGCCGGGCTTCTGGGCCTGCCGAATGCCGGCAAGTCGACCTTCCTTGCCGCCGTCTCGAACGCCAAGCCGAAGATCGCCGACTACCCGTTCACGACGCTCGTCCCCAATCTCGGCGTCGTCGGTGTCGATGGCCGGGAATTCGTCATGGCCGATATTCCGGGCCTGATCGAGGGCGCCTCGGAAGGGCGTGGACTGGGCGACATGTTCCTCGGCCATGTCGAGCGCTGCTCGGTTCTCCTTCATCTCGTCGACGGAACATCGTCAACGATCGCAAAGGATTACAAGACGATCCTGAGAGAGCTGGAGGCCTACTCCGACGCCCTTGCGGACAAGCCCCGGATCACGGCGCTGAACAAGATCGACGCGCTTGACGCGAAGACCCTCGCATCGCGCAGGCGCAGCCTCGAAAAGGCCTCGGGCGGGCCGGTCTACGTCATGTCCGGCGTCTCCGGGCAGGGTATCCCGGAGGTCCTGCGCGCCCTCTGGTCGATCATTGCCGAGGCGCGGGCCGAGACAGCCCCTGAGGACGACGAATGGCGCCCCTGACCCCTTCGGTCGCCGCCGCCCGGCGGCTCGTCGTCAAGATCGGTTCGGCCCTCCTCGTCGACCGGGGCGGCGGGTTGCATCGCGGCTGGCTGACCGCCTTGGCCGAGGATGTCGCCGAGGCGAAGGCGCGGGGCACCGATGTGATCCTCGTCTCGTCCGGCTCCATCGCGCTCGGGCGCGGCATTCTAGGGCTGCCCGCCGGTGCGTTGACCCTCGATCAAAGCCAGGCCGCCGCGTCTGTCGGCCAGATCCGGCTGGCGCGCGCCTATGAGGAGGTTCTGGCCCCGCATGGACTGACGGCCGGGCAGGTGCTGGTGACCCTGGAGGACACCGAGGACCGCCGCCGCTACCTCAACAGCCGCGCGACGATGGAGACGCTTCTGGGGCTCGGCGTCGTGCCGATTGTCAACGAGAACGATACGGTCGCGACCGACGAGATCCGGTTTGGCGACAATGACCGGCTTGCGGCACAGATCGCCGTCACGATCGGCGCGGATCAGCTTGTGCTCCTGAGCGATGTGGACGGGCTTTATTCCGACAATCCGAAGGTGAACAAGGACGCGCATCGCCTTGATGTCGTTGAAAAGATCACGCCAGAGATCGAGGCAATGGCCGGCGATCCGGTCTCCGGCCTCTCGAAGGGCGGGATGAAGACCAAGCTGATGGCGGCGAAGACCGCCGTGGCGGGGGGATGTGCGATGGCGATCACCGAGGGGTCGGTATTGCGGCCGCTCGACGCGCTCGCCAGGGGCGCCGCCTGCACCTGGTTCCTGGCCGAGGACACGCCTCAGCTTGCCCGCAAGCGCTGGATCGCGACGATGAAGCCGCGCGGTGAACTGCGCCTCGATGCCGGGGCGGTCGCGGCGCTCGGGCAGGGCAAGTCGCTTCTCGCGGCCGGGGTGACGGCGGTTGCCGGCGCGTTCGGGCGCGGCGATCCGGTCGCCATTCTCGGCCCCGGGGGCGAGGCGCTGGCCAAGGGCCTCGTGCGCTATTCGGCCAGTGAAGCCCGGTCGATCGCGGGGCGCCGCTCGGGTGACATGGAGGCCATTCTCGGCTATGCCGGGCGCGGGCCGATGGTGCACCGGGACGACATGGCCCGGTGATGACCGGGGCACGCCTTGGAATGCGCAGATTGCGCATGCCTCCGGCGGGGATATTTGCGGCAAGATGAAGGGGCGCGCGATGAAGGATCTGGGCGACATTCCCGCGCTGATGGCGGAAATCGGCGCGACGGCGAAAGCCGCGGCGGCGGAGTTGTGCTTTGCCCCGGCCGACCGCAAAGAGGCCGCGCTGGTCGCGGCCGCGGAGGCCGTCTGGGCGCGCCGGCAGGAGATCGTCGAGGCCAATGCGAAGGATCTCGCTTACGGGGCCGAAAAGGGGCTGTCGCCGGCGATGATGGACCGGCTGATGCTCGACGAGGCGCGGATTCGCGGGATTGTCGGCGGGCTCCGCTCCGTTGCCGCGCAGGCCGATCCGGTGGGGGCGGTCATGGCGGAATGGGATATGCCCTCGGGCCTTCATATCCAGCGGGTGCGGACGCCGCTTGGTGTCATCGGCGTCATCTATGAAAGCCGGCCGAACGTGACCGCCGATGCCGGGGCGCTGTGCCTGAAGTCCGGCAATGCCGTGATCCTGCGCGGCGGGTCGGAGAGTTTCCATTCCTCGCGCGCGATCCATGCCTGTCTCGTGGCCGGGCTGAAAGAGGCGGGCCTGCCGGAGGCAGCGATCCAGCTGGTGCCCACCCGCGACCGGGCGGCGGTGTCGGAAATGCTGCGGATGGTCGCGCATATCGACGTGATCGTGCCGAGGGGCGGCAAGGGCCTTGTCGGCCTTGTCCAGAAAGAGGCGCGGGTGCCGGTCTTTGCCCATCTCGAAGGCATCTGCCACGTCTATGCCGACGGCGATGCCGATCTTGAGAAGGCGCGCGCGGTGATCCTGAACGCGAAGACACGGCGCACCGGCATATGCGGGGCTGCCGAGTGCCTGCTGATCGACCGGCGGTTCCACGCTAAACATGGGGCGGTGCTGATCGCCGACCTGCTCAAGGCGGGCGTCGAGGTCAGGACCGAAGGCGAACTGCTGGAAGTGCCGGGCACGGTGCCGGCGGCGCCGGAGGATTTCGGCCGCGAGTTCCTCGACATGATCATCGCCGCGAAGCTCGTCGACGGGGTGGACGGGGCGATCGCCCATATCCGGCGCCATGGCTCCCAGCATACCGAGGCGATCCTGACCGAGAACGACGAGACCGCCGCCCGGTTCTTCGAGCGGCTCGACAGCGCGATCCTGATGCGCAATGCCTCCACCCAGTTCGCCGACGGCGGCGAATTCGGCATGGGGGCGGAGATCGGCATCGCCACGGGCAAGCTTCACGCGCGCGGGCCGGTCGGAGCCGAACAGCTCACCAGCTTCAAGTATCTCGTCACCGGGGACGGCACCGTCCGCGCCTGAGCGCGGACCGGGGCAACACGAACCCGAAGCGCTCAGTATCGCATCGCGATCCGGGGTTCGGACATTTGCAGCGTGAGCCTGCGTCCCTGTCGCGCAAGCTCCGCCGGGAAGAGCAGGAACTGGACATGGGCGGCCGCCACCTCGGCCCCGGACGCGGGCGCGGTGAGCCGCGACCAGAGATTTTCGTCGACCTTCATCTTAGCGGCCTCCGCGCCGATCCGCCAGGCATCGCCATCGGCCGCGATCGTCACCCGGCCGCCATAGGGAAGTGCGGTTTCAAGGCATTGCAACGCGAGGAAGGCGAGTTTCACCTCGATCCGCGCGGCATTGCCCGGCGCCTGCCAGTCGATCGACAGCCGCCCGCCGCGCGTCATGTCGTCGAGGATGGAGCGGATTTCGGACCGTACGACGCTTTGGCCGGGGCTGGCCGCGCCGTAGGCGATGCGGAAAAAGCGGATGCGGGCGTTGGCATTGGTTACGCTTTCCGAAATCAGGGCAAGTTCGGGTCCCGGAACAGTACCCGACATCATCAACAACTCCACCCCATTGCCGATCGCGCTCAACGGGCTGATAAGGTCATGGCAGATGCGCGAGCCGAGAAGCGCGATCACGTCAGGTTGGTCGGATGACATTATCTATCCTTGGTGCTGGAGGCGGCGCGTGAACGAGATCCTCGAACCGGGCATGCTGGTGCGCCATCCGGGCGAGACGGACTGGGGGCTTGGACAGGTCCAGTACGCGGATCGGAACGCGGATCACCGTGAATTTCGAACATGCGGGCAAGGTCGTCATAGACGGGTCACGGGTGGAACTGATCCTGATCATTGATCCTGATGAATAACTTTAACGCGATATAATGAAGTTAAAAGCAACGTAAGGTAGTGTCAACGCGGCGGAGCTCGAGTCAACCGGTTGCAAATGGCCGGACCGCCGCATAAAACCGCGGACATTCGATGGGACGCGGATCAAAGCGCCGGACATGACCCCCGACAGCAGCCAGTTTCAGGTCCGTCTCGCGGCTTCCGAAGCCGATTTCCTGGCAGCCCAGCGTCTGCGCTACCGGGTCTTTGTCGAGGAGCTTGGCGGCGACGGCCCGCTGGTCGACCATGCCCGCCGCTTCGAGCGCGACGACTTCGATCCCGTGAACGATCACCTTGTCCTCATCGACACGACGCGCGACGCAGCCGCCTGCGATCATGTTGTCGGCGTCTACCGGCTCTTGCGCAGCGAACAGGCGGAGCGGTTCGGGCGCTTCTATTGCGACGGCGAATACGACCTCGGGCCGCTTCGCGCCTCGGGCCGGCGGCTTCTGGAGCTTGGCCGCTCCTGCGTCGATGCGGAGTACCGGGGCGGCACCGCGATGTTCCTTTTGTGGAACGCGCTGGCCGACTACGTGCTCGATAACGGGATCGAGGTTCTCTTCGGCGTCGCGAGTTTTCACGGCACCGATATCGAGGCGCTGAAAGTGCCGCTGTCGTGGCTCCACCATCACCATCTCGCGCCGGAGGCGTTGCGGGTCCGCGCGCTCCCGTCGCATTTCCAGCGCATGGACCTGATCCCGGCGGATGCGCTCGACCGGCGCGAAGCGATGGTGGCCATGCCGGCGCTGATCAAGGCCTATCTGCGGCTCGGCGGGTTCGTCGGCGAGGGCGCCTTCATCGACCGGGAGTTCAACACGACCGATGTCTGCCTGCTGATGGACACCGCGGCCATGAGCGCGCGCCACCGGGGATTCTATACCCGCAAGCACGAGGCGCGGGCGTGACCACCTGGCGCGCCGAGGATTCCGGCGACAAGGTGCGGATCGGGCCGGCGGGGTGGATCTTGGCGCTGACGCGCGGGGCGGCCCTCGGGACCGTGACCTATGGCGGCCTTCTGGTGCTTCTCGCGGTGCGGCTGGTGGAGCGCCCGTTGGCCGGGCTCGACAGGCCGGTCTCCCCGCACGTCACCCGCGCGGTCTGCCGCCTCGCCTTTCCGATCATGGGGATGCGCTACAGGGTCACGGGCCGGCCGATGCGCCAGCCCGGGGCCGTCGTCGCGAACCATGCCTCCTGGCTCGACATCTTCTCGCTCAATGCCTGCCAGTCGGTCTATTTCGTCTCGAAATCCGAAGTCGCGGGCTGGCCGCTGATCGGCTGGCTTGCGCGGGCGACCGGAACCGCCTTCATCGCCCGCGACCCTAAGGCCGCGAAAGAGCAGCAGGCGCTTTTCGAAGCGCGGATCCGGGCCGGGCACAAGCTCCTCTTCTTCCCCGAGGGCACCTCGACCGACGGGCTGAGGGTTCTGCCGTTCAAGTCGACGCTGTTTGCCGCGTTCTACAGCCACGGTCTCGATCACGAGATGCAGATCCAGCCGGTCAGCGTGATCTACCGCGCGCCGGAGGGGCGCAGTGAGCGTTTCTACGGCTGGTGGGGCGACATGAGCTTCGGCGCCCACCTCATCAAGACGCTCGCGCAGTGGCGGCAGGGCAGTGTCGAGATCACCTTCCACGCGCCGGTCAGCGTCGATGCGTTCGCGTCGCGCAAGGACCTCGCGCGCTACTGCGAAGACGCGGTGCGCGGCACCGTGCGCCAGACCTTGGGGGAAGGCTACCAGGGCTGAGCGGCAGTGCTCAGCCGAGGGGCGCCAGAAGGGCCTTCAGAGCGGCCAGCGGGTCTTCGCCCGACCAGATCTCGGTGCCGATGCCCAGGAAATCGCTGACGGGCGCAAGGTCGGTGATCAAGGTCGGCGTCAGCCCGCCTTCGGCGACGACCGGAACCTCGATCATCTCCGACCACCAGGCGAAGAGGTCGCGATCCGCCTTCGTTCCGGTCCCGAGGGGCAGGTCGCCGACCGGGCCGAATGCCACGTAATCCGCCCCCGATTCCCCCGCATTCATGCCTTCATGTCGCGAGTCGCCGCAGAACGCGCCGACGATCGCATCGGCGCCGAGCACCTTGCGCGCGGCGCGGACATTGCGGGCGCCGTCGGTCAGATGCACGCCGTCGAGCCCGTGGCGCTCGGCGATCTGCACATGGGTCTCGACCACCAGCGCCACATCGCGCTCATGCGCGACGAGCCTGAGCGCGTCGGCCGCACGCCCGATCTTGTCGGCGTCCGATCCCGCCATCGCCAGCCGGATGCAGGCGATCTCGGTCCCGTCGAGGAGGCGGGCAAGCTGGTCGGGAAACGTCTCCAGCCCGAAGTCCGGCGGCGTGATGAGGTAGATCTGCGGTCGGTCGGTGCTGGCC
Source organism: Defluviimonas sp. SAOS-178_SWC (assembly GCF_039830135.1). Classification (NCBI taxonomy): domain Bacteria; kingdom Pseudomonadati; phylum Pseudomonadota; class Alphaproteobacteria; order Rhodobacterales; family Paracoccaceae; genus Albidovulum; species Defluviimonas sp. SAOS-178_SWC. The sequence goes on along the minus strand of NZ_CP156081.1, from coordinate 2,671,742 downwards.
ATGTCAGGCTCCGGAATATCTCTGCGCAAGCGGCCTTAGCGCAGATTTTCCGGCTTGGCTACGGGCAGGCTCATTTCGGCGGCAGCGCGCGGACGACGGCAAGCGCCATCGCCATGAGCCGCCCGCGCCGCGCATCGTCGGACGCGGCGGTGTCCGGCAGGCAGCGCGGCGAGATCGTCGCGCAGGCACTGCGCCGGTCTTGCGTCCCAGGGCATGCGGCCGCCTTGCGATATGGGTGTGGGCATCGTATCAGGCCCCGCACTTTCAGGAAACGCACGGATGTCCGACCTTCAGCCCGCCATCGTCCTCGTCCGCCCGCAGATGGGCGAGAATATCGGCGCGGCCGCGCGCGCGATGCTGAACTTCGGGCTGAGCCACATGCGGCTCGTCGATCCGCGCGACGGCTGGCCGAACCCGCGCGCCGTCGCGATGGCCTCGGGGGCGGCGGGGCGGGTGCTCGACCATGCCGGCGTCTTTCCGACGCTGCCGGAGGCGATCGTCGACTGCGCCTATGTCTTCGCCACGACGGCGCGCGCGCGCGACCTGACGAAGCCGGTGATGACGCCGGAACGGGCGATGGAGCATGCGCGGGCCCTGTCGGCCTCGGGCCAGAAGGTCGCGGTTCTTTTCGGTCCGGAACGCGCGGGGCTGGAGAACGACGACGTGTCGCGTGCGAACGCGATCATCTCGGTGCCGGTGAACCCCGACTTCGCCTCGCTCAACCTTGCTCAGGCGGTTCTACTCTGCGCCTACGAGTGGCGGCGGCAGGGAGACACGACACCGGCCGAGGTCCTGGAGCTTGCCGGGACGGAGCTTGCGACCGCAATCGAGATCGGGAAGCTCGGTGATCACTACGAGGAGCGGCTGGAAGAGGCCGGGTACTTCTTCCCGGCCACGCGGGAAGAGAGCATGAAGCTCAGCCTTCGCAACCTCTGGAGCCGGATGCCGCTGACCCGCGCCGATGTGCAGACGCTCCACGGCGTCCTCAGGCAGATCCTGCGCAAGCGGGACGGATAGGGCGGGCCGGGTCGCGCGGGCCGGGGCAAAACGCCTCTCCGGCGCGCCCACTCTTGAAGCTCCCCGGCCCCGGGCCTAGTGTCCGCGGCGCGAAGCGGGAGGGGCGGATGGCTGAGAAACGCAGCATCTTCGAAGAGGTCGGGGCCGGGACGAAGCCCGCCGAGGCGCCGAAGGGCGGCATGATCGACCGGGGTCGGGGCGGCGCGCGCGGCGCGATCCGGATCTGGCTTGCGGTGCTTTTCGCCCTCGTCGTGGCGATGATCGCGGTGGGGGGGCTGACCCGGCTCACCGACAGTGGCCTCTCGATCACCGAATGGCGGCCCGTCACCGGCGCCCTGCCGCCGATGAACGAGGCCGACTGGCAGTCGGAATTCGCGAAATACCAGGCGAGCCCGGAATTCCAGCTTCAGAACCACCGGATGGACCTCGACGCTTTCAAGTCGATCTACTGGTGGGAGTGGGGGCACCGGCAGCTCGGCCGGGTCATCGGCCTCGTCTGGGCGGCCGGTTTCGTCTTCTTCTGGGCGACGAAGCGGATTCCGACCGGATGGACGGGGCGCCTTCTCGGCCTCGGCGCGCTCGGCGGGCTGCAAGGCGCGATCGGCTGGTGGATGGTCTCCTCCGGACTCACGGGCCGTATGGTCGATGTCGCCTCCTACCGGCTGGCGGTCCATCTCGGCCTCGCCTTCGCGATCCTCGGGCTGATCGCCTGGGACATGCTCTCGCTGTCGCGGACGGAATCCGCGCTGTTGCAGGCCCGGCGCTCGCGCGAGGCAAAGCTCTTCTCGCTCTCCACCGGCCTCATGCATTTCGCCTTCCTGCAGATCCTGCTCGGCGCGCTGGTGGCCGGGATCGACGCCGGCCGTGCCTTTCCGACCTGGCCGCTGATGGGGGAAAGCTTCTTTCCGGCGGACGCGTTCTACCTGCCCGAGGGCGGGCCGGCCGTGCTCGCCTTCTTCGAGAATCCGGGCCTCGTGCAATTCGTCCACCGGATGTCGGGCTACCTTCTCTTCGCCTTCGCGGTGGTTGTCTGGCGCAAGGGGCGGCGCTCCGCCCATCCGGTGACGAAAACCGCCTTCGACTGGATGGCCGCCATGATGTTCGGCCAGGTCGTCCTCGGCATCGTCACGGTTCTGCACGCCGCGCCGCTGGCGCTTGGCCTCGCCCACCAGCTGGGCGCGCTCGTGGTCTGGGTGCTGATCCTGCGCGCCCGCCACCGCGCGCAATATCCCGTTGTCCAATCGATCCGGAGCCGCTCATGACCGCATTCACCGACCTCATGGCCTTCCAGCGCGACACCGAGGCGCTGAGCCAGATCGCCGGCCGGCTCGGCTGGGACCAGGAAACCGTGATGCCCGACGGCGCGGCCGAGCAGCGCGGCGAGGAAATGGCGGCGATCGAGGGCGTGCTGCATTCCCGCCGCACCGATCCGCGCGTCGGCGACTGGCTGGAGAAGGCCGAGGCGCCGGACGCGGCGGGTGCGCGGTCGCTCGCCCTCATCCGCCGGGCCTATGGCCGGAATGCGGCGGTGCCCGCGCGTCTGGCGTCCGAGATCGCGCGGGTGACGAGCGTCGCGCAGGGCATCTGGGCGGAGGCGCGGGCGAAGAACGACGTGGCGCATTTCCTGCCGACGCTGGATAAGGTCGTGGAACTGATGCGCGAAAAGGGCCAGGCGCTGGCCGCCGCCGGGTTCGGCGGCGGCAACGCCTACGACGCGCTGGTCGACGATTACGAGCCCGAGGCGACGGCAGAGGGACTCGCCGCGATGTTCGACCGGATGCGCCCGCGCCTTGTCGCCCTGCGCGAGGCGGTGCTTGGCGCGGCGAACCCACCCGCGCCGCTTCGGGGCCATTTCGCAGAGGCGCGCCAGCTCGGCCTCGCCCGCGATCTCGCGACGGCGTTCGGTTACGACTGGAACCGGGGCCGTCTCGACCTTGCCGTGCATCCTTTCTCCTCCGGCTCCGGCAACGACGCGCGGATCACCACGCGGGTGGTCGAGAGCGATCCGTTCAACTGCTTCTATTCGACGATCCACGAGGTCGGCCACGCGACCTACGAACTCGGCATCGACCAGTCCCATCTCTTCACGCCGCTCGGACAGGGCGTCTCGATGGGCGTGCATGAAAGCCAGAGCCGGATCTACGAGAACCAGCTTGGCCGCAGCCGCGCCTTCACCGGCTGGCTGCACGGGCAGATGCATGCGGTCTTCGGCGATCACGGCATCGCCTCGCCGGACGAGTTCTACCGCACGGTCAACCGGGTCGGCTCCGGCTTCATCCGCACCGAGGCGGACGAGGTCCATTACAACCTGCACATCATGATGCGCTTCGACCTCGAGCGCGCGCTCTTTGGCGACAGGCTCGAGGTTGCCGACCTTGAAGAGGCGTGGAATGTTCGATTTGTGAAGGATTTCGGTGTTTCTGTCGACAAACCGGCGCATGGAATGTTGCAGGATGTTCATTGGTCGGTCGGCCTTTTCGGCTACTTCCCGACCTATTCCCTTGGCAATGTCTATGCGGGCTGCCTGCACCAAGCGCTCAGGGCGGACATCCCCGACCTCGACGATGCGCTGGCGAAGGGCGATGGGCGCCCGGCGACGGAGTGGCTGCGCGCGAAGGTGCAGCGTTTCGGCGGGCTCTACAAACCTGCCGAGGTGATCGAGCGCGCCTGCGGTTTCGCGCCGTCCGAGGCGCCGCTTCTCGACTACCTCGAAGGGAAGTTCCGGGCGATCTACGGGCTCTGACCGGATGTCGCGCGACGAAAGCCTTGGCGTCTGGTTTCTCGCGATCGGCCAGACTGCGGGCTTCGCCGCGCTCATCTACATCTTCGGCGCCATCATCCTCTCGCTGGAGGACGGCAGCGGCTGGACGCGGGCCGAGCTTGCGCTCGGGCCGACCTGTGCACTTCTGACCCAGGCGGTTCTGGCGCCGTTCTCCGGGCGCCTCGTCGACAAGGGCTATGGCGGGTCGCTCCTTGGCGGGGCGGCGGTGCTTGGCGGGCTCTGCCTTGTCCTTCTGTCGCAAGTGACCGCGCTCTGGCTCTGGTATGTCCTCTGGATCGTTATCGGCGTCGCGCAGGCGGCGAGCCTTTACGAGACCTGCTTTTCCTTCCTGACCCGACGGCTTGGCCCGGAGGCGCGCAAGGGCATCATCCGGGTGACGCTGGTGGCGGGCTTCGCCTCCACCTTCGCCTTTCCGCTCGGCGCCTGGACGGGCGCGACCTTCGGCTGGCGCGGCGCGATCCTCGTCTTCGCGGCGGTGGAACTTCTGGTGACGTTGCCGGCCAACATCTTCGGCGTGCGCTACATGCGGCGGGGCGAGCGGCGCGGCGGTCCCGTGGTGGCGACGCCGAAGGGGGCGGTCCGCGCGGTGCTCCGCAAGCCGGAGTTCTGGGCGCTTGCAGGGTTCTTCGGGCTTTTGATGGGCAACCACATGATGCTGACGACCTTCGCCCTGCTGATCCTGACCGAGCGGGGGGCGGCGGCGGCCGTAGCGGTCCTTGTTGCCTCGACCGTCGGGCCCATGCAGGTGGCGGGGCGCGTTCTCTTGATGCTGGGCGGCGCGCGGATTCACGCAGGCGCCGCCGCCCGCGCCATCGCCATCGGCATGAGCCTGGCGAGCTTCACCCTCTTGATCGCCACCGGTCAGGTCGCGCTGTTTCTGGTCTATGCGGTCTGCCAGGGCGCTTCCATTGGCGTGCAGTCGATCCTGAGGCCGCTTCTGACCGCCGAGGCGCTCGGTCAGGAGAATTTCGGCGCCATGAGCGGAGCCCTGGCGATGGCGCCATTGACGGCGTCGGCCGCCGCGCCGTTCCTCGGCGCGCTTCTGATCGGGGCGGGGGGCGTCACGCTTCTTCTGTCGGTGACACTGGTCTTCGCGCTCGGGGCGCTCGGTATGGCGCTTTGGCTTCGGACGCGCGGGATCTGATACCCAGGGGGGGGCGCTGCCCCCCGGGCCTCCGAAGTATTTCCGAGAAGAAGAAGGCGATCAGGCCCAGTCGGGCTGCCGCTTTTCGAGGAAGGCCGAAATACCTTCGTCCGTATCGCGCCAGAGCATGTTCTCGACCATGACCTGGGCCGCATAGTCGTAGGCCTCGGCCCGCGTCATCTCGACCTGGTCGTAGAAGGCGCGCTTGCCGATCTTGACGGCGTCGGTGAGTTTCTTGGCCACGATCCCGGCCAAAGCTCGGGTTTCGGTGGCGAGGCTTTCGGCCGGCACCGACTTGTTGATGAGACCGACCTCGCAGCCGCGGGCCGCATCGATGAACTGGCCGGTCGTCAGCATCTCGAACGCGATCTTGCGGGGCACGTTGCGCGACAGCGCGACCATCGGGGTCGAGCAGAAGAGTCCGATATTGACCCCGTTGACACCGAAGCGCGTGCCCTCGGCCGCGACCGCCATGTCGCAGGAGGCGACGAGCTGGCATCCGGCAGCCGTCGCGATGCCGTGCACCTCTGCGATCACCGGCTGGGGCAGGGCGGGGATCATCTGCATGACCTCGGCGCAGCGCGCGAAGAGATCGAAGAAATAGGCCCGGCCCTTGTCCTCGGCTTCACGTCCGCGCTGCATCTCTTTCAGGTCGTGGCCGGCGCAGAAGGCCTTGCCCGCGCCTTTCAGGATCACGACGCGGATGCCCTTGTCTTCCGAAAGCCGGCCGAACTCCGCCTTCAGCGCGGCGAGCATCGCGTCCGACAAAGCGTTGAGACTGGCCGGCGCATTCAGTGTCAGCGTCGCGATAGCGTCCTCGTCGGTGCGCAAAAGCAGGTCGTTGCTCATCTTGTCATTCCCTCCGGTTCGGGGAAGTCTAGGCCGGCGACAGCGGAGAGTGAAGATGCGGGCGATAATGACACAGGCGGACTTGTCGGCCTTCATTGCGCGGGAATTCCCGCAGGTTTGCGACGACTTCGCGATCGAGCGCCTGACGGAGGACGGCATCGTGATGCGTCTCAAGGTGGCAGAGCGGCACCTTCGGCCGGGCGGCACCGTTTCGGGCCCGTCGATCTTCGCTTTGGCCGATGTCGCCGTCTATCTCGCGATTCTCGCGCGGATCGGCCCGGTCGCACTGGCGGTGACGACGAGTTCCGGCGTCGATTTCCTGCGCAAGCCCGCGGCCGGCGTGGACCTGATCGGGACCGCGCGGCTCCTGAAACTTGGGCGGGTTCTGGCGGTCGGAGACGTTCTCATCCGCTCGGACGGGCAGGAGGAGCCGGTCGCGCGGGCCAACATGACCTATTCGATTCCGCCCCGGCGCTAGAATCCACTGGCTGGGGCATGTACCCGATCGGGGCCGGCTGCAGGGTGTATCAGGTCGGATCGCAGAGGAAATTATGGGGTAAATTAATACCGTTATTGCAAGTCAATGAAAACAAACGATTTCTTGTGACGCAAAGCCCTTGACGGGGCGGGGCGAATACTGGAAAAGCCAGCATCCGAATTCGGGTGCCCTCGTGGTGCCCATTCCGCTCCCGAACTCGAAGGGCAACCGATGAAAACCTATACCGCGAAACCGGCGGAGATCGAGAAGAAGTGGATCCTGATCGACGCCGAGGGCGTCGTTCTGGGCCGCCTCGCCGTGATCGTCGCCAATCGCCTCCGTGGCAAGCACAAGGCGACCTTCACGCCGCACATGGACATGGGCGACAACGTGATCGTCATCAACGCCGACAAGGTGCAGATGACCGGCAACAAGCGCGCCGACAAGCGCTATTACTGGCACACCGGCCATCCGGGCGGGATCAAGTTCCGCACGGCCGAGCAGGTGCTCGACGGTGCCCACCCCGAGCGGGTGGTGATAAAAGCGGTGGAACGCATGATCACCCGCAACCGGCTCGGCAAGCAGCAGATGACCCATCTGCGCGTCTATGCCGGGGCCGAGCATCCGCATGAGGCGCAGTCGCCCGAAGTCCTCGACGTCAAGTCGATGAACCCGAAGAACACCCGGAGCGCATGAGCATGGCCGACGAAATCAAGTCTCTCGACGATCTGAAATCGGCCGTGTCGGGCACCCCCGCCGCTGTCGAAGCGATGGACGCCCCGCGCGAACCGAAGCGTGACGCGCTCGGCCGGTCCTATGCCACCGGCAAACGCAAGGACGCGGTCGCCCGCGTCTGGATCAAGCCGGGTTCGGGCAAGTTCCTGATCCGCAACAACAAGGGCGAGTACATCGATTATTCGAAGTACTTCGCGCGCCCGGTGCTGCAGATGATCCTGCGCCAGCCGTTCCAGGTCGCCAATGTCGAAGGCCAGTTCGACGTGATGGCCACGGTTGCCGGCGGCGGGCTTTCGGGCCAGGCCGGTGCGGTGAAGCACGGAATCAGCCGCGCGCTCCAGCTTTATGAGCCGAGCCTTCGCCCGGCGTTGAAAGCGGCCGGCTTCCTGACCCGCGACAGCCGCGTGGTCGAGCGGAAGAAATACGGCAAGGCGAAAGCCCGCCGGTCCTTCCAGTTCTCGAAGCGCTGATATCGCGTCCGGTTCCGGACTGACCGCAAGATCTTGGGCGCGCCTGCCGGGCGCGCCCTTTTCGTTTGAAACAAGGGGATTTTTGCCCTGTTGCCGCGCGGACTCGCTCACGCGGATGTGTGAGCGACCGGATTGACGGGGCGGCGGGCGCCGGAGCATGGTCGCGCCATTGAGGCAGACAACAGAGCAGAAAAATGCCCCTCCAGTCCTACCACAGCTCCCACGGGGGCTTCGATTTCCTTGGCTTTCGCAAGGTGCCGTCGGGTGCGTTCGAGATCGTCTATGACGATGGCGTTGCCCGCCGCATGATCTGGCGTGTCCGGACCCAGGCGGCCGATCACACGATCGGCGAGGTCCTGCGCTATGCGGTCGACCAGACGCGGGTTCTGCCGGCGCTTCTCTCGGAGTTGAAGCGGCGGTCGATCGCGATCGAGGCAATCGCGGCCTGATCCGCCGCGCGGGTCACGCCCCGCCCGGACTTCGCGGCACGATCGCCGGTGATCCGTTGATGCCACGGTCGCGAATGCTTCGACCGTTCCGGGGGTGCGCGCGCATCATGCCGAGTGAAAAAAACGGCCGGGCAGGGCCCGGCCGAGGATGAGGGTCCGTCGGGGATGGTCAGGACCCTGCATTAACGCCAGAACGGGCGCAGCGCCTCGTCTTCGCAGAGGGCTCTGTCGAGGCCGATATCGCGCACCAGGCGATCATCGAGACGGGACAGCGCGAGCCGGCTGCGGCGGCGGCCCGACCATTCGTTCACAAGGCGGCCCAGCTGCGCGACGGTTGCCCGCGCCGTCAGGCGGCCGGACGGGAGATGCAGTTTCGGGGCAGTTCTTGCGGCATGGGTCATGGCGCACCTTTTGTATTGATACAAATTCGTCATTTCGGTAAGTGTATTCCTACAATGCGCGCGACGCCTGTTCCAGAGGTACATTGTGGCGGATACAATTTGGCAGCCCGACCTTTCCCGCTTTGACGGTCCGAAGTATCTGGCGCTCACCCGCGCCTTGCGCGAGGCGGTGCGGACCGGCGGGCTCGAGAAGGGCGAGCGGCTCCCTCCGGTCCGGGATCTTGCCTGGCGGCTGGGTATGACGCCCGGCACGGTTGCCCGCGCCTACCAGATCGTGACCCAGGAGGGCCTCTTGGAGGCGGCTGTCGGGCGCGGGACCTTCGTTGCCGCGACGCACCCGAAATTTGGGGCATCCCAGGCGCTTATACTCGAAACGCCGACCCGGCCGCGCGAGGATGCGGCAGAGGGGGTTGGCCCTGCGGACCTGCGGAGCCCGCGATTGCCGGAAGTGGGCCAGAACGAGGCCTTTTCGGCGATCTACCGGCGGCTCTCGGATGCCGGTCGGTTCGACTATCTCGGCTATCCGGGTCTGAAACGCGACCGGGATTTGCGGTCGGCTCTGGTCGCCTGGCTTGCGGACCGAAACCTCGGGGCGTTCGGGGCGGATGATATTGTACTGACACAAGGTGGACAAAACGCCATTGGGCTTGCCCTGCAATGCTGCCTCAAGGGCGCGCGACCGCATGTGATTCTCGAAGAACTCGCCTATCCCGGCTTCCGCCACGCTGCTCGCCTGAATCGGGCCGAGATCGTGCCGGTGATGATCGACGGCGCGGGCCTTTCCGCCGAGGCGCTCGACGACGCCTGCCGGCGCACCGGCGCCCGCATCGTCTGTGTCACGACCGAGGCGCAGAACCCGACAACCGTGCGGATGCCGATGGAGCGGCGGGCCGAGATCGTCGCCGTCGCCCGCCATCACGACCTCCAGATCATCGAGGATGACTGCTATTCGGTGGGGATCGCCAGCGCGCCCTCGCTCCGCGCCCTCGCGCCGGAACGGACCTGGCATATCACCTCGATCTCGAAATCGCTCGCGGCGGGGCTTCGGTTCGGCTGCATCGTCTGTCCGACCGGGCAGGGCGAACCGGCGCGCCTGGCCGCGCAGCATTCCTATTTCGGCCTGGCCCGCCCGATCGTCGACCTGATGATGGGGCTTTTCGCCTCGGGTGAGGCGGAGCGCCTCCGCGACCGCGTGCAGGAGGTTTTCGCGCACCGGCTCGAGATGACGCTGAACATCCTCGGCACGTTCGATATCGCCTGGCAGAAGGGCCTCGCCTTCGTGTGGCTGAAGATGCCGAACGGCTGGCGCGCCTCCACCTTCGTGCGAGAGGCGGAGACGGAGGGCGTTCTGGTGCGGTCGGCGGACGAATACGCGCTGATCGACAGCCATTCGCCGAACGCGGTGCGCATCGCGCTCGACGGGTCCTCGACCGAGGCGGAGTTCGCCCGCGCGCTCGACGCGATGGCGCGGCTCTTGCGCCACCCGCCCGGCGATCTGCCGGTCTGAGCGCCGATGCCGGGCCGGATCATCGAGACCGGGGCTTGCGTCGCCGAAGGGGCCGCATGGCTCGCCTTGCGCGAGCCGCGTTTCGCGGCGCTTCTCGACGAAACCGGCCCCTTGCCGCTGCGGCGGCGGCCGGACGGCTTCGCCGCACTCCTCGACGCGATTCTCGGCCAGCAGGTCTCCACCGCCTCGGCCGCCGCCCTCTGGGCGCGGATGGACGCGGCCGGGCTGGTGACGGAAGGCGCCGTGGCGGCAGCGTCGGAGGACGATCTGCGCGCCTGCGGGCTGTCGCGTCAAAAGATCCGCTACGCCCATGCTCTGGCGCGGGCCGGTATCGACTATGACGCGCTCAAGGAATGCCCCGATGAGGAGGTGATCGCCATTCTGACCGCATTGCCCGGCATCGGCCGCTGGACGGCCGAGGTCTATGCGCTGATCTCGCTCGGCCGGGCCGACGTCTTCGCGCCGGGCGATCTTGCCTTGCAGGAGGCGGCGCGGCTGCTCTTCGATTTGCCGGAGCGTCCGTCCGAGCGCGCCCTTCGCGAAATGTCGCTGGAGTGGAGCCCGTGGAGGGCGGTTGCGGCCCGCGCGCTCTGGGCCTACTACCGCGTGAGGCGCAGCCGGGAGGGTATCAGGTGACGCGGGAACTCAAATTCGGCCGGAAACCGGCCCGGTCGGGGAAGGCGAGTTCGCTCGTGATCTTTCTGCACGGATATGGCGCCGACGGCGCGGATCTTCTCGGCCTCGCCGATCCGCTGGCGCCGCACATGCCCGGCACCGTCTTCGTCGCGCCCGACGCGCCCGAACCCTGCGCGGGAAATCCCTTCGGCCGGCAATGGTTCCCGATCCCCTGGCTCGACGGGTCGTCCGAGGTGGCGGCGGCAGAGGGGCTGCGCCGGTCGTCGGAAGACCTCAACGCCTTCCTCGACGCGCAGCTCGCCGCTGAGGGGATGACGCCCGACCGTCTCGCCATCGTGGGCTTCTCGCAAGGCACGATGATGGCGCTTCATGTCCTGCCGCGCCGCCCCGCGCCGGTCGCCGGGCTCGTCGCCTTTTCCGGGCGGCTCCTCCAGCCGGATCGGCTCGCGGCCGAGGCGGTGTCGAAGCCGCCGGTGCTTCTGGTCCACGGCGATCAGGATCCGATGGTGCCCTTCGCCGACATGAGCCTCGCGGGGCAGGCCCTGACCTCAGCGGGGTTCGAGACCTATGGCCATGTCATGCAGGGCACCGGTCACGGGATCGCGCCCGACGGGCTGTCGGTGGCGCTGGCATTTCTGAGCGAGCGGCTGCCGGCGGCCTGACAGCGACCGGCGCCGGGCCGTCAGGCCCAGAGGGCTGGTTCCGCGAACTCCACGGAATTGCCCGCCGGATCGCGGACATAGATCGACCTTGCACCATTCGGCCAGCGAAAGTCGGCCTCGATCTCGATTCCGGCGGCCTCCAGATGGCGGCGCCAGTTGTCCAGGGCTTCGGCGGCGACCGAGAAACAGAAATGTCCCGGCCCATTCGCACCATGCGCCGGCACCGGGATCCTGGCATCCGGGCGCGGCGGATGCGCCGTGGCACGCGGATCGAAGACCAGGAGAATCGCCCCCCCGACGCGGAAGAAGACGTGCCGTCCGGCCTGCCGGGTCACGACCTTTAGCCCGAGCGTGCCCGCATAGAACCGCTCGGCCGCGTCCAGATCATCCGTGTAGAGCGCGCTTTCCAGCGTGCCGAGGATCGCGGGCGCCGACATTTTCGTCATTCCCCTGTCACTTTGCCGCGATACTACCCTATCGCATATAGCGGGGCTTGCCAGTGAGAATGCGCCAGATATAGTTGTGGATAAGCAGGGGCGGGTGCTCCCGCCTTTGGTGTCGGTGGACAGACAGGGCGAGGACGGAGTCTTTGATGCTGGACAGGGTTCATCAGGACGATTTCAGGACGACCTTCGTCCGGGAGCCTTCGGTGCTGAAGCACTACCCGGCTCTGGTCCTGAACGCCGATTTCCGCCCGCTCTCCTATTATCCTCTGTCGCTCTGGCCGTGGCAGGAGGCGATCAAGGCCGCCGTCCTCGACAGGGTGATCGTGGCGGCCGAATACGACGCGGTGGTGCACTCGCAACACGCGGAATTCAGGATACCGTCGGTGGTCGTCCTGAAAGACTACGTCAAACCCCAGAAGCGCGTGGCCTTCACGCGCTTCAATCTTTTTCTCAGGGACGAATTCTGCTGCCAGTATTGCGGATCGCGGGGTGACCTGACCTTCGACCATGTCCTGCCGCGCTCGCGCGGCGGGGTGACGAGTTGGGACAATGTCGTTGCCGCATGTTCGCCCTGCAACCTGCGGAAGGCGAACAAGTCTCTGAAACAATCGGGCATGTCGCTGCGCAAGGCGCCGCGCGCGCCCTCGGCCGAGGACATGCAGCGCGCCGGCCGGCGGTTCCCGCCGAACTACCTGCACGACAGCTGGGCCGATTTCCTCTATTGGGACGCGGAACTGGAAGCCTGATTACGGCGCCCGCTTTACCTTTCCCTCGCCACCGCTAAGCTCGCCCCGAAAACAGGGGGACCAGTCATGGCCGATGCATTTTTTCAACCGATCTCGGGGATGGAGCTGCCGCGTTTCGCGGGGATCCCGACCTTCATGCGGCTTCCGCATGTGACGCCGGGCCATCCGCGCGAATCGGACGTGCAGATCGGACTTGTCGGTCTGCCCTGGGACGGCGGCACCTCGAACCGGCCCGGCCCCCGGCACGGGCCGCGCCAGCTGCGCGACTATTCCACGATGATCCGCGCCCAGCATCCGGTGACCGGCCTTCGGCCGTTCGCGGCCGCGAACTGCGCCGATCTCGGCGATATCGGCCCGAACCCGGTGGACGGGCCCGATACGCTCGACCGGTTCGAACGCGCCTTCGCGGGCCTGAAGGCCAAGGGCATCCGGCCGCTGAGCGCGGGGGGCGATCATCTCTGCACGCTTCCGGTCCTGCGCGGCATCGCCCGCGACACACCTTTGGGCCTCGTGCATTTCGACAGCCATACCGACCTCTTCCCGGCCTATTTCGGCGGCAAGACGCTGACCCATGGCAACCCGTTCCGGAATGCCGTCGAGGAGGGGCTGCTCGACCCGAAGCGGATGATCCAGATCGGCATCCGGGGCACGATGTACGACAGTGCCGACCGCGATTTCGCCAAGGCGAACGGCATCCGTATCGTCACGATCGAGGAATTCTTCGACCGCGGCGTCCCTGACGTCATGGCCGAAGCGCGCGAGATCGTCGGGACAGCGCCCGCCTACATGTCCTACGATATCGACTTCGTCGACCCTTCGGTCGCGCCGGGGACCGGGACACCTGAATGGGGCGGGCCCAACGCCTATCAGGCGATGCAGGTCGTGCGCGAATGCGCCGGGCTGAAGATCGTCGGCGCCGATCTCGTCGAAGTGTCGCCGCCGGTCGACCCGACCGGCGGCACCGCGTGGCTCGGCGCCTCGCTGATGTTCGAGATGCTCTGCGTGATGGTCGCGGCCCTCTGACGGGCCGCGGGCCCGCGATCAGGCGACGGCCGCGTCGATGATGATCTCGACAAGATAGTCCGGCGTGGCGAGCTTCGCCTCACCGGTCGCGCGGGCCGGCGTGTGTCCTTCGGGAACCCACTGGTCCCAGACCGCGTTCATCGCCGCGAAATCGCGGTTGATGTCGGCAAGCCAGATCTGCGCGCGCAGAATCCGCGTCTTGTCCGAACCTGCCAGCGCGAGAAGCCGGTCGATCTCGGCCACGCAATCCTTCGTCTGCTGCGTGACGTCACCGCCCGGTTCGCCGACGATACCGGCGAGCCGGGCGACGCCACCATGGATCACCGCATTCGACATGCGCTTGCCAATTTCAATTCTGGTAATTCCGCTCATACCTCGTCCTTTCCTGTGACCGGGTTCGGACATGTCCTAACCAGTGCGGAAGGTCGAGGGAAGCGGAAACGCGAGCGCCGGTCAGCCGCCGAGCAGCTTCAGCGCCTCACCCAGATCGGCCTCTGACGTGGCGTGGTCGCCGGCCTCGTGCGCGGCCTTGCCTTTCTCGTAAAGCTCCATGACCTGGGCCTTGGTGGCGTCATCGGCGGTCGTCGTCGCCATCGCTTCGTCGATCTGCTTCATGAGCCCCGGACATTGCGTCGCAAAAGCCGGCACCGTCATCGCGAGAAAGACAGCGGTCGCTAGGTATGTCAGTTTCATCGAAGGTCTCCTCGTGCAGTTGGTTTGCAAGAAACGGTCGTCACAGGAGTGGAGCGGGTGAAGGGAATCGAACCCTCGTCGTAAGCTTGGGAAGCTTCTGCTCTGCCATTGAGCTACACCCGCATGGTTCGCTGATTACCGCGCGGCGCAAGAGGAGGCAAGGGGCAAGCGGATCGGCCGGCGGCATGCCGATCAGCGGGCGGTCTCGATCCGGATGTCGGCCCAGATCGGCAGATGGTCCGACGCGACCCGCGCCGGGGTACCGCCGAAGACGCCGGCCCGGGACATGTGCAGCCCGTCGCTGAGCGCGATGCGGTCGAGCGCGCCGATCGGGCCGGCGGCGGGGTAGCTGCGGCCGGGCGCGTGGAGCCGGAAGCCGGGGCCAAGCGCCTCGGCCCCGCCGCGCGCCGTCCAGTCGTTGTAATCGCCGAGGATGGCGGTCGGCATCTCTCCCCGCCGGCCGATCGCCGCACGGATCGCGGCAAGCTGCATGGAGCGGTAGCGGCGGATGAGACCCAGATGCACGCCGACGACCCGGTACGGCCCCGCCCGGGACGAGATCTCGGCCAGGATCGCGCCGCGTGGCTCCAGCCCCGGCAGGGCGATACGGCGGATTTTGTCGACCGAGATTCCCTTGCGGACAAGGATGGTCTGCCCGTGCCAGCCAAGGCTCGGCCCGTCCAGCGCGAACGGCAGGATGCCGAAGTCGGTTTCCTGTTCGATCAGCGCGTAGGGCAGGGCGGTGGGACGGGGCGGCAGCCGGAGGTCGACCTCCTGCAAGGCGACGATGTCAGCGTCGAGCGCATTGACGACTGCGATCACGCGCTCGGGGATCCGCAACCGGTCGAGACCGACGCATTTATGGACGTTGTAGGAGGCGAGACGAACGTTCATGTGACAGATTTATGCATTCCGGAGGCGGGGTTGAAGCACCGATTGCGGAGGTCTAGCTTGGCGCCATGTGGTTTCAGCGCCTCCGCCGCCAACCTCTCGTCGTCCAGGCGATCTGGACGGTGCTGGCCGTGGCCTTCGTCGTGGCGCTGGTCACGGCGCGCTGGTCGCTTGCCTTCGTCTCCGTCGCGACGTTCGGCCTGTCCCTGCTGCCGGTCCTCTTCCAGCGCCGCTTCGACATCCGGCTTCCGGTCCGGTTCTTCGGCTGGATCGTGATCTTCGTCTTCGCGACGATCTTCCTCGGCGAGGCCTTCGATTTCTACAACCGGTTCTGGTGGTGGGACATCGCGCTGCATGGCGGGTCGGCGCTGGCCTTCGGGCTGATCGGATTTCTCTTCGTCTTCATGTTGTTCGAAGGCGACCGCTACGCCGCGCCGGCCTGGGGCGTCGCTTTCGTCAGCTTCTGTTTCGCCCTTTCGATCGGCACGGTCTGGGAAATCTTCGAATTCGCGATGGATCAGCTTTTCGGGCTGAACATGCAGAAGACCGGGCTTGTCGACACGATGTGGGATCTGATCGTCGATACGATCGGCGCAGGGCTTGGTGCGACGGTGGGATACCTGTACCTCAAGGAGCAGGAATTCGGCGGACTCACAGGCGTCTTGCAGGAATTCGTCCACGCCAATCGCCGCTTCTTCCGCAAGTTCCGCCGCTGATCAGGTGCCGCAAAAGGTGCGGGTGACGACTTCGCCTTCGCCGGGGGCCGCGTCGTAGCCTTCGGCTTCCGGGCAGCGCTCGAACGGGTGCGCGAGGACGGCATTCAGCCGGTGGAACGGGTCGAAATCGCCCGCGACGGCGGCGCGGATCGCCTCCTCCACCCGGTGATTGCGGGGAATGTAGGCCGGGTTCGCCGTGGCGAGCGTAGCTTTGGGATCCGCCTCGCGCGCCAGCCGCGCCTGCCAGTCCGTCGCCCATCCCTCGAACGCGTCGGGCGCGGCGAATTCGGCGGCGGCGGTGCCCTCGGCGAGGCCCCGGAAGGTGCGGGTGAAATCCGCGCGGCCCTCGGCCATCCGGGACAAGAGCGCCTCGATCAGCGCACGGTCGCCGGGCTCTTCCGTCGCAAGCCCGATCTTGGCGCGGAAGAGGCGCAGCCATTCGTCCCCGTAGATCTCCGGCAGGCGGTTGATCGACGCGGTGGCGGCCTCGATGGCCGGGCCTTCCTCGCCCATCAGCGGCAGAAGGCAGGAAGCGAACTGCGCCAGGTTCCAAAGGGCGATCTGGGGCTGGTTGTTAAAGGCGTAGCGGCCGAACTGGTCGATGGAGGAAAAGACCTTTTCGGGGTGGTAGGCGTCCATGAAGGCGCAGGGCCCGTAGTCGATCGTCTCGCCCGAGATCGCCATGTTGTCGGTGTTCATCACCCCGTGGATGAAGCCAAGGCTCATCCACCGCGCGATCAGCCGCGCCTGCGCCGCCACGACCCTGTCGAGCAGATCGAGCGGGGTTTCGGCGTCGGGATAGTGGCGGGCGATGACGTGGTCGGCGAGAAGGCGCAGCGCCTCGCTATCGCCGCGCGCCGCGAAATACTGGAAGGTGCCGACGCGGATATGACTGGACGCGACCCGCGCGAGGACCGCACCGGGAAGGGCCGTCTCGCGCCAGACAACTTCACCCGTGGTGACAGCGGCCAGCGCCCTTGTCGTCGGGACGCCGAGCGCCGCCATCGCCTCCGAGACGATGTATTCGCGCAGGACCGGCCCGATCCAGGCGCGCCCGTCGCCCCGGCGCGAGAACGCGGTCGGCCCCGATCCCTTGAGCTGGATGTCGAAGCGGCGCCCGTCGGGGGCGACGACCTCGCCCAGAAGCAGGGCCCGCCCGTCGCCGAGTTGCGGCACCCAGCCGCCGAACTGGTGCCCGGCATAAGCCTGTGCCAGCGGCGCGGCACCGTCAGGCACGGCATTGCCGGCGAATATGGCGACCCAGTCAGGCTGCGCCAGCAGATCGGGGTCGAGGCCGAGCCTGTGGGAAAGGGGGGCGTTCACGGCGATCAGTCCCGGTTCCGCGACGGCGGCCGGCTGCATCCGGACGAAGAACCTGTCCGGCAAGCGGGAATAGGAATTGTCGAAAGTGACGGTCATGTCGGCGGCGCTCCTGCCTTCAAGATAAGGGTCGGAGCCGGCGAAGGGAATGTTCCCGGCGAAGTTTTCCCTCGGACGGGGCCGGGATCAGAGACGGGAGAGCCGTTCGGTCAGGAGCGCATAGAACCCGTCCGCATCAATATCGCCGATGAACATCGCGTTGGCCTCGCGCCCCGAGACGCGCCACCAGTCGGCGACGGTCATCCCGGTCGTGAACCGTCCCTCGGTCTCGATCTCCACGTTGATGTGCCGGCCCGAGAAAAGGTCGGGCCTGATCAGGTAGGCGATGGTGCAGGGGTCGTGCAGCGGCGCGCCTTCGGAGCCGTATTTCGCCATGTCGAAGCGTTCGAAGAAATCGGTCCAGCTTGCCACCGCATGACCGACCCTGGTGCCGAGATTGCGGAACCCCTCGACCCGTGCGCGCGTCGTCAGCGCCTGATGCGTCACGTCGAGCGGCATGACGACAAGCGGCACCCCCGATCTGAACACGATCTCGGCGGCCTCCGGATCGACATAGATATTGAACTCGGCCGCCGGCGTGATGTTGCCGACCGCGAAATAGGCGCCGCCCATCAGCACGATCTCGGCCACGCGCGGCACGATGTCGGGTGCCTTCTCAAACGCGGTCGCGATGTTGGTGAGCGGCCCGATCGGGCACAGCGTCACCGTGCCGGGCGCCTCCTTTCGCAGCGTCTCGATCAGGAAGTCGACCGCATGCCCCTCGGCCAGCGGCATCACCGGATCGGGCAGCGCGATGCCGTCGAGGCCGGTCTTGCCATGCACATGTTCCGCCGTCACCAACTTGCGCCGCAGGGGTCGGTCGCAGCCCGCAACGACCCTGAGATCGCTGCGTCCGGCCAATTCGCAGACGATCCGGGCGTTCTTCGCCGTCAATTCCAGCGGTACGTTGCCCGCGACGGCGGTGATCCCCAGCACATCCAGTTCAGGCGAGGCGAGGGCGAGAAGGATGGCGACGGCATCGTCCTGACCCGGATCGGTGTCAATGATGATCTTCCTCGCGCGCATTGCCGTCTCCTCTGAGCCCACGCGCGGAGACTGGCTTGCGCTTTCGCCCTTGTCCAGACGGGGGCGAGGGAGGCGTTGGCCCGATCTGCAACCAAAAGTTGCCAAACCTACGCCACAATTCGTTGCCAGCTTGGAAACGGTCCGGAAAAGGGCGTTTCCCATGCGCGACGACTCGTACGAAATTCTTGTCCATGCCGGTGCCCATTGCAGCGGCGCGGAGATGTTCCAGCGCTTCCTTGGCACCAACCGCGCGGCGATCGAAGCCACGGGATACGATCTTGCCTATCCGGGGCGCGGTGGCGCGACTGGTGGCAGTTTCGACTGCGCGTTCCCCGAACCGCGCCATCAGGGTTCCGATATCGACGGATTCGTGCAGACGGTCGAATCCGTCCTGAACGGTATGTGCCGGGGCGGTCGGGGTCTGATCCTGTCGGAACATGACCTTGCCGGTCGGATGGCGAACCTTCTTGGCGGCCGGTTCTATCCGGCTGCGGCGAAGCGGGCGGAGGTTCTTGGCCGGGCACTCGGAAAGCCGGTGGACCGGCTGGTCCTGACGGTGAAATCCTATGACGCGCTCTTCCTCGCCGCCTGGCGGCGCTTCGCGCTCGACCGGCAGATGGAGCCGTTCTCGGAATACGTCCCGGCGATGGCGAGCTTCACCGGCGGATGGGTCGAGGTCGTCGAGGGGCTGCGCGAGGGGCTTTCCGCCCGGAAAGTCGTCGTCCTCGCCACCCGGACCGAGCCGCTTGATCTGCTGTCGCACCTGGCGCCGCAGGTGCGGGTTGCCGATCCGCTCCTGCCGGGGGCCACTCCAACAATAACCGACAGCGCGATCGCGATGATCCAGCGCCACTACCGCCAGGGCGCGCGGTTCGCGCCGGGACAACGCGACCGGCTTCTGGCCTTCCATGCCCGCCAGCCGCAGGCGGCGCGCGAACACGGGTTTGCCGGGCTCCAGCTCGCCGATCTGCGCGGCCGCTTTGTCGCCGATCTCGATACGCTGGCGCGGATGCCGGGGGTCGAGGTCGTCGGAAGCGTTCTTCCGGCGATGGCGGCCGAATAGGTCCGGATGCGAAAACCCCGGCCAGAGGCCGGGGATCTCTTGTTTTGTAATTCGAATGGCCTAGCCGTCGAAGTTCACTTCTTCCATCAGCTTGAGCGCTTCCGGGCGGGACCGGGCCACGTCCATCAGGTTGAGATCGTCGGGCGTGAACGGACCCCAGCTTTCCACCAGTGCCGACCGCTCGACGCCGGGCTTCACCGGGAATTCGTGGTTGGTCTCGGCATAGACCTTCTGGGCGGCGTCGGAGGACAGGAATTCCATCAGTTTCAGCGCCGCGTCATGGTGCGGCGCGGCCTTGGTCATCGCGACGCCCGAGACGTTCATATGGGTGCCGCCGTTTTCGAAGACCGGATAGACGATGCGTACCGAATTGGCCCAATCCACCTGCTCGGGATCGGCCAGCATCTCGCCCATGTAGTAGGTGTTGCCGAGCGAGATGTCGCATTCGCCGGCCCAGATCGACTTGACCTGGCTCCGGTCGTTGCCCTCGGGTTTCTTGGCGAGGTTGGCGCGGAGCCCCTTCGCCCAGTCCCGCGCGTAGTCGGCGCCGTGATGCCCGATCATCGCCGCCATCAGGCCGAGGTTGTAGTCATGCGTGCCGGGACGGGTGCAGATCCGGCCCTTCCACTTCGGGTCGGCCAGATCCTCGTAGGTCGTGACCTCGCCATCGGCGACACGGTCCTTCGAGGCATAGACGATGCGCGCCCGCGTTGTCAGGCCGAACCACTGGTTGCCGGGGTCGCGGAACTCGGCCGGGATATTCGCGGCCAGCACGTCCGACGTGACGGGCTGGGTCACACCGGCCTCGACGACCTGCGCGAGGCGCGCGATGTCGACCGTCATCACGAGGTCGGCCGGGCTGCGGTCGCCTTCGCTGACAAGCCGTTCGACCATGCCCTTCTCGACGAAGGCGACGTTGACGTCGATGCCCGTCTCCTTGGTGAAGAGATCGAAAAGCGGCTGTACGAGCTCCGGCTGGCGCAGGGAATAGACATTGACCTCATCGGCCAACAGCGGTGTGGCGGAGGCCAGCGCCATCATGGCGAAGAGGGACGTTCGCGCGATCATAGTCGACTCCTTTAGTCAGATATTTCGCGGTTTATGCGTCGGGCCGGGCGCCGCGTCAATACCCGATAAAATTAATCGACTATTATGGGCGTTGCGGGCGGGGGCGCTCATGCGGCCGGCGCGCCGTGCTTCTCGGCGCGTTTCGCCTCGTCCCAAAGAGCGTCCATCTCGGCAAGGTCCGAGTCCTCGGGCCGCTTGCCGCGTACGGCCAGCGCCGATTCGATCATGGCAAACCGGCGGATGAATTTGGCATTCGCGGCCCTGAGCGCGGCTTCCGGGTCGATCTTCAGATGCCGGGCGAGGTTGGCGACGACGAAGAGGAGGTCGCCGAACTCCTCGAAGATCTCCGCTTCGCCCAGCGTCTCCCGCGCCTCGTTGAGTTCGCGTGTCTCCTCCGCGATCTTGTCGATCACCTCGCCCGTCGACGGCCAGTCGAAGCCGACCCGCGCGGCGCGGTTTTGCAGCTTCACCGCCCGCGTCAGCGCTGGAAGTCCGGCGGCGACGCCGTCGAGCGTGCCCTTTCCCGCCCGCTCGGCGGCCTTCATCCGTTCCCAGTCGCGGGTCTGGTCCTCGGCCGTCTTGTCGCGGCTCTCGTCTCCGAAGACATGCGGGTGCCGTGCGATCATCTTGTCCGAAATCGCGCGCACGACATCGTCGAAGCCGAAATGCCCCGCCTCGCGCGCCATCTGCGCGTGGTAGACGGCCTGGAACAGCAGATCGCCGAGCTCGCCCCTGAGCTCGTCCCAGGCCCCGCGCTCGATCGCGTCGGCGACCTCGTAGGCCTCCTCGATCGTATAGGGGGCGATGCTCGCGAAATCCTGTTCCAGATCCCAGGGGCAGCCCGTCTCGGGATCCCGGAGTCGCGCCATGATCTCCACCAGCCGGTCGATGCCGCCCTCTGGGTCGAGGCACAGGCGCTGGCTTTCTTCGCGGGACATGGCGCTTCCTTCTTCGTCGGTTGCGGGGTTAGGCTGGCCCATAGGGCGCAGCGGGAGGGCGGGGGATGCCGGTTCTGAACAGTATCGCGGATATGGCGGAGGAGATGAAGGCCTGGCGGCGGCATCTGCATGCCCATCCGGAACTGGGGCTCGACTGTCACGAAACGGCGGCCTTCGCGGTGGCGCGGCTGAAGGAGTTCGGCGTTGACGAGATCCACGAGGGCGTCGGCAAGACCGGGGTGGTTGCGCTGATCCGGGGGCGGGGGCCGGGCCGCACGATCGGCCTCAGGGCCGATATGGACGCGCTGCCGATGACGGAAGGCACGGGGGCCGAGCATGCCTCGACCGTGCCGGGGCGGATGCACGGCTGCGGCCATGACGGGCACACGACGATGCTTCTGGGGGCGGCGAAATACCTGGCCGAAACGCGCAATTTCGCGGGCACCGTCGCGCTGATCTTCCAGCCGGGGGAAGAGACCGGGCAGGGCGGCCCGGCGATGCTCGCCGACGGCATGATGGAGCGTTTCGGGATCGAGGAGGTCTATGCGCTCCACACCTCGCCGCGCCACGAGGTCGGCACCTTCGCCACCCGTCCGGGACCGCTGATGGCGGCGGTCACGGATTTCGACATCAGGATCAGGGGCCGGGGTGGCCACGGCGCCTATCCGCAGAACAGCCGCGATCCGGTGGCGGCGGCGCTGACCATCGGCAACGCGATCCAGACGATCAGCTCGCGCAATTCCGACGCGATCGAACCCTTGGTGATCTCCATCACCCAGATCCATGCCGGCACGACGCATAACGTGATCCCCGCGGAAGCCTATCTCGGCGGCACGATCCGCAGTTACAGCGCCGCCGTGCAGGAGATGGTGAGGCGCCGGATGAAGGAGATTTGCGACGGAATCGGCACCGCGATGGGGGTGGAGGTCGAGATCGGCGGGCTGATCGACCTTGCCCCGACGGTGAACGACCCCGCGAAGACGGATTTCGCCGTCGCCGTGGCCGAGGAAATCTCCGGCCGTGACCGGGTGATCCCGGATCATCCGCCGCTGATGGGGGCCGAGGATTTCGGCGCGATGCTGGCCGTGCGCCCCGGTGCGATGGTTTTCCTCGGGCAGGGCGTCGGCCCGATGGTCCACGAGCCGGACTTCGATTTCAACGACGAGGCGGCACCCTTTGGCGCGAGCTATTTCGCGCGCCTCGTCGAACGGGCGCTCCCGCTGGGCTGAGGTGCTGTTCCCCATTGCGGAGCGCGCGCCGTCCTGCCATCGTCGTGCGCGTCCTCAGACTGCAGGTCCATCATGCCCGTCCTCAATTGTATCGCCGACTTCGCCCCCGAAATGACTGAATGGCGGCGCCACCTCCATCAGCACCCGGAACTGAGTTTCGCCTGCCACAAGACGGCGGCCTTTGTCGCCGGCAAGCTCCGGGAATTCGGGGTGGACGAGATCCACGAGGGTATCGCCGAGACCGGGATCGTCGCGATCATCGAAGGGCAGGGCGAGGGGCCGACCATCGGGTTGCGCGCCGATATGGACGCGCTGCCCATCGCCGAGGAAACCGGCGCTGAACACGCCTCGACCGTGCCCGGCGTCATGCATGCCTGCGGCCATGACGGCCACACGACGATGCTTCTCGGCGCTGCGAAATACCTTGCCGAAACCCGCCGCTTCACGGGCCGGGTCGCGCTGATCTTCCAGCCGGCCGAGGAAGAGGGCGGCGGCGGCGAGGTCATGGTGCGCGAGGGTATCCTCGACCGGTTCGGCATCGGCGCCGTCTATGCCCTTCACAACACGCCGCAGGTTCCGCTCGGCCGGTTCGTGACGACTCCCGGCCCGATCATGGCCGCAGTCGACACGGTCCGCGTCGATCTGACCGGCAAGGGCGGCCACGGCGCCTATCCGCATGACTGTGTCGACCCGATCCCGGCCGCCATAGGGATGATCTCGGCCCTCCAGACCATCGCCAGCCGCAACGTCAACCCGCTGGACGAGGTCGTCGTCTCGATCACCCAGGTCCATGCCGGCACAGCCTCGAACATCATCCCCGAGACGGCGTGGTTCATGGCCACGGTGCGGACCTTCCGCGACGAGGTGCGGATGCAGGTCAAGCGCCGTTTCGAGGAGATCGTCGCGGGCCATGCCGCGGCCTACGGGGTGACTGCCGAAATCGACTACGATCTCGGCTATCCGGCGACGGTCAACGAGCCCGGAAAGACCGTCTTCGCCGCCGATGTCGCCCGCGAGGTCGCGGGCGAGGCGGGGGTCGACGCCGAGGCCGGCCGCGAGATGGGGGCTGAGGATTTCTCCTACCTCCTCGAAAAGCGCCCCGGCTGTTACCTGTTTCTCGGGCAGGGCCAGGGGGCGGGGCTGCATCACCCGGCCTACGATTTCAACGACGAGGCCGCCCCCTTCGGCGCCACCTTCTTCGCGCGGCTGGTGGAGCGGGCGCAGCCTTTGTGACGTTGCGGCATGGGGGCCTCGAAGGGGGCGAAAGCGGCCCGACGGCCCGAGAATCCGGAACCGCGGGCCAAGATCTCATCCGCGGTCGCGATCCCCCTACGACGTCTCGGGCTGATCACTATCCTGGCGTCCCGAAGCCAGGGGCAAAAGCTTCACGGGGATCGACAATTTGATCAAATGTTCTTGACAAATCGCTCCGTCTGCCCTCGGCTGGGCGCACCCGGATCGTCGACATCTCCGGCCCCGAACGATGTCCTGTCCTCATGGAGATTGTTCCGATGGCACTGGAAGATGCGAAAAAGCAGGTTGATCTGGCCTTCACGGCGACCGAACGGCGCGGGCTCGCCTTCGAAAATGCGTTCGGAGGGGCGACAAGCTTCCTGCGGCGGCGCTACAGCAAGGACCTGACGGGCGTCGATCTGGCGATCACCGGCGTCCCGTTCGATCAGGCGGTGACGCATCGCACCGGCACCCGCTTCGGCCCCCGCGCGGTGCGCGAGGCGAGCGCCCTGCAGCCTTACGATCCGCCCTATGGCTGGGGATATTCGCCGCTCGAGGAACTCGACATCGTCGACTACGGCGATCTCGCCTTCGACTACGCGAAGGTCTCGGACTTCCCGGCGGCGCTCACGGCGCATATCCGTGGCATCCTCGCGGCCGGCGCCGGGACGGTGACGCTCGGCGGCGATCACTACATCACCTTCCCGATCCTGACAGCCTACGCGGAGAAGTTCGGGCCGATCAGCCTTCTGCATTTCGACGCCCATTCCGACACCTGGGTCGATGACGATTTCGACAGGATCGACCACGGGACGATGTTCTACAAGGCGATCAAGTCGGGGATCGTGGACCCCGCGACCTCGGTTCAGGTCGGCATCCGCACCCATAACGACGATTTCATGGGCGTGAATGTCATCGACGCGCGCG
Organism: Defluviimonas sp. SAOS-178_SWC; assembly: GCF_039830135.1. Classification (NCBI taxonomy): domain Bacteria; kingdom Pseudomonadati; phylum Pseudomonadota; class Alphaproteobacteria; order Rhodobacterales; family Paracoccaceae; genus Albidovulum; species Defluviimonas sp. SAOS-178_SWC. The sequence goes on along the minus strand of NZ_CP156081.1, from coordinate 2,647,194 downwards.
AGGTGCACGAAACCGGCGTGGCCGAAGTCGTGAGGAAAATCAAGGGGATCGTCGGCGACCGGCCGACCTACCTTACGTTCGACATCGACTGCCTCGACCCCGCCTTCGCGCCCGGCACCGGCACGCCGGTCTGGGGCGGGCTGGCAAGCTGGCAGGCCGCCGCGATCCTGCGCGATCTCGCCGGAATCAACCTCGTCGGCGGCGACGTGGTCGAGGTCTCGCCCGCCTACGACACGACCGGGGCGACGGCCATCGCCGGCGCCCATGTCGCGCATGAACTCATCTGCCTCTACGGCTGGACCCGGCGGAAGGGGTGAGGCTGGCGCTCCTCCTCGCCGCCCTGGCCGTCCTCGGAGGCATGGCTTATATCCGCCTCGCCCCGTCCGATCCCGCGCGGTGGCACAGAATTACCTCAACGGTCGGAGATCGATCCGGTGCGGTTTCAGGTCGCGACCCGGTGCAGATGGTCGCAGGAAGCGCCCATGCAGCGGTCACGCTGGCCGGGATTGCCCCAGGCGCCGCACTGGCGCGTCTCGACGCCGTTGCATTGGCGACGCCTCGCACGACCCGTCTGGCGGGAAGCCCAGAGGAGGGGTCGATCACCTGGGTGACACGCTCGGCCATCTTCGGCTTTCCGGACTATACCACCGCCGTCGCGCATCAGGACGGGCCCGATACTATCCTGACGCTTCATGCCCGCCAGCGTTTCGGTCGCCGTGATTTCGGCGTCAACGCCGCCCGGCTCCGGGACTGGATCGCCCGGTTAACGCATGATTAGGGTCGTGATCAAATCCGCCCGGACCGGAGGCTCTTGCCGCGCTCTATCGCGGATGTTCCCCGTAACCCCTCCGTAGGTTCCGCGTAGGTTTTCCGTAGCTACGGCGCGCCCGTGCTTCTTCTTGGGCAAATTACTCCACGGGGGTCCGGGGGTGTGAGACCCCCGGCGCGCGCTCCCCCTTGACCGCCGCGCGGACAAGGGCCAAACCCGCGCCATGGTGCCCTTGGACAAGCTCGACCAGATCACGCGCCGCTTCGGGTTCCTCGAAGCGAAGCTGTCCTCTGGCGCGGAGCCGGCCGAGATCGCCGCGCTCAGCCGCGAATATTCCGAGCTGAAGCCGGTCGTGGCCGAGATCGCCGCCTACCGGCAGGCGCTCGCCGATCTCGGCGAGGCCGAGGCGATGCTCTCCGACCCCGAGATGCGGGCGCTTGCCGAGGACGAGATCCCGGCGCTCAAGGCCCGCATCCCCGAGATGGAGGGGCGCCTGAGGATCGCGCTCCTGCCGAAGGACGCCGCCGACGCGCGGCCCGCGATCCTCGAGATCCGCCCCGGCACCGGCGGCGAGGAGGCCGCGCTCTTTGCCGGCGACCTTCTCCGCATGTACCAGAAACACGCCGAAAGCCAGGGCTGGCGGTTCGAGCTTCTGGACCTGTCGGAGACCGAGCTTGGCGGCGTCAAGGAGGCGATGGCGCGGATCGAGGGCGACGGCGTCTTCGCCCGGCTGAAATTCGAAAGCGGCGTCCACCGGGTCCAGCGGGTGCCGGAGACCGAGGCCGGGGGGCGCATCCACACCTCCGCCGCGACCGTCGCCGTGCTGCCCGAGGCGGAGGAGGTCGAGATCGAGATCCCCGCCACCGATATCCGCATCGACACGATGCGCGCCTCGGGCGCCGGCGGGCAGCACGTGAACACGACCGACTCGGCGGTGCGGATCACCCATATCCCGACCGGGATCGTCGTGACCTCGTCAGAGAAGTCGCAGCACCAGAACCGCGCCAACGCGATGGCGGTCCTGCGCGCGCGCCTCTACGACCTCGAACGCGCGCGCGCCGACGATGCCCGTGCCGCCGACCGCAAGGCGCAAGTTGGCTCCGGCGACCGGTCGGAGCGGATCCGCACCTACAATTTCCCGCAAGGAAGGATGACCGATCACCGGATCAACCTGACGCTCTACCGGCTCGACCAGATCATGGCGGGCGACCTGACCGAGGTCATCGACGCGCTTGTCGCCCACGATCAGGCGGCCCGTCTCGCGGAGCTCGAGGCGTGAGGAGGGGACGCCTCGTTCCCGGGCCTCTGGCCCTGAACATCGGCGGCGGGGGGCGCGCATGACCGGGGCCGAGGCCCTGCGCGGCGCGTTGCGGCGGCTGACCGAGGCCGGGATCGAGGGCGCCGCGAGGGATGCGCGAAGGCTTCTGGCCCATGCGCTGGGCGTTCCGGCGGAACGGATCACCGTGGTGGCCGGGGACGAGATGACCCCCGGTCAGGAGTCCCTCTTCGCGGCGGCCGTCGCGGCGCGGGCGGCGCGGCAGCCGGTGAGCCAGATCACCGGGCGGCGCGAGTTCTACGGCCTCGGCTTCCGGGTGACCCGCGAGACGCTCGACCCGCGCCCCGAGACGGAGCTTCTCGTCGCGGCGGCGCTGGAGCGGCCTTTCGTGCGGATGCTCGACCTTGGCACCGGCACCGGCTGCATCCTTCTCTCCTGCCTAAAGGGCATGCCCTTCGCGAGCGGCATCGGCACTGACCTCTCAGAGGCCGCCCTTGCCGTCGCTGCGGAGAATGCCGAAACGCTCGGCCTCGCGCGGCGGGCACGGTTCCTGCCATCGGACTGGTTCGCCTCGGTGCCGGGTCGCTTCGACCTCGTCGTCTCCAACCCGCCCTATATCGCCGAGGAAGAGATGGCCGGCCTCGCGCCCGAGGTCCGCGACTGGGAACCGCGCCGTGCGCTCACGCCCGGTGGTGACGGTCTCGACGCCTACCGGGCGATCGCAAGGGGGGCGCCGGCGCGGCTGATGGCGGGCGGACGGCTGATCCTCGAAATCGGGCCGAGCCAGGCCGGGGCGGTAGCGGCCCTTCTTCTCGCGGAGGGCTTTCCCGTCCCGGAAATCCGCCGCGACCTCGACGGGCGGGACCGCGTGGTGATCGCGATCATGCCCGGCGATGCGGACGAATGCGGCTGCGCCTGAGGGGCGGCGGATTGCCGCGCGCGACGTGGCATTTCCGCCGGATCGGCCGGGAATCGCGGTAAAATGCAACGGCTTTCGCAGAATCCGCTTGTCACGCGGGTCGCATCATGCATTAAGGGAAACGTGACGGGTGGGGCGTTTGGCGCCGCCCGGACCGCTTCGCCCAGCAATATCACCAGCCGCGACCGCTGCCGATACTCCCGGCGCTGGACGTGGAGACGGGCAAGCCAGATGACAGCCCATAGGCTCGGATAGACAAAAACACATGAGATCATCCAAATCCCGTTCGCGTTCGAAATCGAACCGGCAGCGCTCGCTTGGCAACATCGTCAACCGCGTCTTCGACAGTTCAGGCCCCGAGGGCAAGGTGCGCGGCACGCCGCAGCAGATCATCGACAAGTACCTGACGCTGGCCCGCGACGCGCAACTGGGCAATGACCGCGTGGCCGAGCAGAACTTTCTCCAGCATGCCGAACACTACACGCGGATGCTGGGCGAGGCGCAGCGCGAGATGACGCGCGAGCAGGAACAGCGGCAGGCCCAGAACGAGGGCGGCCAGCAGAATGGCGGGGGCCAGCAGAACGGCGGCGGGCAGCACGGCGGCAACGGCCACAACGGCGGCCAGGGCGGCGAGCGGCAGCATCAGCGCCCGCGCTACGAAGACCGGGGCGAGCGCGAGCAGCCCGACGTGACGCGGCCCGCCGTGGCGCCGGAGCGCGAGGATGACACCGACGACGGCCCGGGGCTCGTCGAAACGCCCGAGGCGCGCCAGCGCCCGGCACCGACGGCGACGATGATGCCGGATCTGTCGCAGCCCGACACCCAGCCCGAGCCGGCCGCCGCGAAAAAGCCGGCCCGCGCGCCGCGCAAGCCGCGCGAGAAGCGCGAGCCTAAGGACAAGCCGGCCGCGACGCCGGACGAATCCTCCCCGAGCGCGGCCGAATAACGCGGCCCGCTCCGGCGCGGGTCTACACTCCAACCGACGGTTGCCAGTCTCGTTTCCTGCGGGGAACCGCGCTTCGGAGCGCGCTCAGCCCGCCGCGACGATCCGCGCCAGCGCGCAGAAGGCCTCCAGCGGGATCTCCTCGGCCCGGGCCGTCGGCGCGATGCCGGCGGCTTCGAGCTTCGCCTCCATCCCCGGTGCGATGCCCTTGAGGCTGGCCCGGAGCATCTTGCGGCGCTGGTTGAACCCCGCCGCGACGATCCGGTTCAGGATCTTCGCATCCGCCGGATAGCGCGGCTCCGGCAGGGCGGTCAGGTGGACGACGGCCGAATGGATCTTCGGCGGCGGCGTGAAGGCTTCGGGCGGCAGAGTCATGACGATCCGGGCATCGCAACGCCACTGCGCGAGAAGCGCGAGCCGCCCGTAGGCCTTCGATCCGGGGGTGGCGACGATCCGGTCGGCCACCTCCTTCTGGAACATCAGCGTCAGGCTTTGCCAGAAGGGCGGCCATGACGGGGGCGTCAGCCAGCGCACCAGAAGCTCGGTCCCGACATTGTAGGGCAGGTTGGCGACGACGCGGATCGGGGGCGCGAGATGCGCGGGGGCGTCCACCTCGAGCGCGTCGCCGTTGATGACGTCGAGCCGCCCGGGCCAGGCCGCCGCGATTTCGGCCAGCGCAGGCAGGCAGCGCGCATCCTTTTCGACCGCAAGAACATGCCGCGCGCCCTCCGCGAGAAGCGCCCGCGTCAACCCGCCGGGGCCCGGCCCGACCTCGAGCACGTCGCATTGGCCGAGATCCCCCGCCGCGCGCGCGATCTTCGCGGTCAGGTTCAGGTCCAGAAGGAAGTTCTGGCCGAGCGCCTTCTTCGCCGCGATCCCGTGCGTCGCGATCACCTCGCGCAGGGGCGGCAGCCCGTCTATCGCCGCCATGCCCGACCCTCCGTCTTCACCTTGCCCAAATACCTCCGGGGGACGCCCGAAGGGCGCGGGGGCAGGCAGCCCCCGTCCGCGCGCAGGGAAAGGCGCGCCGGGACCAGGTCTGTTTCCAGCAGGAAAGCCATCAGCCAGTCCGGTTCCGGGCCATGTCGCGCGCCATTTTCAGCGCGGCGATCAGGCTCGACGGATCGGCGCGGCCCTGACCGGCGATGTCGAAGGCGGTGCCGTGATCGGGCGAGGTGCGGATGAACGGCAGGCCCAGCGTCACGTTCACCCCGCCCGCGAAGTCGAGCGTCTTGATCGGGATCAGCGCCTGGTCGTGATACATGGCGATCGCCGCGTCATAGCGCGCCCTTGCGCCGGGATGGAACATGGTGTCGGCGGGCAGGGGACCGGCGATCGCCATCCCCTCGGCCTTCAGCCGGTCGAGGAGGGGCGCGATCATGCCAATCTCCTCCCCGCCCATCGCGCCGCCTTCGCCGGCATGGGGGTTGAGCCCGGCGACCGCGAGGCGCGGTTCCTCCAGCCCGAAATCGCTCATGAGGCCGGTCCGGGTGATGCGGATCGTCTCTTCCAGTAGCGCGGCGGTCAGCGCGGCGGGCACCTCGGCGAGAGGGATGTGGATCGTCACCGGCACGACGCGCAGCGCGTCGCAGGCGAGCATCATCACCACGCGCTCCACCCCGGCGAGGTGGGCGAGGTATTCGGTATGGCCCGGAAAGGCGAAGCCAGCGCCGTCCTTCAGTGCCTTCTTGTGGATCGGCGCCGTGCAAAGCGCGGCCGCCTCGCCCTTCTCGACCAAGGCCACCGCCCGTGCGATGACGGCGATCACCGACGCGGCATTGGCGGGGTCTGGCTGGCCGGGTAAAGCGGCGGCGGGGAAGTCGTGGCGCAGCACGGGCAGCAGGCGGGCCGGGACCGTCAGCGCCTCGAACGGCCGCGCGATCTCGTGCCACGCGGTGCCCTGCGGCAGGTGCGAAGGATCGCCGATCCAGAAGAACGGCAGTTCGGAGCCGAGTTTCGCCCTCGCCTTGGCGGCGATCTCCGGGCCGATGCCCGAAGGCTCGCCGCAACTGACCGCGATCGGAAGCGTGCTCATCTGCCGCCCCTCACGGGGTGCGGATGATGGCGTTGGCCCGCAGTTCCGCGAGGTACCCGTCGGCGAAGCCGGCGAGGCGCTGATTGACCAGTTCCTCGCGCACCTGCGCCCGGCTCGGCCCCTGGCCGAAGCCGAGCGCCGGGTCGATGGCGGGCACGCCGTCGCCGGTCGGCGCCGACACGTCCGTCACGACGGGCGCGGACCCGGCGGCGAGGGTCGCGGACCGCTTGCAGAGCATCAGGAACACCAGCGCGTTGCCACGCGTGAGCGCGGTCGAGCTTTCATTGTCGTCAAGCCGCGCCAGTTCGGCGGCGATGTCGGCCGGCACCTGACCGAGGGGGCGCGTCTCGCGGAGGAGTTCCCCGGCCGGTCGGCCCTTGGCGACGCGGTAGAGGTCGTCGCAGGTATCGACCTCGCCGCGCACCTGCTCGGCCATGGCCAGCGCCTCTGGCGTGCGGCCGCCGGCAATCAGAAGCTGGGCGTAGTCGACGGAGATGTTCGCGGCCGAAATCTCGCCGCCCTGCTGGAGGCCGCGAAGCCGGAACAGCCCCATCGCGTTGCCGAGCGGGACCGGCGGGCTGACCTGCCCGTTGGCAAGGCCGGCGATGATCTGGCGCACCTGCGGCGGCAAGTTGGTCAGCGGGATCCAGTCAAGCTGGCCGCCTTCTGCGCGCGAGGGCGCGGCCGAATATTGCCGCGCGGCGGCGGCGAAAGCGGCGTCGGAGCGGATCGTCCCGGAAAGCTCGGTCGCCAGGTCGCGGATCTCGGCGGCATTGCCGGGGTTCATCGGGATCAGGATCTCCGACATCAGGACGCGCGGCCCGGCGCCACGCTGCGCGGCGACCGACATCGCGCGGTCGATCTCGGCTTCGCTGATGGACACGCGCGGGCCGAAGCGGCCGCGCACGACCTCGCGCCAAGCGAGGCCGGCGGAGACGAAATCGCGGAAGGTCTCGGGCGCGATGCCGGCCTGGCCGATGGCCTGCAGGAACTGCTCGGTATCGAGGTTGGCGCGGCTGGCGAATTCGGCCATGCCGGCGGCGATCTGCTGGTCGTTGGGCGTGATGCCGGCGGCCTTGGCCGCCTGGCTCCGCAGCCGGTCCTCGGTCAATCCCTTTTCCGCCTCGGCGACCACATCGCCGGGCGCCCTGAGGATCGTGAGGAAGCGGATCCGCTGGTCGAGCTCGTATTGCGTGACGACGCTGTCGTTGACGATGATCGCCGGCGCGAACTTGCCCGATTGCGCCAGCGCGGGCGTCATCAAGGTCATCAGCGCCGCAAGGGCGAGAGAAAGAGTGGTCATCATGCGCATCGTCCGTCGTCCGTCTGCTCTGTTCTTCGTTTCCGGTCTTTGCCGCCGCCTCACGGACCCTTCCAGTTCGGTCTAGCGGGCGCAGCTGCGTCTGTAATTGCGCCCATCTGTCCCGGTGCCGAAGCCGTGCAGGATGACCGACAGGTTGATATCCGTATCGGCCTTCACACTAGTCGAGGACGTGAACCGACGCGAGAGGGAAAGATCGACCGTGGCGCATTCGGTCCGGTAGGCGACACCGAACGAGGCCCGCGTCGCCCGCGCCGCCTCGAAATCGTAGCGGCCGGCGAGGGAGCCGCGCCAGTTCCGCCCCATGTCCCACCCGGCATCGAGCACGAGTTCCGAGCTTGCCTGATTGCGACCCTCCGTCGGGTCGGCGACCAGCCAGAGATAGCCCGCCGTGACATCGTAACGCTCCGCCGCGTAGGCGATGCGCAGCTCTTCCCGGCTGATGTCGAAGGAATCGTCGAACACCGCCCGGTTGATGATGTCGAGGCCGTCGGCGGTCTGGAACTGCGTGGCGACAAGCCAGTCCGAGGTCGTGCCGTCGAGCCCGGAGGCGGCGGAAAACTGGCCGAGATCCTTCTGCCGGAAGACTCGTCCCGCGATCACTCCAAGCGTCCAGCCCGACGGATCGTACCGCGTCCAGCCGAGACCGACATTGACGCGGCGGCCAAGCTCGTGCCGGTCCGCGCCGGGAAAGCGGTTGAAGCCGAAGAGGTTGCCTTCGTCGAAGTTCACGATCTGGCTGTCCTCGTTCGGAACCGCGTCGGTGCTGTCGGGGCTCCAGACCAGTTGCACGATGGGTTCGATGACATGGGTCGCGCCGCCGCGCGGTGCCGCTTTGACCCAGGGCCAGCGCAGTTCGACCGCCGCCGAGGGGGTGAGGCGGGTGACGGTACCGGGGAAAGCGGCGTCCTGGCTGATCGAGTAGAAATCGGCCGTCAACTCCGTCGCGCCTGACAGAACCATCCCGTTGCCGAAGACCCAGTTGCGGCGCCAGTCGACTGAGGCGGTCGCGCGGCTGAGGTCGCGGCCGTCGGTCACGCCGTCGCCGTTGGCATCGGTCGCGACCGATGAGGACCGGCGCTGGCTGTGGAGGTCGAAGCTGAACTGGCCCTCGCCGCCGAGATAGCGGGGCGTGAAGCGGCGCTGGAAGGTCAGGTCGCCGACAAGCACCGGCAGCACCGAATTGTCGTCACCCGCGCGGATCGACCAGTAGCGGAAGACCCGAGCGTCGATATGTTCGTTGCGCCGGGTGCGGGTGACCGTGACGCCGCTGGCCAGCCGGTCGGTGTCGTCGATGCCGTAGTCGAGAAGGTAGGCGTCGTCGCTGACCGCTTCGATCGCGAAGTTGAGCGTGAAGTCGCGGGGCAGATCGAACTCGCCCGTGGCGAAGACGTATCCGCGGGTGTCGTCCGGCAGCAGGTCGTCGCGGGTCACCGCCCCGTTCACCTCGACCGTGCCGGTCCGGAACGCCTGACGGTAGCGGTATTCCAGCGTGCGGGTCTTGCTGGCCGAGACATAGGGGGTGAGCGTCAGGTCGCGGCTGTCGCCGATGGCGAAGAAATACGGCAGCTTGAGGCCCGGGCCGAGGGCCGTCGTGGTGCGGAAACGCGGCATGAGAAAGCCGGTCGCGCGCGTCAGCGTGGGATCGGGCATCCTGAGGCGCGGGACGTAGAAGACCGGCAGCCCGGCGACGCGGAACTGGGCATGGTCGAAGTAGAGCTGCCGTTCCTGCTTGTCGTGGATGACGCGGCGGGCGCGGATTTCCCAAAGCGGGGTCGGATTGGACGGGCAGACCTGGCAGGACGAGGCGACGACACGGCTGAGCCGCGTGAAACGCCCGCCGACCCGCGCCATTTCCGCGGCGGCAAGCTGCAACTGGTCATCGAGCACCATGCGGGCGCCGGTGAGGATCCCGTCGGTGAGGTCGCGCGACAGTTCGGCGGAATCGGCCAGCACCACCGTCCCGGTGCCGTCGATGAGCGTGATCGGCCCTTCGATGGTCAACTGCTCCGTGGTGCCGTCGTAGATGATCCGCCGCGCCGTCAGCCGCGCGCCCTTGTAGAAGACCTCGACCGCGCCTTCGGCGGTCAGCGTCTCATCGCCGCTGAGAAAGACGCGGTCGGCGATCAGGGTTGCCGGGTCTTGCGCCAGGGCGGGCAGCGCGATGAGCCAGAGGGCGAGGGCGGCGAGGAGGCGGCGCATTCAGCCCTCCTCCAGGTGCAGAAGCAGCGACAGCGACAGAAGAAGTGCGGCGACGGGCGGCGTCCAAGCGGCGAGGAGGACAGGAATCTGGCCATTCTCGCCAAGCACCTGGGCGAAGTTCCGCAAGAGGAAGATCGCGAACCCCGAGACCACGGCGAGAAGCACCATCACCCCGGTATTGCCGGACCGGGCGTGGCGCATCGTGAAGCCCGCGCCGACGAGGACCATCGCGACGAGAAGAAGCGGCAGCGCGAGTTCCATCTGGAACCAGACATTGTGCTTGCGAGCCGAAAATCCCGCCCTTTCCAACCCGGCGATGAAAGCCGGCAGATCCCAGATCGGTACGGTCGAGGGCGTGCCGAAACTGTCGCGGATCTGGTCGACGGTCAGTTCCGACGGCAACCGCATCGCGTCCCGGCGGACCGCCTCGCGTTCGGGATTGCCGCCGGGGGTGAAGGTCCATTCCTTCGCGTCGGTCAGAAGCCAGGCGCCTTCGGTCAGCGTCGCCTCGGCCGCGTCGATGCGGGCGACGGGGCCGCTCGCCTCGGCAAAGGCGATAAAGGTGGCGTCGTAAAGCACCGTGCCGTCGTAATTCGACCGCGCGGCGCGGATGACGGTCTGGCCTTCGGGGCCGCCCTGGCGCAGCCAGAGGCCTTCGCGGGTGACCGAGAGCACGTTGCCCTCGCCGAGTTTGTACTGGTTCGCGCGCACCTCGTAGCGCTTCGCGGTTCCGGCGACGATGGGGTTGAGCGCGGCCACCGCGACGGCGCCGACCACTAGCGTGGTGACCAGCGGGGCCACCAGCATCCTCAGCGCCGACCGCCCGGCCGCCCGGATCACCACCAGCTCGGACGAGCGGGCGAGGGCGAGAAAGAGCGCGATGGACGCAAGGATCACGATCATCGGCAGGATGCGGTAGACCGATTGCGGTGTGTTCAGCGCGGCGAGTTCGGCGGCCGCGCCGAGGCCGAGATCGGCGCTAGCGAACCGGCGGATCTGCTCAACCATGTCGATCAGGTAGAGCAGGACGGAAAAGCCCCCGAAGACCATCGCGAAGGTCGCGAGGAACCGCCGGGCGATATAGAGCGACAGCGTCATGACGCCACCGCCGAGGCAAGGCCGTGCCGGACCCGGCGCACCCGCCCGGCCATCGTCAGAAAGAGGGCAGCGAGGGCGAGGCCCGCGACGATCGGGACGTAAAGCACCGGCCAGAGCGCCGGGCGCCCGGTCACGAGGCTGGTCGCGCCGTTCGCGAGGAACTGGACAAAGACCAGAAGCCCGACCGCGAGCGCGATCTGGCGCCAGAGGCCGAAGCGGCTGAACCCGCCGGTGAGCAGGGTGGAAAACCCGATCAGCGCCGCGACGAGCGCGAGGAACGGCTGCGACAGCCGCCCGTGGCCTTCCAGAAGCATCTCGCTCCGCGTCGTGCCGAGACGCTTCGCCTCGGCCGCGTCGGAGGACAGGAGGGTGAGGGTCGACATCTCCTCGACACCCGGCGGCCGGTCCGCGCCGGCGCCGATCAGCGCCCCGATATCGTAGGAGAAGTCTGCGAAGCGGGTGACCGCCAGCGCCCTCGTCTCGACGTCCAGCGTCTGGGCCATGCCCTCGAACATCACCAGCTTCGGTCCGGCCTCGCTCTTGACCAGCAGGGCGCGCTCGGCCGTGTAGGTCGTGCGCTTGCCGGGTGTCCGGGCATCGCCGAGGAAGATATCCTGCAATTCGCCGAGGGGGGTGATCTGGCGGATGTAGAAAGTGATGCCGTCGGCCGGGTGCAGGAAGGCGCCTTCGGTCAGGAACCGCGCGGTGACGTTCTCGGCGATCTCGCCCCGCCGTTCGGCAAGCTTGGCGCGGCTTGCGGGGACGAGGACATGCATGAGGATCGCGATCATCAGGGTGACGATGAGGCCGAAGTAAAGCACGGGGCGGGCGAGCCGGAAGGGCGAGAAGCCGGTCGCCGACATCACCACGAGCTCGCTTTCCGACGAGAGCCGGTTGGTCACGTAGACCGAGGCGACGAAGGCCGCGACCGGCAGGACAAGGCGGATCACGTTCGGCAGCGTCAGCGCTGTGAATTCAAGGAAAACCCAGGCCGACTGGCCGTCGGAGATGAGCTGATCGAAGAGGATGACGGCCCGGTTGATCCAGTAGACCGTAACGAGGATGAGGGCGAAGAAGCCGAAGAGCATCATCAGCTGCGACAGCAAGTATCTGTCGAATCTGGACACTTCGCCTGTCTCCCGTCTGCCTCGGTTCCCATCCCTAGCCGAAACCGACCGGCGGGAAAACTCATATCTGGCCAAGGGCCGGGGCGGGCGCTAGGGTCCGGCAAAACCATGCCGGAGACAAGACATGACAACGCCCGTGACGGTTCAATTCGAAAAGACCGGGTTCGAGGCCCTGACCGACGCCGAGGGGCGGGTCGCCCTGATCGTCGGGCCCGACGGCAAGCTCGGCGCCGTGGCAAAACGGCTTGACCGGGCGACGCGCGGCGCGATCGGACGGGCCCTGCAAGGCAAGGCCTGGGACAAGCTGAAAGCGGGCGACGCGCTCGATCTTTCGTATCCCGCCGGGTTGAAGGCGGAGGCGGTGCAACTCGTGAAGCTGGCCCGCCGCGCCGATACCGCCGAGGCGCGCAAGGCCGGCGCCTCGGTCGGGAAGGCGCTGGGCGAAGCGGGCGTCGTGGTCCTTGCCGCGGCCCATCCCCGCGCTGCCGAGATCGCCTTCGGCCTGACGCTCAGGGCCTATGACTTCGCGCTCTACCACACCGCCGAGAAACCCGCGAAAGGCGCGGTGACGATGCTCGTCGACGATCCCGACGCCACCTCGGCGAAGGCCGCGCCCCTGATGGCCCTGGCCGACGGCGTCTGTTTCACCCGCGATCTCGTGAACGAACCGGCGAACGTCCTGACCACCACCGACTTCGCCGAGCGCCTGGCTGCGATGCGAGAGATCGGGCTTGAGGTCGAGGTGCTGGACGAACCGGCGCTCGAAAAGCTCGGCATGCGCGCGCTTCTGGGCGTCGGGCAGGGCTCCGAAAGCCCGTCGAAAGTCGTCGTCATGCAGTGGAACGGCGGCAGGAAGGGCGACGCGCCCTTCGCGCTGGTGGGCAAGGGCGTGGTCTTCGATACCGGCGGCATCTCGATCAAGCCGGCGGCCGGGATGGAAGAGATGACGATGGACATGGGCGGCGCCGGCGTCGTCTCCGGCGTCATGCGGACGCTCGCGCTGCGAAAGGCCAAGGCCAATGTCGTGGGCCTTGTCGGCCTGGTCGAGAACATGCCGGACGGGCGGGCGCAGCGGCCGGGAGACATCGTCCGCTCGATGAAGGGCGACACGATCGAGGTCATCAACACCGATGCCGAGGGGCGGCTGGTGCTGGCGGACGTGCTCTGGTACGCGCAGGAGCGGTTCAAACCGACCGGCATGATCAACCTCGCGACGCTGACCGGCGCGATCATCGTCGGGCTCGGCCACGAGAATGCCGGGGTGTTTTCGAACGACGACGCCCTCTGCAACGCCTTCCTCAAGGCGGCGGCGGCCGAGGACGAGGGCGCCTGGCGGATGCCGATGGGGCCGGCCTATGATGCGCTATTGAAATCGCGCCTCGCCGACATGAAGAATTCCTGCGGCCGGCCGGCGGGCTCGATCACGGCGGCGCAGTTCCTCAGGCGCTTCGTCAAGGACGATGTGCCGTGGTGCCATCTCGACATTGCCGGGGTGGCGCTGCCGCCGAAGGAAACCACACTCGCGCCGAAAGGGGCGACGGGCTGGGGGGTCATGGCGCTCGACCGGCTGGTGCGGGACATGCTGGAAGGCTGATGGGGGCCGCGCTTTTCTACCATCTGACGCGCTCGCCGCTGGAGGCGACGCTGCCGCTTCTCCTGACGAAGGCGTTGCAGGCGGGCTGGCATGTCGTGGTGCGCGGGACTGCGGCCCAGCGGATGGACTGGCTCGACCAGGTGCTCTGGCAGGGCGGCGACGAAAGCTTCCTGCCGCACGGGCTCGCGGGTGGAAAGTATGACGCCGACCAGCCGATCCTGCTCACGACGGGACGGGAGGCGCCGAACGGCGCCGTCTGCCTGATGTCCATGGACGGCGCCGAGGTTCTGGCGGAGGACTGCGCCGGGCTCGAACGGGTCTGCATCCTTTTCGACGGCAACGACCCGGCGGCGACCGACCGGGCGCGGGGGCAGTGGAAGGCGCTGACCGGCGCCGGGGTCGCGGCGCAATACTGGTCCGAGGAAAGCGGCCGCTGGGCGAAGAAGGCCGAAAGCGGCGGGTGAGGGGCAGAACGGGCGCGGCCCTCTGCGCCTCGGGGCCGGGATCCGCCGGGCCCTGCCGCTACCGCCGGATGATCAGCCGGTCACGCGCGAACGTCACCTCGTGCCGGCCAAGCCAGCTCATCCCCAGAAGCGAGGTGTCGAGTTGGCCGCCATTGACCACGGCCGGCACGTTCGTGTCCGTCACCTCGCCGAGGGCGAGCGTGCCGAGCCGGACGGGGGCCGTCTCGACCCTTCCGTTCGCCGTCATCGCGGTGCCGAAGTAGTTGAGCGTCCCGGGCTTCAGCCCCACCCGTTCCGCGTCGCGCTGGGTCAGCACGATGTCGGAGGCGCCGGTATCGACGACGAAAAGCACCTTCGTCCCGTTCACTTCCGCCGTGAGATAGAAATGCCCATCCTGGGCCACCGGCACTTCCAGCGTATCGCCGTGCACCACAACCTCGGTCGGCAGGGCGCCACGGCGGATATCGCCCCACAGTCCCGAAACCGCGATGGCGCCAAGGAAGATCAGCCCCCAGATCGCCGCCTGCTGCGCGGTCTTGCCGAGGTTCTTGCGGTTCTCCATCAGGAAATATCCGCCGACCACGGCAAGAAGCAGGACGAAATAGGCAAGGCGCGGAAGGTCGTTGAAATCCATGGCTCAGAGGAGCCCGGTGCCCTTGACGCCGTCAAGCACGAACTGCACCGAAAGCGCGGCCAGAAGCATGCCGAGAAGCCGGGTGATCACCACGATTCCGGTCCGCCCGAGCGCACGCTCGATGATGCCCGAGGCAAGGAAGAAGACGAAGGCGCAGGCGACGACCGCGATCATCACGCCGTGGATGGCGAGCGTATGGGCGAGGCCGGTCGACGGCGAGTTGTTGACGAGAAGGATCATCGTCGTGAAGGCGCCCGGCCCCGCGATCAGCGGGGTGGCGAGCGGAAAGACGGAAGGATCGTGATGGGGATCGGCGTGCTGTCCCTCGCGGCGCTGGGTGCGGCGCTCGAAAAGCATGTCGAGCGCGGTCACGAACAGCAGGATCCCGCCCGAGATGCGAAAGGCCGGCATGGAGATTCCGATCACGCTCAGGATCTTGTCGCCGAGAAGCCCGAAGAGCGTCATCAGCACGATCGCGATGCCGCAGGCGCGCAGCGCCACGACCCGGCGATGGGCGCTGTCCATGCCTTGCGTCAGCGCCACGAAAAGCGGGGCAAGCGCCACGGGGTCGATGATCACGAAGAGCGTGACGAAGGCCGTGATGTAGAATGCCGGGTCCAGGGCCTCAGGCCTCCGCCGCTTCGAGCTTCTCCGCCGCCGTGAGCCACAATCCCTCTGCCCGGTCGAGCGCCTCCATCACCTCGGCGTATTTCTTTTGCCAGATGACGGCTTCGGCGGGGCGTTCGTAGAGTTCCGGGTTGGCAAGCTTCACCGCCAACTTGTCCCGCATTTCGTTGAGTTTGGCCAGCCTTTCCTCGGCGCGGCGCACCTCCGCCTTCAGCGCGAGCACCGCGTCGCGGGACGGTCTGGGCGCCTTCTCCTTCGGCTTCTCGACCGGCTTTTCGGCGTCGTCGCCGGCCAGCAGGTCCTTGCGGTAGGTCTCCAGATCATGCGGATAGGGTGCGACGGCCCCGCCTTTCACCAGCCAGAGCCGGTCGGCGACGAGGCCGAGAAGGTGCATGTCGTGGCTGACGAGGATCACCGCTCCGGAATACTCGGTCAGCGCCTCGACCAGCGCCTCGCGGCTCTCGATGTCGAGGTGGTTGGTCGGTTCGTCGAGAATCAGGAGATGCGGCGCGTCGATCGTGGCCAGCAGGAGCGACAGCCGTGCCTTCTGCCCGCCGGAAAGCCGCCCGACCACGGTATCGGCCTGATCGGCGCCGAGGCCGAACCCCGCGAGCCGCGCCCTGAGCTTCGGCTGCCCCTCGGCCGGACGCAGCCGAAGGATATGCTGCAGCGGCGTCTCGTCCAGATGCAGCTCGTCGACCTGGTGCTGGGCGAAATAGCCGATGCGCAGCTTCGAGGAGCGGACGATCTTGCCCTCGCAGGGATGCAACTTGCCGGCAAGAAGCTTCGAGAGCGTCGATTTCCCCTCGCCGTTGCGCCCGAGAAGCGCGATGCGGTCGTCCTGGTCGATCCTGAGGTCGAGCCGGCGCAGCACCGGCGGACCGTCATAGCCGACCGCAGTGCCTTCCATCGTGATGATCGGTGGCGACAGCTGTTCGGGCTCGGGGAAGGTGAAGACGACCTTCTTCGCCTCTTCCGGCGCCAGGATCGGCGTCATCTTCTCCAGCATCTTCACCCGGCTCTGCGCCTGGACCGCCTTCGATGCCTTGGCCTTGAAGCGGTCGACGAAACTTTGCAGATGGGCGCGCCGCGCCTCCTGCTTCTTGGCCTCGGCCGCCTGGGCCGCGCGGAGCGCCGCGCGCTGGCGGGCGAACTGGTCGTAAGGACCGGACCAGAGCGTCAGCCTGCAGTTCTCCAGATGCAGGATCGCCCCCACGGCGCGGTTCAGAAGCCCGCGGTCATGGCTGATGATGATCACCGTATGGGGATATTTCGCGAGGTAGCTTTCGAGCCAGAGCGCCCCTTCGAGGTCGAGGTAGTTCGTCGGCTCGTCGAGGAGGAGCAGGTCGGGTTGGGCAAAAAGCACCCCCGCCAGCGCCACGCGCATTCGCCAGCCGCCGGAAAAGTCCGAACAGGGCCGCGCCTGCGCCTCGGTGTCGAAGCCGAGCCCTTTCAGGATCGCCGAGGCCCGCGCCTCGGCAGACCAGGCGTCGATATCCGCCAGCCGGTGCTGGATCTCGGCGATCCGGTGGGGATCGGTCGCGGTTTCCGCCTCCGCCATCAGCGCCGCGCGCTCGGTATCGGCGGAAAGCACCGTGTCGAGAAGCGAGGTCGCCGAGGACGGCACTTCCTGCGCCACGCCGCCGATCCGCGCTCGCGAAGGCATCGCGATCTCGCCGCCCTCGAGCGACAGCTCGCCCCGGATCAGCCGGAAGAGCGTGGTCTTGCCGGTGCCGTTCTGGCCGACGAGGCCGACCTTGTGGCCGGTGGGAATCACGGCCGATGCGCCCTCGAAGAGGGGCCGGCCTTCGACCGAATAGGTGATGTCGGAAATCCTGAGCATGGCGGGCCGCATAGCAGAGGCGCGGGGGCGGGAAAAGCACTCCTGCCTTCATCTTGCCCGAAATACCTCCGCCGGAGGCATCCCGACCCGCTGCCCGCGCCACCTTTTCAATCCCGCGCCGCCATGCTAGCAGGCGCGCCGAACCGAACCCGAACCGAGACGCGGCCCGGCCGCACCAGATCAGAGGCACATCACATGGCGACCGAACGCACGCTTTCCATCATCAAACCCGACGCGACCCGCCGCAACCTGACCGGCAAGATCAATGCCAAGTTCGAGGAAGCGGGCCTGCGCATCGTCGCGCAAAAGCGCATCCACCTGAGCCTCGCCCAGGCCGGCAAGTTCTACGAGGTCCACAAGGACCGGCCGTTCTACGGCGAACTTTGCGAGTTCATGGCTTCGGAGCCGGTCGTGGTGCAGGTCCTCGAAGGCGAGAGCGCCATCGCGAAGAACCGTGAAGTGATGGGCGCCACCAACCCGGCCAACGCGGCCGAGGGCACGATCCGCAAGGAATTCGCCCTCTCGGTCGGCGAGAACTCGGTCCATGGCTCCGACGCCCCGGAAACTGCCGCCGTCGAAATCGCCTACTTCTTCTCCGGCCTTGAACTCGTCGGCTGAGCGGACAGCCGTCGCGAAATCGGATGGGGCCGCCCGAAGGGGCGGCCCCTTTTTCGTGCCTTAGTTCCGCCGATGTTGTCGCTCAGGAGGAAACGGAATGCTGCGACGGAGGAAACTGACACTGTCCCTGCGATTTCTGTCCCTTGCCGTCGCCGGCACGACGACCGCGCTGGCATCCTATGCGCTGACGCCCGCACCCGACCTTGCGACGTTCGTCGCGCCTTGCGCCGATCCGGCCCGGCCGGCGGCATCCCGCGCCGCGGCCTGTCGCGACCTTTCCTCGCGGCGCCTGCTCACCCGGATGCAACACTACCAGATCGCGCAATGGCAGGCGCTTGCGCATCTCGACCTTGGGGACTGGGACGCGGCGCTCGACGCGGCCGGACGGGCGATCGCCTTTGAACCGGACAGGGCGGGCGGCTACCGGATGATCGCGCGGATCAATCTGCGGCGCGAGGACCATGCCGCGGCTGCGAACGCCCTCCGGGAGGTCGTCGCGCGTGAGCCGGAGTCGTATCCCGACTGGGGAGTGCTGTTGTTTGCGCTGTCGAGGGCGAGGCAATTTCGGGAATACGAAGACGTCCTCCAATCCATGCCGGACTGGGATGAGGCAAATCCGCAAAAGCTCCTGATGCGCGGATTGAGCCGGCAGCTTTCCGGCGACTATGCCGGTGCGGCGTCGGACGCGCGCGAGGTGCTCGCGCGCGAACCCGGGAATGCCACAGCGTTGAAACTGCGCGACTGGGTGTGCGGGGTCTCAGCCGCCGAGTGCGTGGCGCTGCCGGCCTATCCTCCGGCCGCGGGCGGGAACTGATCCGGCGACCGCCGGTCAGCGCGGGGCTGGCGTGAGCAACCCGATCTCATCGAGGATCGCGTCCAGCCGGGCGCGGTCCTTTTCCTTTGTCGGAGTGGTGGCGGCCTGGGCCTTCAGCGCGTCGAAGGACTTGCGCAGGGCAGCCTTCTCGGCACCCTGGCAATCGTTCCAGGGGCGGCCCTGAAGGCCCATGACGAGAACGTAGTAGCCGATGAAATGCGGCCGGCTGCCGGATTGCAGAAGCCTCAGATAGGCCGCGTCCGCGCCGAGCGCGCGCAGTTCGTCGGCCGTATGGATGCCCGCGCGGGCGAAGGCCGCTTCGGAGGCGGGGCCGAGATTGGGAATGGTCGATACGGGGTCGGGCATCAGGGCTCCTCGCGGAGCCTCAGATTAAGGCATTTCGGATCTGCCTTTAATCGGAATTCGTACCCCGTTGGGCCGAATTCCGATACGTTTCGTCGGATGTGAACCTGATACGCCTGTCCGGCCCGGGCTCAGGCGAAAAGGCTCAGATCGAGGCCCAGTCGCTGAAATGCGTCGCCTGCATCTGCTCTCCGGCCGACCGGGCGACATCGGATTCCGTCTTGCGGCGTTCCGGCATGTCCTCGCTTTGCCCTTGCTGCTTGCGCGCGCGCGGTTGCGTTTCGCCAGCGCTCATCTGCTTTGGCATTTCCATCGTTCTCTTCCTTCCCGCACGGCCCCTTCTGGCCGCAATTACAAACCTGTCCTCAGGCCATACTCACACGTGACGGTGGCTTTGGCGCGGCGCAGATATGGCCGCGCTTCGGCTCCGTCAAGTGATTCTGCGCCCGACACTCCGATCCGCCAAGCCGCGGCGCGGCATTCCGCCGGATTGCGAGTCCGCGCGGCAACAGTCCGCCCGTCGAAACCGGGGAAAAGTTACGAATCCGAAACAGAATTGGGCGACAACCCGCCGGGTGGACAATTCAGGGTTGTTCCGCTGGACTCAGATGCGGAATGCGGCGGCAAAGGGGGCGGGCAGGTCGAACTCCTTCAGCGCCCGCGCCCGCGCCTCGGCGGACATCTTGCGCGCCGTCTTCGCGACGATGCGTTCCAGCCCGCCCGCGTCGCGACCCTCGGCGAAGGGCTGGAAATACCAGCGCAGGAAGGTGAAGCAGATCACGTCCTCAAGCGCCTGGACTTCGGGGTCGCGCTTGATGCCCTCCTTGCGGATCATCTGTCCGACCCGTTCGACCGCGTCGTTCCCATAGCCTTCGGCGGACATGATCTCGCCCACCCGGCCGGCATGGAAGGCGGCGAGGTCGCGCCGCCAGGCAAGGTAGCCTTCGCGCCCCTCGGGATAGGCGGAACGGGGGGAGGTCCAGCGTTCGATATGCTGGCCGCGCGCGGCGATCCTGAGGTCCTCGGACGCGTCGGGGAAAAGCCGCTCCAGTTCCGCCGTCATCCGCTCACCGTAAAGCCGCGCGGCGGGTGTGCCTTCGCTCCGGTCGGGATCGGCACCGTTGGCGGCGTCGATGGCGGCGAGGGTGCGGGCAAGGCGGGTCATGGCGGTCCTTTCGATGGTGGTGCGACGGTGCCTCGCGGGCCGGGCCGCCGTCAAGCCATCGCGGCGCGGATCGCGTCGAGGGTGCGGCGGACGAGGGCGTCGGCCTCCGCGGTCGTGCTGGCTTCGGCATAGCACCGGAGTTCGGGCGCGTTGCCCGAGGGCCTCAGGTGCACGATGTTGCCCGAGGCGAAGCTGATCCGGAGCCCGTCCGTCGTGTCGATCCCGCGTTCCGGGCCGAGACCGGCGAAGAACCGGGCGCGTTCGGTCGTATCCTCGGTGAGCCGGGTGACGAGGGCCTGAGAGGTTTCGGTTGGCACATTTTCCAGCCGGTCGCTCGCGGTCCGTCGGTCGGGAAGCGCAGCGACGAGCGCCGAGAGTGGCCGGCCCTGCCGGACCGCTTCGGCGAGCGGCATCAGGATCGGCAGCATCGCGTCGCGGGTCACAAGCGGCGCGAGACGACCCCCGGGACCGTCGGCCTCGAACCCCAGAAGGAATCCGCCATTGGCCTCGAACCCGACCGTCCGGGCGTCGGCGTCCAGCATGGCCGTCTCCATCGCCGCGATGACATGGGGGGAGCCGATGCGGGTGCGCAGGACAGCCGCGAAGCGGCCCGTCGCCTCGATCATCGTGTTGGAGGAGACCGGCGTCACCACCGTCCGCGCGCCGAGGGCGAGGGCCGTCAGCGTGCCGAGTATGTCGCCGGGGATCACAGCCCCGGTCTCGTCGGCGACGAGCGGCCGGTCGGCATCGCCATCCGTCGAGATCACGGCGTCGAGCCGGTGCGCCGCCGCCCAGCCCGCGAGACGGGCGCGAGTGCCGGTATCGACGGCTTCGGTATCGACGGGGATGAAGCTTTCCGAGCGGCCAAGCGGGATCACCGCGGCGCCGAGATCGGCGGTGAGATCGCGCGTCAGGTCGCGGGCGACGGAGGAATGCTCATAGACCCCGACCCTGAGACCTTTGAGGGCCGACGTCCCGAAGGCGTCGCGGTAGCGGATTGCGTAGGCGGGCAGGGCGGAATTGTGCAGCTCCGCCGCGGCGGGAGGGGCGCCAGCATCGCCGGAATAGGCGGCGAGGATCGCGGCCTCGTCGGCCTTGGTGATCTCGCCGGTCGGGGAATAGAATTTCAGCCCGTTGCGGTCGGCGGGGATGTGGCTGCCGGTGACCATGATCGACGGCGCCCCGGCCGCCATCGCGGCGAGCGCGAGGGCGGGCGTCGGCAGTTCGCCGCAGTCGCGGACATCGAGCCCGGCCTCGCGCGCCGCCGCCGCCACGGCGCCCGCGATCCGCGCCGAGGAGGGGCGAAGGTCGCGCCCGATCATCAGAAGGCCCCGATGCGGCACGGAAGCGAGGAAGGCGCGCGTATAGCCCGCGCAAAGACCGTCCGTCAGCTCGCTCACCAGCCCGCGCAACCCGCTCGTCCCGAATTTCGGTGCCATATCCGCCCGCTTTTTCAATCCGTTAGCGCGGGCGATTGTGACAGATCGGCCGCGGATGTCGAGCCGTCTGCATAGTCGCAGATTGATCGGAAGGGGAGGTTGCGCATAGCCTCTGCCGAGGAGGGTCGGCACTGGGACGGATTTGGGTGGCGGCCGTGGATTTGAGGCGATGGATTCTCTCACGCGCCGGGTCCGCGTTGGCGGCGAAACGGAGTGAAATGCCCGCGAGGCGAAAAATTGTTTCCGGCTTCCGGCCAATTGCCCGCGCATTGTGGAGCGGGGTCGCTAAGCCGCATCGCTCCGTCTATTGTCCTTCCATAGCCCCGGCGCGCCGCGCCGCTTCTTTCGTGGATTTCGCATGAGCGCCAAGACCCTTTCGATCCTCGCCGCCGTATTCCTCGCCTTCGTCGGGACGTTCCTTGCCGGGATGTGGACGACCTACAAGGAATGGTGGCCCTGGCAGAAGGTCTCCGAGGCGCAGACCGCCTGGCGGTCCTTCCGCGCGACCGGGCTCTTTTTGCAGGCCGACACCTTCGCGCGGCGCAAACCTGACGTCCCGGATGAGCGCTACGTCGTGCACGATGCGGCGGCAGCGGCACCCGGCTACATGGTGATCAACCGCTTCGACGGCCCGACCAAGACCTACCACCTCGACCTCCTGGACGATGACGGCAATGTCGTGAACACCCGGCCGATCGACTATTCGCGGATCAAGGACGGCGGCAGCCCCGGCGAGTTCGCGCATATCGCCACGATGCTGCCCGACGGCTCGGTTCTCGTCGTCTGGGACGACGCGCCGGGGATGGCGCGGCTCGATGCCTGCGGCGATCCGGTCTGGGCCAAGACCGATCAGATCTACCACCATTCGATCGAGCGCGGGGTCGACGGCTACTGGACCTGGCAGTCGGCGATCTGGAATGGCGGCGAGGACCAGCGGATGATCCGCTTCGATCCCGAAACCGGCGAGATCCTCGAATCCATCGACCTCATCGACGACGTGATCGCCAAGTCCCCGGCGAACCGTTTGGCGATGGTGGTGCCCGAGGGTTACAAGTTCGACCGCACGACGCATTACGGCGACCGGGCCGACATCTTCCATCCCAACGACCTGGAGGAGCTGATGCCCGAAATGGCCGCGGCGTTTCCGCAGTTCGAGGCCGGCGACCTTCTGGTGTCGATGCGCAATATCGACCAGCTGGCCGTGATCGGCCGCAAGACGGGTGAGATCAAGTGGGCCCAGTATGGCCCCTGGCAGCACCAGCACGACGCCGATTTTCAGCCCAACGGCACGATCACGGTGTTTTCCAACAATACCGACCGCTTCCGCTCCTCCATCATCGAGGTCGATCCGAAGACCGGGCAGGCGCACGATCTTTTCGACGGCACCGGCCTCAGCTTCGACAGCTTCATCATGGGCAAGCACCAGCACCTGAAAAACGGCAACTGGCAGATCACCTCGACCATTCAGGGGCGGGTTCTGGAGGTGACGCCGGAGGGGCGGATCGTGCGGGAATACAACAATATCCTCGACGACACCTACAATACGCTGGTGCTGTACTCGGAACATCTCGATCCGGGCTACCTGACCACGGTGCCGCAATGCGCGAAATGATCCGGGAGGGTGGGCGATGAGCGAAAAGATCCTGCCGGTCATTCTCTGCGGCGGAACCGGCACCCGGCTCTGGCCGGTGTCGCGCGAGGGGATGGCCAAGCAGCTTTTGCCGATCATCGGCGACGAGACGCTGTTGCAGATGACGCTCCGGCGGGCGACAGGGCCGGATTTCGCCGACCCGATGGTGATCGGCTCTCACCCCGTGCGGTTCACGATCCGCGATCAGGTCGAGGCGGTGGCCCCGAAGGCGCGCATCGTCATCGAACCGGCACGGCGCGACACGATGGCGGCGGTGCTTCTGGCGGCAACCATCGCGGCCGCCGACGATCCCGACGCGATCCTCGCCGTGATGCCGTCCGATCACCTGATCCGCGAGACGGACGCGTTTCGCGGCGCCATCGGCGCGGCGGCGTCGGCCGTGGCGAAAACCGGGATCGCGGTCATCGGCGTGACGCCGACCGAACCCTCGACCGCCTATGGCTACATCAAGCCGGGTGCGGCGGCGGGCGGCGCGTTCAAGGTAACGCGCTTTGTCGAGAAGCCGGACGAGGACCGCGCCCACCGGCTGATCTTCGAGGGCTGCCTCTGGAATGCCGGCATATTCTGTTTCCGCGCCGGCTGGCTCATCGACGCGATGGCCGCGCTGGAGCCCGAGGCGGTGCGCACGGTCGGCGATGCCGTCGCCGCGATGAAACCCGATCTCGGCATGTGGGTGCCGGGCAAGGCGTTCGCGGGCGTCAAGGCGATCTCGTTCGACCATGCCTTCATGGAAAGGACATCCGAGGCGGTCGTCGTTCCCGCCGGGTTCCGCTGGTCGGATGTCGGCGACTGGAACGCGGTCTGGGCGGCGTCGGAGCGCGACGCGGACGAGAATGCGGTCCGCGGCGATGCGCTGGCACTGGACGCGCGCGGCAACCTCATCCATTCCGAGCACCGGCTGGTCTGTGCCCTCGGGGTCGAGAACCTCGCCATCGTCGAGACCACGGACGCGATCATGGTCGCCCCGCGCGACAAGGCGCAGGAGGTGAAGGCGCTGGTCGGCGCGCTGAAGGGCCAGGGTCGGCCGGAGGCAGTCGAGCATATCCGAAACCACCGGCCCTGGGGTTGGTACCAGACGATGGACCTTGGCGAACGGTTTCGGGTGAAGCGGATCGTCGTGAAGCCCGGCGCGCGGCTGTCGCTGCAAAAGCATCATCACCGGGCCGAGCATTGGGTCGTGGTGCGCGGCACCGCCGAGGTGACGTTGGGCGACAAGGTCTCGGTCCTGCACGAGAACGAGAGCGTCTACATCCCGATCGGCGAGGTTCACCGGCTGGCCAATCCCGGCAGGATCCCGGTCGAGATCATCGAGGTGCAGACCGGCACCTATCTCGAAGAGGACGATATCGAGCGGATCGAGGACGAGTTCGGCCGGGCGTGAGGGGCGTCAGAGGTTTGGGCTGCGCTTCCTACCCGTGATGGTTCGGGCGACCAGCCCGGGCCGCGCCCGACCCTCCCCTCGGGAGGGCGCATTGCTGCGTCGGGCTTAGGAAAACCGGTGGAGGGTTGTGGCACCATTAAGTTCCATGCTCGGCCGTTGAGAAGCGCCCGCCCAGGGTCGGCGCGGCCCTCAGTGCTGCGCATTCAGGCGCGCCCTGAGGTCTTTCTGAACGATGCCTCGGTCAGCTCCGCGCCCTTCTCCCATGTGAAGAGGCGCGCGCGTTCGGATGCCGCCGCCGCCAGCCGATCGCGCAAGCCGGGCTCGGTCAGAAGTCGGATCGCGGCGCCGGCAAGATCCTCCGTCCGTTCGGGATCGAAGAGGAGCCCCCCGTCGCCGACCACCTCCGGCAGGCTGCTGCGGTCCGAGGCGAGGACCGGCGTGCCGCACTGCATCGCCTCGACCGCCGGCAGGCCGAAGCCTTCCCAGAGCGAGGGAAAGACCAAGGCTTCGGAGACGTTGAGAAGCTCCGCCATGTCGGCGTCGGAAATCTCTCCGGCAAAGCCGATCCGGTCCGAGGCACGGGCATCCTTCGAGGCCCCCGCCTTCAATTCGTCGACATTGTCCCAGAACCGGTCCCCGGTGGTGCGGCCGACGATGACCAGCCGGGCGCCCGGGCAGGCGGCGAGAATCGCCGGCATCGCCTCGATCAGCCTCAGCACGTTCTTGTGACGGTTGAAGCCGCCGATATATATCAGCACCTTGTCGCCCTCCGCGATGCCGTGGCGGGCGCGGGTGGCTGCAAGCCGCGCAGGATCGGTGACCGGGCGGAAGGTCGCGTCCGCCCCTTCGGTCGTCACGTCGATCCGGTCGCGCGGCACGCGAAGCATGGATGAGATATCGGCGGCCGATGCCTCCGATACCGTCAGGATTCGCGTCGCCTGTGCGCGGGCAAGCCAGGATTTCGCCTGCCAGAACCGAAAGTTGCGCCGTGTCGGGAAGATGAGGTCGGGGAAGCGTTCGGGGATCGTGTCGTGAATGCAGACGAGTTTCGGCACCCGCGAGAAGATCGGGAAGAAGGAATAGCTGGCCGGAAAGAAGAAGAGATCCGCGCCGAGCCGGGACGCCGCCCGCGACAGCGTCAGCATGTCGGCCCCGGCCCGCGCGCCCGTGCCGGAGGATGCCTCCGCCATCGACTTCTGCGCCCCGGCGATCACGGTGGCGACGCCTGCGGGCACCGGGCGTTCCGGCGGACGGCCGAAGAGGAGCGTGTAGCGAAAGCCGCTGTCGCGGGCCGCGAGCGCCTCGACGAGGCTGCGAGTGAAGCGCCCGAAGCCGCGTTCGTTGTCCCAGGCGCTGGCGTCTATCCCGACATGCATCGCGCGGCGCGTCCCTGCCTTGTTGCGTTGCCTTTACCTATGCCGATTTGGGGCGGATGCCCAATCGCTTCGACCGGCGCGCGCATATGGTCCGGCGCGAGCGTGGGCAAAGGTGGCAAATCCGCCACTTCGTTTCCCCGCCGGAGCCGATCGGCGACGGAAATGTGGCGCGGGCCGATCTTGCAGGTGCGGCGCGCGCAGGGTTGCGCTATGGACGAGGGACGGGTTGAGAAAAGCGAATTTGGCACGATGGCGAAGGACACTTCCGCGGGCGGGCGGCTTCACATTCTGGAAATGCAGACGCAGTTCGGGGTCGGCGGCATCACCCGCCATGTCCTGGCCTTGCGCGACTGGATGCGGGGGCAGGGCCACCGGGTGACGCTCGGCGGCACGCCGGCGGCCTGGGCGGGGCCGGAGACGGAGACGGATTTCCTCGACCTGCCGACGAAATACGTGTCCGGCGAGGGCGGGTCGTTGCCCGCGCGTCTTTTCAATGTCGCGAAGTCGGCATGGGTGCTGCGCCGCTGGCTGAAGCGGAACCCGGTGGATGTGATCCACGCCCATGAATCGGCGCCGGCGCTGGTGGCGAACCTCGCGCGGCGCGGGCTCAATATCCCGCTTGCGGTGACGTATCACGGCTCGGAGCCGTCCCGCATCGCCTCCTTCGGCGGCATCGCCGCGAAGGCGGATCTGGTGATCACGCCATCGCACCGCTCGGCCGGGGATCTGGCCAAGATCGGCAGGGTGCCAGAGGCGAAGCTGAAAGTGCTGGGCCTCGGCGTGGCGCCGCCGCCCGAGGACAGCGCGGAGGAGGTGGCCGCACTTCGCCGCGACCTTCTGGGCGATGGTGAGCGGCTGATCATCACCGTCGCGCGGCTGGAACATCAGAAGGGGATCGACGTCCTGATCGAGGCGGTGGCCCGGATGATCCCGGACCATCCCGGCTTCCGGTTCGTCGTTGCTGGGGACGGCGTGGACGAGGCGAAGCTGACGGCGTTGGCGCGCGAGACGGGCGTGCAGGATCATCTGCGCTTCCTGGGACGGGTGAACCGGCCGCATCTTTACCTGCGTGCCTCGGATCTGTTCCTCCTGACCTCGCGCTGGGAAGCCTTGCCCTTCACCATCGTCGAGGCGTTCCAGGCCGGGATTCCGGCGGTGGCGACGGCCTGTTCCGGGGTCGTCGAACTGATCGACGATGAGGTTGGCGCGGTGGTGCCGATCGGCGATGTGGAGGCGATCGCCGGGGCGGTGACGGCAATCCTGACTGATGAAGGCTTGCGCGCGCGAATGGCGGCGGCGGCTCTGGCGAAGTCAAGGCTCGACCGCTTCGACCCCGACTGGGTGCACCGGCAGTTCGAGAAAACCTATGTCGCACTGGCCGGACGGCGGTAACCACGGGCCCGCGAACAGGAAGGGCTCCCGCCGCAGGCCGACACGTCGTCCGTTGCAATCAGGCCCGCATCGCCCGCAAATGATCCGCCGTCGCGGCCAGCCCGCGTTCCAGATCGAAGTCCGGCGCATAGCCGAGCCGTGACTGGGCATGGCTGATCCGGCAGATCCCCTTGCCGGAATATTCCTCCAGAAGGTGGTGGTTGGGGTAGAGTTCCCCGCCCTTCGAAAGCCGCTTCTTCAAGGCCCGGACCAGCGCCTCGAACCGCTTGTGGCCGATCAGCCGCCGCGCCACGGCGCTGACGCGGGCGGCGAGAGAGGGACTGTGATCGGCGCTTTCGTCGGGCTTTGGGCCGAGATTTCGCTCGATCTCGGCCAAGGGCGCCCGGCGGACAGCGCCGCGCCCGAGGATCGCGGCGTAGCCTTCGAGGAGCGCCGACCAGGCGAAAGGCGCTGGCCCCGAGATAACGAAGCGTTCGCGGCCAAGATCGGGCAGGGCGGCGGCCTTCAGGCAGGCCTGCACCACGTCCTCGACGAAAACGCCGTTGCAGAGCCCTTCCGGTTCCGGCAGCACCACGCCACCCGCCAGCAACGCCGATGCGAACCCGTCGGTCCAGAGCGACGATCCCGGACCGTAGACGATGGTCGGTTGCAGGATCGCGGTGGGCAGCGGTCCGGAGAGGAGCCGTTTCTCCATCGCGATCTTGGCCTGCCGGTAGGGGCTGCCGCCCGGGCGCTCCATGCTGCCTCCTTCGTCGCAATCATGATCGGGCCAGGCGTCGTAGACGACGATGGAACTGGTATGGACGATCCGGCCCACGCCCGCCTCGTGCGCGGCGGCAAGCAGCTGGTCGAATGCGGCGAGGTTCTCACCCGCCGAGGCGCGGACGTCGTAGGCGAGGTTGAAAAGCACTTCCTGCCCGGCCAGCGCGCGGGCGAGGACGGCAGGATCGCCCATCCCGCCGATCTCGGCGCGGATGCCGGAGGGCAGATCGGCGAGGCCGGAGCGGCTGCGGGTGAGCACCGTGACCTCGGCGCCCAACTTCAGCAGCGCCGAGACCAGCCGGCGGCCGATGAAGCCGGTCGCCCCGGTGACGACGACCTTCCTGCCCTTGAGCGCTGTTTCCATGTCCTTACCCCTTTTGCCGCCGCAGCGCAGAATAGCCACAGACAGGCGCCATTGGAACCTGTCCGGCCGGTGCAGGCTGGCCCGAATCCGGCCGCCATGCTAGCCGTTTTGCATTGATTTTCGGAATTCGAGCTTCGTCCACCCGGCGGACGGAAAGGACGGCAGATGCGGATCGGAGTGATCGGGGCGGCGGGCAAGATCGGCCAGATGCGGGTCGCGACGATTCTGGCGGAACCGAAGGCGGAACTTGCCGCCGTCATGGACATGACTATGGAAAAGGCACGCGAACACGCCCACGGCGCGCCGGCCTTCACCGATCTGGCAGAGTTCCTGTCGGTGCCGATGGACGGGGTCGTGATCTCCACCCCCGCCCATGTGCGCGAACCCCTGTGCCTTGCCGCCTTCGAGAAGGGCCTGCATGTCCTCTCGGAAAAGCCCCTGCATCACACGGTCGAGGGCAGCCGACGCATCCTCGCCGCCGCGAAGGCCGCGGGGCGCCATCTCGGCGCCGGGTTCAACATGCGCTACTACCCGGCCTTCGCCTATGTGAAGGACGTGATGGAGAGCGGCAGGATCGGCGAGATCGACCATATCCGCGTCTATGGCGGGCATGAGGGCCTGCCGAAATTTGCCTTCGACTGGGAGTACAAGTCGGAGATCTCGGGCGGCGGCGCGCTTTGGGACGTGGGCATCCACATGACCGACATGGCGCGGCACCTTCTGGGCGAGATCACTGAGGTTTACGGCGTCGCGACTGAAAAGGTGTGGAAAGTCAAAGGTTCGGAAGACAATGCCCTGGCGATCTTCAAGTCGCCCTCGGGCGTCCCGGCGATCTACCAGGCGACCTGGACCGACTGGAAGGGCTACAAGAGCGCCGTCGAGGTCTATGGCAGCCACGGCGTGGTGCGCGGCGCCTATGCGCCGATGGAGAACATGCTGATCACGATGGAAAAACCCGGCGGCACGACCACCACGGTGAAGAAGCGCTATCTCGATATCCAGATCCGCGAGAAACTGAAATCGTGGAAGACAACGGCTCTGGCCTCGTTCCAGGAGGAATTGGCGGAGTTCATCGCCCTGACAGAAGGCCGCGCGGGCCTGCGCATCGCCGACGGGCACGCGGCGCTAAGGGCGGTCGAGGTGGCGGCGGCGGTTGCCGAAAGTTCGCGCACCGGGCAGCCGGTGCAGCTGGAGAACCTCGGGGCGATGGTGCTGTGAGCGAGGGGCCGGAGCTGTCCATCGTCGTCACCATCATCGACGGCGGCGAACCCTTGCGCGATTTCCTGCGCGCGGTGACGTCGTTCGACCACCCGCCCTCCCACGAAATTATTCTGCCCTATGACGCGAGCCGCCCGGAGGTTCCGGCGATGGCGGCGGAGTTTCCGACGGTGACCTTCCTCGATATCGGCCGGATCGACCCCATTCACCCGATTACCACCGAGGCGGGGCTGCACGAGCTTTACGACCGCCGCAGGGCACGGGGGCTTGCCGCGTCAAGGGGCGGGATCATCGCCATTCTGGAGGATCGCGGCCATCCGCGCGCCGACTGGGCGCGCCAGATCGTGCGCCTGCATGCCGAAACCGGCTGCCACGTCGTTGGCGGCGGCATCGAATGCCGGGAACCCGCGAGCCTTCTGAACTTCGCCTTCTACCTCACCGATTTCGGCCGCTACGGGTTGCCGTTCGACAGCGGCCCGGCGGAGTGGGTGTCGGATGTCAACGTGAGCTATTCCCGGCAATCCCTTGAGGAAATGCGGCATCTCTGGAAGGAGCGGTATCACGAGCCGGTCCTGCACGACTACCTGATGAAGAAGGGCGAGAAGCTCTGGCTGTCGAACGAGATGATCATCTTCCACGGCCGGCCGCCCTGTACGCTTTCCTATCTTATCCCCGAACGCTTCCACTGGGGGCGGCTTTTCGGCCATATCCGCACGATGACGATGGGCGAGGGCGAGCGCTGGAAGCTGATCCTCATGAGCCCGCTGATCCCGCCGCTCCTCTGGGTCCGCCACGGGTTGACGCAAAGGCAAAAGGGAAGGGGTATCAGATATTTGAAGGCGCTTCCTTACACGATGATCCTGACCACGTCCTGGATTTTGGGCGAGGTCTGGGGCTATGTGACGAAGAAGCCATGAGCGAGCCCTGGGATCTCATCGTCATCGGATCGGGCGCCTCGGGCGGCTGGGTCGCCAAGGAAGCGGCGGAACGGGGCGCCCGTGTCCTGATGCTGGAGGCGGGGCGCAAGCTCGACCCGGCGAAGGACTTCCCCGAACCGGACCACGAGGGCGGCAGCCGTGTCTCGATCCTGACGCGGGTGATGGCGATCCTCAACGGCCAGCAGGTGCAGGCGCGCTGCATGTCCTTCACGCCGCAGACCGCGCACCTTTTCCTCAACGACCGGAAGAATCCCTATACGACCGGCACGGGTGCGCGGTTCAACTGGTACCGGTCCCGGCAGGTCGGCGGACGGCTGCACCTTTGGGGGCGGAACGCGCTTCGCATCTCCGATCTCGATTTCAAGGCGGCCGAGGCGGACGGATTCGGCGACAGTTGGCCGATCTCCCATGCCGACCTCGCGCCCTGGTATGCGCGGGTCGAGGAGTTCCTCGGCGTGACCGGAGAGGCGGCGGGCATTCCGAACCTGCCCGACGGCGTCTATTCCGGCCCTCATCCACTGACGAAGGCCGAACGTCGGCTTCTGGCCGAGATGGCCGAGAAATGGCCCGACCGGCCGGCGACGACCTGCCGGATCATTCACCACATGCCGAACCGGACGCCGCCCCCTTTGCGGGCCGCCGAGGCGACGGGCCGGTTCGAGTTGCGCTCTGGCGCGGTGGTCGAGCGGATCGAGACCGATCCCGACACCGGGCGCGCGACTGGCGTCACCTATATTGATGCGGACAGCCGCGAACGGGTCACGGTGGCGGCGCGCCATGTCGCGGTCGCGGCGTCGACCATCGAAAGCTGCCGGATTCTTCTCAACTCCCGGGGCGGGCGCCATCCGAACGGACTTGGCAATTCGAGCGGAAATCTCGGGCGCTACCTCTCTGACCACCTCATGGTCTTCCGCGCCGGCACCCTGCCCGAGATTGAGGGGATGGGCGCGGGCCACGACCCCTACGATTTCGGCCAGCAATCGGGAATCTACGTCCCCTCCTTCCGCAATGTCGGCGGTGACGACGGGCGCGGTTTTCTGCGCGGCTATTCGCTTCTGGGTTCCGTCGGGCGGCTGGAGCCGGGCTGGTTTTTCATGGCGATCGGCGAGGTGTTGCCGCGCGCCGAGAACCGGGTGGAGATCGACCCGTCGAAGCGCGACGCCTGGGGTATTCCGGCGGCGAAGGTCACGCTCAGGCATTCGGAGAATGAACGCGCGATGATCCGCGACATGAACCGGAGCCTGAAGGACGTGTCGGAAACCTTCGGGCTGCCCGACGACCTTCTGGGCCGCGAAAGCCTGATCTCGAAACTGGCCTACAAGCTCGCCGGGCCCCTGGTCTACACACCCGAAGGTGCGCTGATCCCGGGTTCCTCGATTCATGAGACCGGAGGTGCCTGCATGGGCGACGACCCCAAGCGGCATGTGAGCGATGCGAAGAACCGGCTGCACGACGCGCCGAATGTCTATGTCACGGATTCCGCGTCCTTTCCGACCAACCCGTTCCACAATCCCGGGCTGACGATCATGGCGCTTTCCGCCCGGGCCGGGGCAGAGATTGCCGAACGGACCGCGTAGCGGGAGGGTGAATTCCCGCTCCAATCCGCACCATGTTGCGGTCATTGTCTGCATTTTCGCAACATGTGCCACGTTCCGGGCGGGAATTCGCCGTTTTCCGGTCACATTTGCCGCCGGATATGCGATGTTTTTCCGGGTGCTACTTTTTGGTTCGGTTCGGGCGCGGAGGTGCCGGGGCCGTTGTGGGGGTTAAGGTCATGAACAGGTTCATCGCGTTGCCGCTTTGTGGCGGTGTTTCGGCTGCGCTTCTGGTCGGCGCCTTGGTTTTTCCAGGCGCGGCCAGCGCCCAGCCGGTCATGTCGGCTGCCTTGCAGGAGCAGGTCGAGTTTCTCTGCCAGCGGACGGAATTCACGCGGAGCGAGATCAACAGCCTTCAGCGCAGCCGCGAATTCGCGCTGATCCTGACCTATACGCTGGAGGCCTGCCCGAACGTCGCCGGTGTCCTCGCCGACGGGGCGACAGCCTCGATCGGCAGAATGCCGCGCAACAATGACAACGAACGGGCGCCGAGCGACCGGCCGTCGAAGGAGAAGGAGTCGCCGAAGGGGATCTGACGCGGCTCGGGCTCAGGAGCGAGCGAAGATTCCGCCTGCAAGGATCGCGTCCCAGAGGCGCGGGGCCTTGGGGTTCTGCATCCTGAGGAAACTGTAGCCGGTTTCCTGCCAGGGCAGGATCCGGTTGGTCAGGTTGTCGAGCACGTAGTCGCCCGTCGCGGTCCTGAGAACGAGGACCGCGTGCGGGTTGCGTCGCCTGTCGAGGACGGTCGCAATCAGCAAGGATGTCGGCGGAACGCCTGCCTCGATCAGTTGCTTCTTCTTGGCGAGCGCGAAATCCTCGCAATCGCCGCCGCGCGCCGTTGGAAGCGCCCAGACATCCTCGCGGCCGTATTGCCGGCGGTCGGAGACTTCGCGGACCTTTGCGTTGACCGCCGCGTTCACGGCTTTGGCGAGTGCCAAGACGTTCCCGGCCGCGATCCGGCTACCGGCCGGGTTGGCGCAAGCCCAGTCATAGCGGCGGCAAAGATCGCCGACCCCGTTCGGCGCGGCAATGGGTTTGACCGCGACCAGGTGTGAGGTCAACGGTTTCGGTGCCGCGGCCGCGCCGGTGGTGGACGCGAGGGCAACCAGCACGACGCCAACGACCCTGCGCAGAGGGTTGACCGCACGGCCATGCCGCCGCGTC
The DNA here is from genome assembly GCF_039830135.1 of Defluviimonas sp. SAOS-178_SWC. Lineage (NCBI taxonomy): Bacteria > Pseudomonadati > Pseudomonadota > Alphaproteobacteria > Rhodobacterales > Paracoccaceae > Albidovulum > Defluviimonas sp. SAOS-178_SWC. The sequence continues at coordinate 2,614,102 of NZ_CP156081.1, read as the reverse complement.
GCGGCCGCGGTGGCCGTTTCAAAGCGTCCTTTCATGAGATCCGGGTCTCCGGGCCGTTGATGTCTGCGGCCAGTTCGCCATGCGGGGATGGCCATTCTTTGCCGAGAACCGGGCGAGATTGCGAAAACCCGCCCGTGGTCGGAGGGCTGTCCGCCGCGTCGGAGACAGGCGCCCACATCATGCACTTCGGCGCGGTTCAGGCGCGTGGAGACAGGAGGTCGCTCTAATTAAGATTTGAAATATAACTTTATTTCAATGTGTTGTGGCGTGTTTTTGTGTATCTATTTTCTACTAAAGTTTTAGTTTGACAAACGCGAACAGCTCGGCAGACTATCGCTTAGCCAGGGAAACTGGCTCTCATATCTCAGGGAGGAGACAGGATGCGGAAGTATCTTCTCTCCGCAGTGGCAGTGAGTGCTGTCATTGCGGGGGCCGGATCGGCTTTTGCCGACGCCGCGGCCGCACAGAAATGGATCGACAACGAATTCCAGCCTTCGGCGCTCTCGAAAGACGAGCAGATGTCGGAGATGGAATGGTTCATCAAGGCCGCAGAGCCCTTTGCGGGCATGGAAATCAACGTGCTGTCGGAAGGCATCCCGACGCATTCCTATGAATCCGAAGTGCTGACCAAGGCGTTCGAGGAGATCACCGGAATCAAGGTCAACCACCAGATCCTCGGCGAAGGCGAGGTCGTGCAGGCGGTCCAGACGCAGATGCAGACCCAGCGCAACCTCTATGACGGTTACGTGAACGACTCGGATCTCATCGGCACCCATTCGCGCCTTCAGCTCGCCTATCCGTTGTCGGACATGATGGCCGGGAGCTGGGCCGACGTCACGAACCCGGGCCTCGACCTGCCGGACTTCATGGGCACGAGCTTCACCACCGGTCCCGACGGCAAGCTCTACCAGCTTCCCGACCAGCAGTTCGCCAACCTCTACTGGTTCCGCAAGGACTGGTTCGACCGTGCCGATCTGCAGGAAGCGTTCAAGGCCAAGTATGGCTACGACCTCGGTGTGCCGGTGAACTGGTCGGCCTACGAGGATATCGCCGAGTTCTTTACCAACGATGTGAAGGAGGTCGACGGCGTCCAGATCTACGGCCACATGGATTATGGCAAGCGGGCACCGGACCTTGGCTGGCGGATGACCGATGCCTGGCTCTCGATGGCCGGGGCGGGGTCTCCGGGCGAACCCAACGGCGTGCCGATCGACGAATGGGGCATCCGGATGGAAGCCGGATCGTGCAACCCGGCCGGTGCCTCGGTGTCGCGCGGCGGCGAGGCGAACGGCCCGGCGGCGGTCTTCGCCATCGCCAAGTGGGACGAGTGGCTCAGGAAATACGCGCCTCCGGGGGCGGCCTCCTACGACTTCTACCAGTCGCTGCCGGCGCTGTCCCAGGGCAACGTCGCCCAGCAGATCTTCTGGTACACTGCTTTCACCGCCGACATGGTGAAGCCGAAGTCGGAAGGCAACAACACCGTGGACGGCGACGGCAATCCGCTGTGGCGGATGGCGCCAAGCCCGCACGGCCCCTACTGGAAGGAAGGCCAGAAGGTCGGCTACCAGGACGTGGGCTCGTGGACGTTCCTGAAGTCGACGCCGGAAGACCGTGCCAAGGCGGCTTGGCTTTACGCCCAGTTCGTCGTGTCGAAGACCGTCGACGTGAAGAAGTCCCATGTGGGTCTGACCTTCATCCGCGACTCCACGGTGCGGCATGAAAGCTTCACCGAACGCGCGCCGAAACTTGGCGGCCTCGTGGAGTTCTACCGCTCGCCCGACCGTGTGCGGTGGTCGCCCACCGGCATCAACGTGCCGGACTATCCGAAGCTCGCGCAGATCTGGTGGCAGCAGATCGGTGACGTGAACTCGGGTGCCTTCACTCCGCAAGAAGCCATGGACCGTCTTGCCGAAGAGATGGACATCACGATGGCCCGGATGCAGGCGGCCGACGAAAGCGCCAACGTCTACGGCGGCTGCGGCCCGCGCCTGAACCCCGAGGTCGATCCGTCCGAATGGCTCGGCAAGGAGAACGGCCCGCATGCCAAGCTCGAGAACGAGAAAGAGCAGGGCGTGACGATCAGCTACGACGAGCTGATCAAGCAGTGGGCCGAGAACTGAGGTCCTGACAAAAACGGCCCGTCCGGCGACGTCCGGGCGGGCAGGGCCGGGGCAGCACGCGCGCCCCGGCCTTCGCCAGCCGCAGGTTCCGGCCTGTGGACAAGATCCGGGGAGGGGACATGGCGCTCGAACTGAAAGCGATCACCAAGCGCGTGGGCCAGGTGACGCATATCAAGGAAACTTCACTGGTTCTGGAGCCGGGACGCTTCAACGTCCTCCTGGGCGAGACGGGATCGGGCAAGACCTCGCTGATCAAGCTGATGGCCGGGCTCGACCGGGTGGCTTCCGGGCGGATTTTCATGGACGGGCGCGACGTGACGGGCCTGTCGCCGCAAAAGCGCAATATCAGCCTCGTCCACCAGTTCTTCGTGAACTATCCGCACATGACCGTCTTCGACAACATAGCCTCCCCCTTGCGGGTCGCAGGCATGGCGAAGTCCGAGATCCAGGGGCGGGTGGAGGCGGCGGCCGACGTGCTGCAACTGCGGCCGATGCTGCACCGCCGCCCGCATGAACTGTCGGGCGGGCAACAGCAGCGCACCGCGCTCGCCCGCGCCATCGCCAAGGAGTCGACGGCCGTCTTCCTCGACGAACCTCTGGCGAACCTCGATTACAAGCTCCGCGAGGAGTTGCGCGACCAGTTGCCGGACCTTTTCGCGGGCCGAGGTGCCATTGTCGTCTATGCGACGTCGGAACCCGCAGAGGCGCTGATGCTGGGCGGCAAGACGGCCCTGATGCAGGACGGGCGGGTGACGCAGTTCGGGGCCACGGCAGAGATCTTCCGCCATCCAAACACGCTGACCTCGGCCAAGGTCTTTTCCGACCCGCCGATCAATTCCGCGCCGGTGACGAAGAAAGGCGACCGGATGGAGCTTGGCCACGGCGTCGGCTGGACACTGACCGGGGCGGCGGCGGGCCTTCGCGACGGGGCCTACACAGTCGCGATTCGCCCGAACTACATCTCGCCCGTGCGGTCCGAGCGCGCGCATGTGCCGATGACTGGGACGGTGCAGATCACCGAACTGTCCGGCTCGGAGTCCACCGCGCATTTCCGCATGGGGGCGGAGATCTGGGTTTCGCTCGCGCCGGGGGTGCATCCCTACCGGGTGGGCGATGATCAGGAGTTCTTCATGGATCCCGCCCATTGCTTCTATTTCGCGCCCGACGGCGCGTTTGTGGCGTGAGGAGGACGAGATGGCCAAGATCACCCTCGACAAGCTGCGTCACAGCTACATGGGCAACCCGAAAGGGCCCGAGGATTACGCGCTGAAGGAGATCAACCTCGACTGGCAGGATGGCGGGGCCTATGCGCTTCTGGGGCCGTCCGGTTGCGGAAAATCTACGCTTCTCAATATCATATCCGGCCTTCTTCAACCGTCCGAGGGGCGGATATTGTTCGACGGCAAGGACGTGACCGGCCTGCCGCCGGACCGGCGCAATATCGCGCAGGTGTTCCAGTTCCCGGTGATCTACGACACGATGAGCGTCTACGACAATCTCGCTTTCCCCTTGCGCAACCGGGGCGTTGGCGAGGATCGGGTCAAGGCCCGGGTCGAGGAGATCGCGGCGATGCTGGAAGTGACCGAGATGCTCGGCACCCGCGCGTCGAACCTCAGCCCCGACAACAAGCAGAAGATCTCCATGGGCCGGGGCCTTGTCCGCGACGACGTGAA